>DASPHN010000303.1:0-8791 GCA_035629655.1 Saccharimonadales bacterium (SeqCode) | reverse complement strand
CGGTCCGGACCGGCTCGTCGGCCATCGGCAGGATCCGCGGCGCGATCCCCAGGCGTTCGCGGAGGGCCAGGGCCACGGCCGTCGGCCGCTCCCCGGCGCGCAGGCGATCCGTGCGCCACAGGTGCGTGGCGAGATCACGGTCGCCGAGCCGGAACCAGGGATCGTCGCCGAGCGCGGCCAGACCGTCCATCACGGTCCAGGTCTCGTCGCGCAGCCCCCAGCCGCGGATCTCGTCATCGAGTCCGGCGAGGGTATAGGCCACCGTGTCGTGGTCCGGCCAGATGGCGAGGCCGTGGCGCTCCAGGTCGTCGCCCGTGTTCACGATCACCGTCAGGCCGTCGCCGACGTGCGCCGCAAGCCCCTCGGCGAGCTTGGCGCCGCCGACGCCACCGGCGAGCTCGACGACCCGGTCCATCGTCAGTCGAGGTGGTCGTGGACGGCGTCGATGCGGACGCGGAAGCTGATCCGGGTCTGGCGCTCGAACCGGTTCGCGATGAGCGTCTCGGCCTCGGAGGGATCGTCCGCGTGGTAGCGGCGGGCCATCGCGGCGATATCGGCCTGGGCGGTGGGCTGGTCCTCCACGACCTGCACTCGACCCACGAGACCGACCCAGTGCAGGAAGTCGTCGCCATCGGGGATCGCCACCGAGATCCGGGCGTCGCGCTGCAGGTTCGCCGGCCAGCGCCGACCGACCGCGCTGTTCAGCACGAGATCGTCGCCGTCGAGCGTGTACCAGACGACGGCCTGGCGCGGTCCGCCATCGGGATCGACCGTCGCGATCGTCGCGTACCTCGTGGCCGCCAGGAAGGCGCGGACGCGCTCGGAGAGGACGGAGGTGGCGGCGGAGGGCTCGGTCATGCCCGCGATGGTACGCGGGCGGACGGTCAGTCGCTGGCGAGCGATCCAGCTCGGCGACGTGGCACCCGACCTCCGAACGAGGCCAGCTGCGGGGGATCGAGCCGTAAGGCGCTGATCGGTCGCGGCGGCTGGGGTTCGGCGCTCGGGCGCCCGAGGAGATAGCCCTGTCCCAGGTCGACCCCCAGGCCCGAGATCATCGCGAGGTCGGCGCGCTTCTCGATGCCCTCGGCGAGCAGCCGAGCGCCGATGCGCCGGCCGAACGACACGAACGCCTCGACGAGGGCCTGCTTCGCATCGTCGCGGGCGATGCCCATGACGATGTCGCGATCGATCTTGATGACGCTGGGCCGGAGCGCGGCGATGAGCGCGAAGCTCGCGTAGCCGGCACCCGCGTCGTCGACCGCGAAGCCGAAGCCGGCCCGCCGGAGCGCCTTGACGGCCCTCTGCAGTGGCACGACGTCGGCGACGGCCTGCTGCTCGGTGCACTCGAGCGTGATCTGGCGCGGCGCCAGGCCGGCCGCCTCGACCATCGCGGCCATGGCGCTCGTCTCGAAGCGCGGATCGAGCAGGCTGGCCGGCGTCAGGTTGACGGCCAGACGCAGGGGTGACGCCCCGGCGGCCTGGCGCACGGCCTCCAGCTCCCCGGCGCGGGACAGGATGCGGCTCACGAGGAAGGCATCGAGCTCGACCGAGCGGTCGGTGTCGATGGCCGCCTGGACGATCGCGCTGATCGATTGGGGGAGCATGGGCATGTCGGGCCGGAAGAGGCACTCGTACTCGTGGAGCTGCCCTGTCGCCAGCTCGACGATGGGCTGGAACGCCACCCCGTGTCGCGTGCGCAGGCTGAAGAAGTAGTCGAGCGTCTTGGTCTGGATCACCTGGGTGGTCTGCGCCATCCCGATCCGATCGGCCAGCCCGGAGGCCTGTACCGCGGTCGAGAGCGCCACGAGGTATCGCTCCGCCTCGGGCAGGCTCGGGTCGATGGCCACGAGGCCGAAGTCGGGGGAGCCCCAGTCCCCGGCGATGTCGGCGGCGATCGCCTCGGTCAGGGTCTCGGCCGAGCCCAGCAGCACCGCCCCGGAGTCGAGGTCGAGCAGGCGGACGCCCGGGACCGCCTCCGAGAGCTGGTGCACGAATCGGATGTCTCGCGACCAGAGGAGTCGATCGTCCGTCGGACGTCGGGAGGCGGTGAAGAGTCGCAAACCGGTCCCCGCGAGGCGCTGGCCGCCGACCCGGGCGAGACGTGCCACGGCGACCGGGCCATCATGCCGTCCGCCTCGCGCCTCCGGTGGGCGCCGTGGGTCCGGACCATCGCCGGTACCTTGGTCCCACCGGAGGGGTCGGAGGCCGGTGAGACTCAGGCCACGGCGACGCGGAGGTCCTCGAGGGCGGCCTCCTCGCCCGCCTGCAGGTCGGCGATCCGGTCGGCCAGATCCCGGCGGAGGTCCATCACCGACGCGGCGTCCAACGGGAAGTCATCGTCGACGGCGGCCCGGAGCATCGCCAGCTCGTCCCAGAGCTCCCTCGCGGTGGCGACGGCGGCTGGAGCCTGGTCGCGGTAGGTGGCGGCCCGCTGGTCGTGCAGCGCACGCGCGCGGCGGAACGCGGGCACCGTGCTCGGGATGGCGGCGTCCGCCAGTGCAGCCCAGCCCGCCCCGAGCGCCTCGTAGCGCGCCGCGGCGGCGTGGAGAGCCGGCCGCTCCACCAGATCGGCCGCCGCGTGCAGGCCGGCGGCGAACGTGGGGCGGAAGAGTCCGCCGTCGCTCGTGCCGCGGATGCCGCTGTCGATCGCGAGGAGGGCATCCCAGAGGCGACCACCGGCCGGGAAGACCGTGCCCCAGCCGTCGCCGCCGTCGCGACGCAGCCGTGCGGCCCAGTCGCCGAGCGCGGACAGGCCGAACTGGCGGGTCCTCGGCCGATCGAACCCCTGGATGGTCGCACGCAGGCCGTCGAGGAGGCCTTCTGGTGTGAGTTCGGGCCGGGCGGCAGCGGGCAGCGACAGGACCCGGCGGCGGTCCTTGCCGATCCGGCCACGGGCCCCGGCAAGCACGTCCAGTGGGACGGCGATCGGCCGGGACGCCAGGTCGCTCAGCCTCGCCGTGCCACGCTCGCGGTCGATCCCCTCCACGACGACCACGTGGTACGCACCGCCACTCCAGGCCGCTGGGTAGGCGCGGGTCCCGAGCTCGGCAGCGTCGACCCAGACGATTGCCGGCCGCCCGTCCGCAACGGCTTCGTCGAGCTCTCGCTCGGCGGTCCGCGCCGAGCCCGTCTCCCCGACTTCGGGCGTGACGTGCAGGCGCTCGAACGCCTCGGTCAAGAACGCGCGCTGGTCATCCCAGCGATGACGCCCGGCGAGGAAGAAGGAGCTGAAGGCGTCCTTGGGATAGTGGAACTGGAACACCCCGAGCCCGATACCGCCGCCCGCGACGAGGGCAAGCGGCTCGGACAGCGTGAGGCCGGCGTCTGCCGCCAGGATCCGAAGGGCGGATGTGCCGGCGTCGGTCCCGATCGGATCGGGCCCCGGGGGTGCGACGGGCGCCGGCGCGGCGCCGGCCACGACGTGCGCGCGAGCGGTGGCGTAGCGCTCGCCGGTCTGGGACATTCGCGATCGGACGCGCGTCTTGAGGTGCTTTCGGTCGGTCATCTCGAGCCTCGTTCCCGGCCGGCGATCCAGGTCCCACGCTCGCTGGACGCCACGGCCGTCAGTGGAACGGACGAGATGGCGCGATCTTCCGACCCGAGGACAGGGATCCCCTTTGCCTCCGCGGGGCCGGTCGCGTGGGGACCGACGAGGAGGTTCGGCGCGGGTGGGCGCCACGGCGATGCTACGACCGCTCGATGGCCGCTGTCCAGCCCGGCGCGCGGGGGATCAACCCGTCGCGAGACGCTCGCCGGCTCTGATGGCGACATCCAGCCGGTTCTCCGGTGGCGCGAGCGGGCAGGCCCAGCGCGGATCGAATGCGCATGACGGCTGGAAGGCGAAGTTGCAATCGAGGGTGAGGGTGGTGCCGATGACGATCGGCTCCGACGCGGACGTGCTCACCGTGAGATCCGCGCTCTTGGCCCCGTCGAGGAGATAGCGGCCGGCGGCATATGTCTCGATCCCGTTCGTGGCGTCGCGGAACGGGATGAACAGGCCGCCCGCGTAGCCCGCGAGCCAGAACAGGCTGAGCGACCGCTCACCGTCGGGCAGGGGCAATCGAACCGTCCCGATGCGGCTGAACGACAGCGTCTCGGCGCCGGAACTCGGGAGCGCGAGCGGCATGGCGTTCGGGTCCGGCGCCTCGACCGGCTCGACCACGACGTCGAACCGGAGTCGTGGATCGTGGTCGAAGTGGTGCGCCGTGAACGCTGCACGCTCGGGCGCCGGGACCGGTGACTGCGGATGCGTCCGATACAGCCACTCACGGACGGCGCGCCAGTGCGCCAGGGCGATCGCCGGATCGGCGACGGCCATCGCCCGGACCTCGGAGTACAACGTCGCGATGCGGCGTCGCCAGTCGGCGAGGGTCAGCCGGTCCTCGAGCGTCCCGTCGCCGGGGATCATCGCGATCCGCGTCTCGCGGCCGAAAAGAGGATCCAGGCTCCGATCCCGATGAGCAGGAGCGGCCAGAGCTGGCTCCAGCGGATGGGCGGCAGCTCGATGCCGAGGGTCTGGTCGACGAAGAACCAGGCGCCGATCCCGAGCAGGACGAGCCCGGCGATGAGCGAGGCCGTCCGGCCGGCGTCGCGTGACGGCGGCGCCTGCCAGGTCCCGGACGGCGGGGGCACGGCGGTCACGGGGGCCGGCACATCGGTCACCGGCGGTGGCACGGAGCCCGCAAGCGGCGGACGCGGATCGACGGGGGGCGGCACGGAGGCGGCCGTGGTGCCGCCCACCTCAGGCGTCGGGAGCCCGTCCGAGGTCGGAGCCGGCGTCGACGGCTCGGGCGGCGGCGTGCTCCCCGGCGTCGGCATGCGGGTCGTCGAGTTGGGGTCGTCCATCAGGGGCCTCCTCCGGCCGCGGTTCGCGGTCGCGACCCATCCTAGCCCGCGCCGCCTAGAATCGGACGCAGCCCGACGACCGACGCGGGCATCCCGCTCGGTGGCATCCGACGGGCGACGGACCCGAGCGGACGGAGGCTCACGTGACAGATTCGGCGGAGATCGGCGTCTTCGGAGGGTCGGGGTTCTACTCCCTGCTCGAGGACGTCCGCGAGGTCAAGGTCGACACGCCCTACGGCGCCCCGTCGGATTCGATCTTCCTGGCCGATGTCGCCGGCCGGCGGGTCGCCTTCCTGCCGCGTCATGGCCGCCGGCACACGATCCCGCCGCACCGCATCAACTACCGCGCGAACGTCTGGGCGATGCGCTCGCTCGGCGTGAAGGCCGCGATCTCGCCCTGTGCGGCAGGCTCCCTGCAGCTCCAGGTCAAGCCCGGCGACTTCGTCGTCTGCGACCAGTTCGTCGACCGCACGAGCGGGCGCGCCGACACGTTCTACGACGGCCCCATCGTCACCCACCTGTCATCGGCCGACACGTACGACCCCGTCCTTCGCCAGCTGACCATCGACACCATCCGCGACCACGGGATCGAGGTCCACGAGCGTGGCACGGTCGTCGTCATCCAGGGCCCCAGGTTCTCGACGAAGAGCGAATCGAAATGGTTCAGTGACGCTGGCTGGGAGGTCATCAACATGACCCAGTACCCCGAAGCCTGGCTGTGCCGCGAGCTCGGGATCGCGGTCGTGAACATCAGCCTGATCACCGACTACGACGCGGGCGTCCACGAGGGCACCGAGGCGGTCAACGCGACCGACGTGCTCGAGGTCTTCCAGGAGAACGCGGCGCGGATCCAGGCGGTCGTCCTCGACCTGATCGGGCGCTTCCCCGCGGACCTCGATGCGTTGGGTGCCGGAGCGGCCCTGGGGCCGACGCGTGGCGACGGCCACACGATCGCCGCCGAGGACATCCGCCTCTTCGAGACCGGCCTTTGAGCGGGGCAGGGGAGGCGACCCGCACGCTGCCGATCGGGGTCTGCCTGCGCTCGATCCGAGCCGAGCCGCGCTGGTGGATCGAGAGCGCCCGCCGCCTGGACGAGGCCGGGTACGCCGGCCTGTGGTGCTGGGACCACTTCATGGGCCGTGGCGATCCGACGGTGCCGGTCGTGGAGTGCTGGACCGCGCTGTCGATGGCCGCCGCCGTGACGACCCGGGCGACGGTCGCGCCGTTCGTGCTCAACGTGATGAACCGCCACCCGGCGCTCGTCGCCCGGATGGCATCGACGCTCCAGATCGCGAGCGGGGGCCGGCTGATCCTGGGCATCGGGATCGGCGGTGCGCCGAAGGAGCACGAGGCGTACGGCATGGACTTCCCGGCAGCGCCGGAGCGCGTCGCGCGGCTCGAGGAGGCCGTCGCGGTGATCCGCGCGCTGTGGACCGGGGGGCCGGTCACGCGACCGTCGCCCTACTACCCACTCACCGACGCGGCCTCGTACCCCGTGCCCGAGGTGACGCCCCGCATCGTCATCGGCGGCGAGACGCCGGCCGGCGCGCGCCTGGCGGGGCGCATCGGCGACGGGTGGAACACGTTCGACGACAACTTCGAGGCGAACCTGCCGCGCTACCTCGAGTCGCTCGAGGCGAGCGGCCGCCGCCGCGAGGATCAGTTCGTGGTCGTGGGGTTCCAGGGCGACTGGCTCGGCGACGCGTCGGTCGCCGAATCGCCGTGGGTCCAGGCACCGCGCGACACGTGGGACCGCTGGCACGAGGCCGGCGCCGACGGCGCGATCGTGCTAGCTCGCACGACCGACGACGTGGACGCGCTCGTGGACGCGGTCGCTCGCTGGTAGCACCGGCGGTCGGCATCACCGGGTTCGTGGCACCATCCCTCCATGGCCCCGACCACCCAGTCGACCCCGACGGTCGTCCCGCCCGTCGGTTCGCCGGCATCCGGAGCGACCCACGAGCCGACCCACGGTTGCGCCCGATGCGGCGCGCCGGTCGCGATGGGCGTCGGACTGTGTGAGCGCTGCAATCCGCTCGGGCTCCGGGACGTCTCGGCCTCGCAGGTCCACGGGACGGTCATCATCGCGGTGCTGGTCGGATTCGTGCTGCTGGCCGTTGCCGCGCGGCTGGTCCTCAACGGCCTCGGACCGTTTCCAGTGACCCTTGACCACGTGGCCCCATCGAGCGACGGGCTGGCGATCACGTTGTCGGTGACGAACGAGGGCAGCGCCGTCGGCCAGACGACCTGTCGTGTGAGCGATCCGGCCGCCCAGGGCGGCTCGGTCGGGGCGTTCCTGCTCAGCCCACCGATCGAGCCCGGCAAGACGGTCACCTTCACCCAGACCGTCGCCGCGCTGGGATCGACGGTCCGCGACTTCGTCGTCGAGTGCCGGACCCCGTGAGCGATCGGAGCACCGACGACCTCGCGTTCTCCGTCGCCCTCGCGACGCGCGCCGGCGAGATCCTCATGGACCGCTACGAGCGGTTGGAGCGGATCGACTACAAGAGCGCCCGCGACGTCGTGACCGAGGCGGACCACCAGTCCGAGGCCCTGATCATCGAGGCGATCCAGGCCATCCACCCCGGCGATGCGATCCTCGCCGAGGAGACGGGCGAGCACCACGCTCGAGGCGGTTCCGGCGACGCGCCGACCTCCGGCCGCGGCCGGGTGTGGATCGTGGATCCGCTCGACGGGACCGTGAACTATGCGAACGGCATCCCCTTCTTCTGCGTCTCCATCGGCCTGATCGAGCACGGCCGGCCGATCGTCGCGGTGGTCCACGACCCGACGCGCGAGGAGACGTTCGCGGCGTCGTCGGATGGCCCGGCGATGCTCACTGGCGCGCTGGGCGCCTCAAGCCGGGCGATCCACGCATCGACCAAGGAGCAGCTCTCCGACTTCGTCATCTCGATGGCACTCAATGGACGGGCGGCGACGAGCCGGGCTCGGGCCGTGCGCAAGGCCATCCGCATCCCGCGCTCGATGGGCTCAGCCGCCCTCGCGCTCGCCTACGTCGCAAACGGCCGATTCGATGCGTTCGTCCAGCAGGGTGGCCTGTCGACCTGGGACATCGCGGCGGCCGGACTCATCGCCGAGCGTGGAGGCGCCACGGTCAGTGCGATGGACGGGGGCCAGTGGTTCGACGTCTCGGCGCCCTCGACGTCGATCGGTCTCCTCGCGGCGCCGGCCGCCCACCACCGGGCCCTGCTCGAGCTGGTCCGCGAACGATGAGCGCCGGCGTTCGCCGGCCACCGGCGCACCTGCTCCGGCTGGTGAACGGCGGCTAGCTCGGATCTTCGTCCAGCCAGCGATGGGGCCGCGTCCGCAATCGGTCGAGCCCCCATTCCTCGCAGAACGCCTCCCAGGTGTCGCGCGGCGTACCGTCCCACCGCAGCGCATCCGGGTCCTGCTGGCGGATGACGACCCCATCGTCCGCCGTCCGAAGGCGGGCGAGGTCGCGATAGAGCATCGCGTCGTCCCAGTGGTCACGGAGAGCGGCCGCCAGGGACATCGCCCGGCCGCCGCCGACACCTGGGACCTCCCAGGCCGAGGCCTTCGGTGGCACGTCCTCGAGGTGACCGTAGCGCGCGAGGACGGCGGCCGCGCCCTTTGCCCCCCAGCCCGGGATGCCCGGGTAGCCGTCAGACGAATCTCCGACGACAGCGAGCCAGTCCGGGATCGAGGTCGGGGCGACACCCCACTTCTCGCGGACCCCGGCATCGTCGTAGGTCAACCCCCGGCGCCGGTCCCAGAGCACGATCCGCTCGTCGACGACGAGCTGGGCCATGTCCTTGTCGGGCGTGCAGACGAGGATGCGCTCGACCCGTTCGTCCGTGGCGAACCGGACGGCCGCCGCCGCGATCGCGTCGTCGGCCTCGAACTCGACCATCGGCCACAGCGTGATGCCGAGGGCCTCGACGGCGGCCTCGGCGATGGGGAACTG
>DASPHN010000302.1:0-9411 GCA_035629655.1 Saccharimonadales bacterium (SeqCode) | reverse complement strand
GGCGCGGCGGCCCTGGCCTCGGACGCACCCGAACCTCCCGCCGAGGAGCCGCGCGATGCCTGAACGGCGTGGTCTCGGCTTCGGGCGTGGCGATTCGGCCGCGGGGGTCACCGGCGGGACCGGCGGCGGACGCCGGCCCCGTGACGAGGCGCCCTGGCCGGAGGGGGCGACCCGCCTCGATGACGACCTCATGGCCACCCTGCTCCCCGAGCGACCGGCCCGCGGCCACAAGGGCACGTTCGGCAAGCTCCTGGTGATCGCCGGTTCCCTCGACTATGCCGGTGCGGCCCTGCTCGTCTGTCGCGCGGCCGGGCGCGCAGGGGTGGGGCTCGTCACGCTCGCGGTGCCGGAGTCGCTCCAGCCGCTCTTCGCGGCGAAGGTGATCGAGGCCACGACGATGGCCCTGCCCGAGGACGACCTCGAGGAGATCGATCCCGAGCCCGCGCTGGCCCGCATCCTCGACCACGAGCACGACGCCCTCGTCGTCGGGCCCGGCCTGCGCCCGGGTCTCGCCACGGCCGAGCTGGTCCGCGAGCTCATCTCCGCCCCGGGCGAGGCCGACGACGCGCCGATCGTGCTCGACGCCGAGGCGCTCCGGTCGCTGGCGACGATGCCCGGCTGGTGGGAGGGCGACCATCGACCCGGTGTCCTGACGCCCCACGTCGGCGAGTTCCAACGGCTGCGTGCGGGGAGCGACCTCGATCCGGCGGACGACGGCGACCTCGCCACCGACGACGACGCGCGCGTGGCCGCCGTTCGGGATGCGGCGCAGGCGTGGGGCCAGGTCGTCGTCCTCAAGGGCGCCCGGACCGTCATCGGCGCACCGGACGGCTCGGTCTCGATCGCGCCGTTCGAGAATCCCGCCCTCGCGACCGGTGGCACCGGTGACGTGCTGGCCGGGGCGATCGGCTCGTTCCTCGCCCAGGGGCTGGACCCGTACGCCGCCGCCCGGCTCGGGGTCTACCTGCACGGCGCATCGGGCGAGGTCGCCCGCGAGCGACTCGGCGATGCCGGGCTCCTCGCCTCGGACCTGCCCGACGGCCTGCCCATCGCCCGGCGCCGACTGGCGGCCCTGGCCGAGCGCAAGATCGCCGGCGCGCGGCTCGGGTTCGGGGCGCGTGACACGGCACGCACGAGCACCCCGATCGACGACACCCCGTCCGTCGAGGCGCCGCCCGCGTGAGCTCGACGGAGCCGTCGACGGGCGTGGACGCCGGCGCCTCGATCGACGCACGCCTTGCCGCGGCCGGCCTCCCGCCCCTGCCGCGCACCGCCTGGCTCGCGCTCGACTTGGATGCGCTGGCGGGCAACCTCGCCGTCGTGCGCGACCTGGCCGGCCCCGCCGTCCCGGTCCACCCCGTCGTCAAGGCCGACGCGTACGGCCACGGCGCCGTGCCGATCGCCCGGGCGCTCGAGGCGGCCGGCGCCGACGGCTTCTGCGTCGCCGCGCTCGACGAGGCCCTGGCGCTCCGGGCGGGCGGCATCCGCGCACCGATCCGGGTCCTGTATCCCATCCCGCCATCGGGCGCCGCCGATGCGGCCACGGCCGAGATCGCGGTGGCCGTCGGCGACCCGGCCGGCCTCGACGCCCTGCTCGTGGCCGTCGCCGACGGACCGGCACCGGGCGCCGAGCACGGCGCCGTCCCACGGCCCGCGCTCCAGCTCGAGCTCGAGGTCGAGACCGGCCTCGGACGCGGCGGCGTGCTGCCCGCCGACCTCGTGGCCCTCGTCGAGCGGCTCCTCGCCACCCCCGGTGTCCGGCTGACCGGTCTGTGGACCCATCTCCAGGCCAGCGAGGACGAGCCACGCACCACGACCCAGCTCGCGGTCTTCGATGCGGCGGCGGCCGCGGTCCGGGCCGCGGGGCACGACCTGCCGACGCGCCACGTCGCAGCGAGCGGTGGGTTGCTGACCGATGTCGTCGCCCTCGACGGCGTCCGGCCCGGCCTGCTGGTCTACGGCCTGGTGCCCGATGAGCTCGACGAGCACGACCTGCCGGCCGAGGTGCTGGCGAGCGTCCGGCCGGTGCTGTCGCTCCATGCCCGACCCGTCCGCGTCGTCGACCTGCCGACGGGCCACGGCGTGAGCTACGGACCCACCTGGACCGCCCCCCGGCCCAGCCGGATCGCGACCCTGCCGCTGGGCTACGGCGACGGGTTCTCACGCGCCTTCTCGAATCGGGCGGCAGCCCTGGTGCGCGGCAGGCGCGTCCCATCGGTCGGCAACGTCGCCATGGACGCGACGATGGTCGACGTGACCGACGTCCCCGGGCCGCCGGTCACCATCGACGATACGGTCACGCTCATCGGGTCGCAGGGTGGCGAGCGGATCACCGTCGGGGAGCTGGCGCGACTGCGCAACACGAACCAGTGGGAGGTGGTGACGGCGATGGCTCGCCGGCTGCCTCGGGTGTACCATTCGCCGGCCGCGCCGGTCGGGCTGCGGACGCTCATCGTGGAGGCGGAATAGGTGCCTCGGATCGATCTCTGGAACGGCGATATCTGCGAGCTCGAGGTCGACGCGATCGTGAACCCCGCGAACCTCTCCCTCTGGATGGCGACGGGCGTGGGCGGGGCGATCAAACGGGCCGGCGGTGACTCGATCGAGTTCGCGGCCGTGCGCCAGGCTCCCGTCCCGCTCGGCGGCGCCATCGTGACGCCGCCCGGCGAGCTCGCCTGCAAGGCGGTCATCCACGCGGTCTCGCTCGATCGGGACCGGCGCACGAGCGGCCCGGTCCTCGAAGCGGCCGTCCGCAGCGCGATGGCCCGCGCCCGCGAGATCGGCGCCCGCAGCATCGCCTTCCCGGCCCTCGGCACCGGCGTGGGCGGCTACCCCCTCGAGGAGGCCGCCCGGGTGACCGTCCAGACCGTTCGGGAGGAGCTCGAGGACTCGCCCCTCATCGAGCACGTGACGTTCGCGCTCCGCGGCGCGACCGCGTACGAGGCATTCGGGGTCGCGTTGGCCGCGACGGCCCCAGCCGACGCTCCATTCACCTCGTCTGCCGGCCCACCGGCCACGGCGCCGACCGCCGGCCAGACCGGCGGTGCCCGGTGATCCCCTTGGAGCCCACCGAGGAGCAGCGCGATGAGCTCGTGGAACAGGTCGCCCGCGAGATCCAGCTGCGTGGCCTGACGTCCTCGGCCGTGCACTTCCTCGAGGCGTCACGGCCCTATCGCGCTCTCGGCGCCAACGCGATGCTGTTCTTCGACCCGGTGCTCCGCGGCGTGTTCGGCGGCGACCTGGCCTCGGCCAGCGAGATCCTGGCCGACGAGACCGGGATCGAGCTGCTCATCGCGAGGCTCGAGGAGCTGGATGAGGAGATCGCCTGGGACGCCTGAGCGCGTCGCCGACCGCTCCGGGTAGCATCAGGCCGTGACCGCCGAGCCGCGCGCCTTCCTCGCCATCGACCACGGCGCCGCGACGGCATCGGTCGCCCTGATCGGCCACGTCGGTGGCGCGTGGCGACTCGTCGGGCAGCTGGCGCTGCCGGCCGGCGGGGATGTCGAGGCGGTCATCGATCTGCTCCATCGGCGCCTGGTCGCCTCCGCGCCCGCGCTGGCCGTCGCCCTGGCAGTCGGCCCGGGCGAGGGGCTGCGCGACGCGCCGCGTCTCGAGGTCCGCAGCCAGCGTCCGAAGCGGCTGGCCGTCGTGTCCGCCTCGGAACGCGGCAGGGTCGACCTCGTCGCCCTGGCCGAGCGCAGCGGCTGGCGGGTCTCCTCGGCCAGCGTCGAGACGACCGACCCCCTCGCGATGACCCGGCTGCTCCTGGACCACGGCATCGACGCGTTCCTTGTGGGCGCGGGCGACCCCCCGACGCCCGACGAGCGCAGCGCGGCGCGGGAGCTGGCGACCCTCGTCGCCGCCGCCGCCGGACGTCGCCCCGAGGTCCCGGTCGTCCTGGCGGGGGCCATGGCCGAGGGGATGAGCGCGTTCGGCGACGTAAGCGCCCGCGCCGGAGAGGTGCTGCTCGGGCCGGCCGCCGGCGGTCCGGCCGTCCGCGACGGCGAGAGCCCGCTCAGCGAGCTGCTCCTGGAGCTCGCGATGCCCGTCGACGACCCCAAGCGCGCCATCGGGCCGGCCACGCAGGCCCTGGCAGACGTGCTCGACCGCCGGGTGGAGACGATCGTCCTCGGCCACGATGCGTCGGTCCGCGCGATCGCCAGCCCGTCGGCCGGCGGCATGGAGGGTCTGCCGGAGCTCTCCGTCGTGCCTGCCGCCGCCGTCGCGCCCGACGACCCCGACGACGCGCTCATCGACGGCGTGCTGGTCTGGTCGACCGTCGTCTCCGATCGGCATCGCCTGCGTGACCGGATGCGCGAGCTGCGCATCGCCCCGTGGTCTGATGCGGCCGGGGAGGGCAGCGCACTGCGGATGGCCGCGGCTCGGGCCGCATTGGGCCGGCTTGTCGCGGCCACGACGCACAAGACGCCGAGTGCGCCACCCGACGTCGTGGTGACGGCCGGCGGCGTCTGGTCCGCCGTGCCCGCGCCGGCGGTCGCCCTGGCCCTCGTCGATGTCGTGCGCCGGCCGGGTGCCAGCCAGTTCGCGCTGGACCACGCCCGCCTGCTCGGGCCGCTCGGGTCGATCCCCGATGCCGGCGAACGCCTGGCGGTCATGGCCGACCTCGTGGACGACCTGCTCGTGCCCCTTGGCAGCGTCGTGACCCCGGCCGGGCTGCGCGCCGGCCGATCCGCGGGCACGCTCACGATCCACGCCGACGGCGGCAAGAGCGACCTCGAGCTCGTGCCTGGTGGCCTCGAGCTCGTGGACCTCCCCCCGGGCGAGACGGCGATGGCCGAGTTCCGCTTCCGGGACACGGTCCGGCTGGGCACCCGCGGACGCCATTTCGCGGTCGACGTCGCCGGCGGCCTGGGCGGCCTCCTCGTGGACCTGCGAGACGTGCCGCTGCGCCTGCCGGAACGGGCCGATCGCCGGCGTGACCTGCTGTCGGCCTGGCAGGCCGCGCTGTGGGCCGGGGGCGACGCATGACCGCTCCCGCCGATGGCCCGATGACCGACCTCGGCTTCGTCAGCGCTCGGCGCCTGGTCGACGGCTCGACCGACGTCATCTTCAGCCTCGCTCCCGGGGATCGGCCGCTCGTGGAGGCCGGCCAATCGGTCGTGGCCGGCGAGCCCATCGCCGACCGCCTGCGCGACGCGCGCCTGAGCGACGTCTCCGACACCGCGGCGCTCCATCCCAAGCCCGGCGGTCGGGTCGACCCGGGCGAGCTCCTCTTCGAGTGGCGGGGACGATGGCGCGTCGCCGGCGGCGAGATGTCCGAGCCGCTCGAGACACCCGTCGCCGGGATCGTCCGAAGCGTGCGCCCGGGGACCTCGATCGTCGTACGGGCCACCGGTCGCGCGCTGCCCGGCATCGTCACGTTGGGCGGGCCGACGCGCGGCCGCCTCCACGTCGCGGCCAGCTCCGACGGCGAGCTGCGGGCCGGCGGCCTGGACGTTGGCCTGGCCGGGACGATCCTCGTCGTGGGTTCGCGGATCGATGCGGAGACCCTGACCCGGGCGCGGGCGATGGGTATCCGGGGCATCGTCGTGGCCGGGCTCGCGAGCAAGGAGCGTCGCGACTTCCTCGCCTCGGAGAAGCGTCAGAAGGCCGCCCTCCATCGCCTGCCGCCGTACGCGGTGCTCGTGCTCGATGGCGCGGTCCGCCGCCCGCTATCGAGCCCGGTGATGGGCGTCCTGCGCGCGCTCGCCGGTCACGACGTCGCGATCGTCAACGATCCACCCGGGCTCCTGTTCGACGCACCGGATGTCGACCTGCCCGTCCCCGCGGCCGACCTTGTCCGGATCCGGGGCGGCGACCTCGCCGGCCGCGAGGGACAGTGGGCCGGACTGGTCGGGCAGCGCCGGTTCGCCGGCGGCGTCCATCTGGAGGCGGGCTCGGTCCGCCTGGCCGACGGCTCGGTCGTCGCACTTCCCATCGGGGATCTCGAACGGTTCGTCTGAGCACGCGGCCCACGCAGCGGGTCGGTCGCCCTTCCGCTACCCTCGAACGTCGTATGACCCCCGTCGACCTCGACACCCGACTCGTCCGTTGCCCCGATCCGGCGGCGACGTCGCGACTGGGCGCGAGCCTGGCGACCGTGGCCCGGGAAGGCGACCTGATCTGCCTGTGGGGCGACCTCGGGGCGGGCAAGACCCACCTTGCCAAGGCCTTCGGCGCGGCCCTCGGCGTCACCGAGACGATCACCTCGCCGAGCTTCGTGCTCATGGCCGAGTATCGAGGACGCCTGCCGCTGTTCCACATCGACCCCTATCGGCTGGCCGATGCCGCCGACGCCCTGGCGGGCGGGCTCATCGACGATCGACAGGCGCTCGGCGTCACGCTCGTGGAGTGGCCCGAGCGACTCGGTGACGCCCTGCCGGCCGGTCGACTCGACGTGCGGATCGACGGCGCCGGCGACGACCCGCGCCAGATCACGCTGCTCGCCGGCACGCCCGACTACCGGCGCTACCTCGAGGCGGCGGCATGACCCACGACGGCCGTCGCGAGGGGATCCTCGCCATCGATACGGCGACGACCCGGGTCGTCATCGCGACGGGGGCCCCGGATGGCACGCCCGACGGCGTCTCGACGTGGGTCGCGGGCTACCGGCACGGCGAGACGCTGCTGCCCTCGATCGGGCGGTTCCTGGGCGAGCAGAACCTGCGCCGCTCGCGGTTGCGCGCCGTGGTCGTCGGGACCGGGCCGGGCGCCTTCACCGGGCTTCGGGTCGGCATCGCGACGGCCAAGGGACTCGCGCACGGCATGCGGATCCCACTCGTCGGCGTCTCCACGGGCGAGGCCCTGATCGCGGCCGCCGCGGCGCGTCACGGCCTGGCCGAGGAGGCGGTCGTGCTGCTGCTTCCCGCCGGACCGTCCGACCGGGTCGTCATCCGGGCCGGCGTGGCCCCCGAGCTGCTCCGTGGCGGTGACGAGCCCGTGCTGGCAGCGGGCCAGACGCTGGTGGCCGTGGATCTCGTCGATCGGGCGCCGGCCGAGGCGGTCGAGCTCGGCGAGGCGGCCCGCGAAGGTCTCGGGGCGGCGCTCCTCTCGGCGGGCACGTCCCGCCTGCGCGAGCTGGCCGGGGAGACGGAGCTCGCGACGCTCGTCCCCGAGTACGTGACGCTGCCGCGGGGTGCGACCCCGAGCGCAGGGACGGTGGCATGGTCGCGCGACCTCCGGTAAGGGTCCGCATCGAGCCGATGCGGCTCGAGGACCTGCCGGCCGTCCACGCCATCGAATCGGCGAGCTTCACGTCGCCGTGGCCGCCCCATGCGTATCAGAGCGAGCTCGAATCGAACCGGATGGCGCACTACCTGGTCGCTCGGGTGGACGGCGTCCTGACCGCCTACGGCGGGATGTGGCTGATGGTGGATGAGGCCCACATCACGACGTTCGCGGTCCATCCCGGCTGGCGTCGGCGAGGCATCGGCGAGCGCCTCCTGCTGGCCTTCCTCGACCTCGCGATCGATCGACACGCCCACGAGGCGACCCTCGAGGTCCGGCTCTCGAACCTGGCCGCCCGGAAGCTCTACGAGAAGTACGGCTTCCGCCCCGTCGGCCTGCGGCCGCGCTACTACAGCGACGACAACGAGGACGCCCTGATCATGACGACCGAGGTGTTGGGCGAGCCCTCGATGCGGGCGCGCATCGAGCGGCTGCGGTCCGCCCTCGACGAGGCGCCCGCGCCAGAGCCACCGGACGCCGTCGACGGCCCGGAGCCGCCGCCCCCTCCCGAGACCTCCGGGACGGCCCACGGGTGAGCGGACCGCTCGTCCTTGCCATCGAATCGTCCTGCGACGAGACCGGCATCGCCCTGGTCGAGGGCGGTCGTCGGATCGTGAGCAACGTGGTGGCCTCGCAGGTGGCGCTGCACGCGCCGTCTGGCGGCATCGTCCCCGAGGTCGCCGCCCGTGCCCACCTGCGCTGGATCGTCCCGGTCCTCGACGAAGCCTGGGCCGATGCCGGGGCGACCTGGGATGACATCGACGCCGTCACCGTCACCTATGGGCCCGGGCTGGCCGGCTCCCTGTTGGTCGGCATCAACTTCGCCAAGGCGCTCGCCTGGGTCCACGACAAGCCGCTGATCGGCGTCAACCACCTCGAGGGCCATGTCTACGCTGCGTGGCTGCTCGATCCTGGCGAGGACGAGGCGGCCCGCGTCGAGCCGACCTTCCCGCTCGTCGCGCTCGTCGTTTCCGGCGGCCACACGTTCCTCGCCGAGATGCGCGACCACCTGACCTACCGGCTGCTGGGCACGACCGTGGACGACGCCGCGGGCGAGGCGTTCGACAAGGTCGGCCGATTGCTGGGCCTGGGCTATCCGGGCGGGCCGGCCATCCAGGCCGCCGCCGAGCGGGCGACGGCTCGTGACATCCGGTTCCCGCGGGCGTGGATGGGTGACTCCTACGACCTCTCGTTCTCCGGCCTCAAGACCGCGGCCCGGCGGATCGTCGCGGAGGCCCGGGCCGCCGAGGGGCTTGCTCCGGACGACGCCAGCACGCCACTGTCCGACGCCAGGCTGGCCGAGCTCGCCTGGGGCTTCCAGGATTCGGTCGTCGACGTGCTGGCCACGAAGGCGGCCCGGGCGGCCCGGGCGATCGGGGCCCGCTCGATCGTGCTGGGCGGGGGCGTGGCGGCGAATGCAGCGCTGCGGGAGCGGCTGGCGGGCGAGTCGGAGGCGCTCGGCGTGCCGCTCATCGTGCCGCGACCCGGCCTGTGCACGGACAACGGAGCGATGATCGGGGCCGCCGGCGCCCGCCGGCTCGAGGCCGGGGAGCGCGCCGGGCTGGACCTCGACGCCCGGCCATCGCTGCCACTGGCGAAACGGTGACGATCGACCCCGCCGAGGTCCGATCCACGCTGCGCGCCGCCGGCCTGCGCGCCCGCCACGCGCTGTCGCAGAACTTCCTGGCCGACGCGGACGTGCTCTCGCAGATCCTCGAGGTGGCCGACCCTGAGCGTGACGGGCGGGTGCTCGAGATCGGGCCTGGGCTCGGCCTGCTGACGGCCGGCCTCCTGGAGGCGGGCTCCCGGGTCACGGCCGTGGAGCTGGACCGCGGACTCGCCAACTTCCTGCGCGAGCGCTTCGAGCCGGCGATCGAGGAGGGCCGGCTCCAGCTGATCGAGGGCGACGCGCTCGATCAGGACCTCGTGAAGCTCGTCGAGCCGCCCTACGACGTCGTGGCGAACCTGCCGTACCACATCACGAGTCCGATCCTGCACGCACTCCTCGGGTCGCCGCCACGGCCGCGCCGGCTCGTGCTGATGGTCCAGCGCGAGGTGGCGGAACGGATCGCGGCCCCGCCCGGGAAGATGAGCTATCTGTCGGTGTTCGTGCAGTACCACGCGCGGGTGCGCGTGGCGTTCCGCGTCCCGCCGGAGGCATTCGAGCCCGAGCCCGCCGTGGAA
>DASPHN010000301.1:0-3278 GCA_035629655.1 Saccharimonadales bacterium (SeqCode) | reverse complement strand
CAGCGACGAGATCGGGGTCGTGACCAGAAGGTCCAGGGTCTGCTTCTCGCGCTCGAGGCTGATCGCCCCGGCGGTCGACGACGGCGCCAGGAAGACGACCTGCAGGGTCATGAGCATGAGCAGGGCAGCGAAGATGCCCTGACCGATGGACGCGGACGCGAATGCGGACGACTGGCCGAAGTTGGTCGAGTAGCTGCGCTCGATGATGGTCTCGACCATAAGCGCGAAGCCCGCGAGCAGCAGCAGATAGATCGTCAGGATGATGAACGCCCGCCGGCCACGCATCCGCCCGCGCAGCTCCTTGACCCCGATCGCGGCGATGCCACCGCTGGCGCGCCCGAACCCGAAGACCCGCTCGCGTCGTGTCGACCTGCGCGGGGCGGCGACCCCGGCGGTGGCTTCAGCCGCGACGGAGGCGGCCGGGTCGCCGGCCGGAAGGTCGGCGGGGATCGGCGGCGGGGGCGGCGTGTCGCCCGAGCCGGCGCGATCGGGCGGGCTGACGAGGCGATCGTCGGCGGGCAGGTCGGTCATCTCACGCTCCTACGCCGCTTCCAGGGGTTCTCGGTCGGGTGACGTCACCTGGAGGAAGAGCTCCTCGAGGTCGCTCGCCGCCCGGGCGAAGCTGATGATCGGCAGACCCGCCGCGACGGACTCGCGCAGGAGCCGGGCCGAGGCCGTGTCATCGCCGCGGAACCCGAGCTCGATCGTGCCGTCCTCGAGGATCGCCGCCGTGGCCACCTCGGCATCGGACGCGAACCGGACGCGGGCCGCCTCGAGCTCCTCGCCCTCGAGCAGGAGCCGGACCCGAAGGACCGCCCCGAAGCGCAGGCGCTTCTCGATGTCGGACACCCGGCCCTGGGCGAGCACCTGGCCGCGATCCACGATGGCCACGCTGGTGCACAGCTCCTCGAGCTCCGGCAGGATGTGGCTGCTGATGAGGATCGTCTTGCCGATCGAGCGCAGCTCGCGCAACAGCTCGCGCAGCTCGACCCTGGCGCGCGGGTCCAGGCCGGAGGCCGGCTCGTCGAGGAGCAGCACCTGCGGGTCGTGGACGAGGGCGTGGGCCAGGCACAGGCGCTGCTGCATGCCGCGCGAGAGGGTCTGGACGTAGCTCTCGCGCTTGTGGGCGAGATCCACGAGATCGAGCAGGTCGGCGATCATGCGCCGCCGCGCCGCCGGGGCGATCCCGTAGCAGCGGGCGAAGAAGTCGAGGTATTCCCAGACCTTCATGTCGTCATAGACGCCGAACGCGTCGGGCATGAAGCCGATGACCCGCCGGACCTGGTCGGGGTGCCGGGTGACCGACATCCCGGCGATCTCGGCCGTGCCCGCGGAGGGCATCAGCAGGGTCGCGAGGATCCGCAGTGTCGTCGTCTTGCCGGCGCCGTTGGGTCCGACCAGGCCGAAGATCTCGCCCTCTTCGACGTCGAGGTCCACGCCGGCCACGGCGAGCGTGCCGTCGTAGCGCTTCACGAGTCCCTCGGTGCGGACGATGGCTGTCACTTGAGCTCCCCCGTGATGGCGATGTCGACGCTGAAGCCGACGCCATCGTCGCGATCGTTGACGAAGCGGATGAGCACGGTGCCACTTGCCGGGTCCACGAACCGGGCCGGGTCCTTGACCGCGTACCGGGAGCCGCCCTCGAGATGCGGGAGCCGCCGCCACGTCGCGGCCCCGAGGTCGTACAGCTCGACCTCGGGCAGGCCGTCGAAGCCGACCGGGCAGTCGCCGCCGCCCTCCGCGGTGCATGGAGCCGGGATCTCGGGCAGTGGCTCGATGGGCTTGGGCTCGATCGTCAGACCGGGCTCACCGCCGAAGTTGAGGCCGATGGCGAGCTGGGTCGCATCGAGCGAGCCCTCGAACGCGATCGGCCGATAGGACAGCTCGACGCTGCCCCGACCGAAGTAGATGCTGTACGGGTCCTTGCTGAAGTTGATCGAGTCCGAGGAGATGACCGACGAGCGCAGCATGTCGTTGCGGAACGTCGTCGTGCCCTGGACCGCGAGGCCCGCCGGGAGGAAGTACAGGACGTTGCCGGTCCGGCGTGGGACCTGGCCCTCGATCTCGACGTCGAGAAGGTCGTGATCCGCCCAGGCGAGGACGACCGCCCCGTCCGACGGCAGCTGCCCGATGAACCCGAAATTCGGGTCGTAGGTCAGCTGGTCGACGATCGTGTGACGCGCGAAGAGCTTCGCGGAGTCGTCGCCGAGCTGGCTCGGGTCACCGAAGAAGACGGGTCCGACGATCCGGTCCGACAGCTGCTGACCGAGCTGGAACGGCTGGAGCGCGACGTCGAAGGTCGCGGTCTCGCCCGGATCGAGGTCGTCGATATCGGCGACCGTGCCGCCCAGCACGACGGTCGCATCGAGCAGGCGCTCGTCGGACTCGTTGGTGACGGTGCCCTTCAGGCGGCCGTCCACGAGACGCAGGTCGGTCTGGACGAGCGGGACGGGGACCGCGGTCTCGGCACGGACCGTCCGCAGCGAGCCGAAGCTGACCCCGAGGTCGCGGACCCGGGCCGGGTCGCCCTGCAGGACGTCGAGCGCCGCCGTCGTGCCGTCGCCACCGAAGAAGTCGCCGTTCAGGGGGGTGGAGAGCAGGGCCCCACCCGGCACGCGCAGCTGATACGTCCCGCGCGATGGCGAGAAGACGCCGAGGTAGACCTGGGCGGTGCCCTCCGTCGCACCCGGTGCGCCACGCACGATGGCGACCTCGTTGACGATCAGGTCGCTCCCTCGCAGGAGTGAGCCGAAGCCGTAGGCGCCGGCGGCGAACGCGACGATGAGGATCGGCATCGTGACCCATGCCCACTCGCGCCGGTCGAGCCGCTTCAGGACGAGGTAGTTGATCGGGCCGATCAGCAGGATGTATGCCGCCAGCAGGGCGATGAGGCCGCCGATCGGCGGGAGCGCCAGGGACGGCAGCTGTGATGCCGCCTGGACGATCTGGCTGTCGTCGCTGACGAGGAACCCGCCGTTCGCCCGAGCGGGCAGCAGTCGCCGCCACAGGCCCTCGGCGATCTTCGTGTCACCGATCCAGCTCACGGTCGGGTCGAAGCCCACGAGGGTGACGGAGCCGCTCCCGTAGGCACGCTCGGCCGCGACGATCCGGTCACCGCTCGTCGCGAGCGCCCTCGATCCCTCGGTCAGCTCGCCGGTCAGGGCAGGCAGGTCCGGCGCGTCGGCCGGCACCTGGCCAAGGAGGCCGCCGAGCGATGCGGCCGTGATGTCGGTGGTGGCGCTTGGTCGGTAGGGGAGGATGGCGTCGGGGAAGTTGCT
>DASPHN010000300.1:0-3071 GCA_035629655.1 Saccharimonadales bacterium (SeqCode) | reverse complement strand
CTCACCGAAGCGCTTGACCACGTCCACGAGCCTGACGTCGACGGCGGGCACGTTCGTTCGCACTCCTGCGTCCGTACGGGGGCGTCTCCGAGACGCGAGCGGGGCCCGGCGCACTCATCCGTGTCGCGCGGGTGAGCCGATCCGCGTGGCGGGCCGGATGCGGGCGAGGATATGGGCGCATCGTCGAGAGTGTCAAGGACGCGAGATTCGTGGACCCGCGCCCTCCCCGACGTGCGAGATTCGCAGGTCACTGCGCAACCGGTGGACGGACTCGTGCCAGTGAAGGCGCACCGCGCCGCCGAGGCGGAGCCCGCGTTGGACGACGCGTTCGGAGGTGGCCATCGCCCGATGGTCGGCTCCACGCCGTATCTGGAACTTGCTGCCGAGATATCACCGACTGCACGGGCCTAGCGGCGCGCGCGCCGTCGCACGATCCTGACCGCTCGCGACCCCTCGGCCCGTGCGCGGTACGATATCGACAGTCCCAGTGTCAGAACGAGGTCCCGCCGCCGCATGAGCATCACCGAAGGCGCCGTCCTGGATGCCCTCCGTCACGTCCAGGAGCCCGAGCTCGGCCGGGACATCGTCACCCTCGAGATGGTCAAGTCGATCGCCATCGACGGCGGCAACGTCGCGTTCACGATCGAGCTGACCACGCCGGCCTGTCCCCTGAAGGACGAGATCGAGACGAACGCCAAAGCCGCGCTGACCGGGATCGGCGCCACCGACATCCAGATCACCTGGGGCGCGATGGTTCGCCGCGCCCAGCCCCGTCAGGCCGAGCAGCTCGTGCCGGGGGTGAAGAACATCATCGCCGTCGCGTCCGGCAAGGGCGGGGTCGGCAAGAGCACGGTCGCCGTGAACCTCGCGGTCGCCCTGGCGCAGGCCGGTGCCAGCGTCGGCCTGCTCGATGGCGACATCACCGGCCCGAACATCCCGATGATGATGGGCGCCGAGGGCCAGCCCAAGGCCAGCCCCAACAACAAGATCATGCCGATGGAGCGCCACGGCGTGAAGATGATCTCGATCCAGTTCTTCGTCCCGGAGGGCCAGCCCATCGTGTGGCGCGGTCCGCTCATCGGCGGCGCGATCCAGCAGTTCCTGCGCGACGTCGATTGGGGCGATCTCGACTACCTCGTCATCGACCTGCCGCCCGGCACCTCGGATGCGCAGCTGACCCTCGCCCAGGCCGTGCCGATCAGCGGGGCGGTCCTCGTGACGACGCCGCAGGAAGTCAGCCTGAGCGACGTCACCAAGGCCCTGGCGATGTTCCAGCGGATGAGCGTGCCGGTCATCGGCCTCGTCGAGAACATGACGGCCTTCGCATGCCCCCACTGCGGCGAGCTGACCGAGATCTTCGGGCGAGGCGGCGGTGAGCGTTTTGCGGCAGCGAACAGCCTCGAGTATCTCGGCGGCATCCCGCTCGACATCACGGTGCGCCAAGGCGGCGACGTCGGGGTCCCGGCCGTGGCCCAGCGCGAGCCCGGTCCTGCCGCCAGGGCCCTCACCGCGGTGGCGCGGACGGTCGCGGCCCGGATGAGCGTGCGTGCCGCGACGGGCGATGCACGGCCGCTCCTCACGATCAGCTGACCGTCGGCCCCGAGCATGCGTTGCCCGTCCTGTGGGGCTCGCGGTTCGGATGGGGCTCGCTTCTGCGACCAGTGCGGCACGGAGCTCCCGGACGCCACGGCCGCGACACCCGGCGACCCGGCCAGGCCCGAACGAGACCGACCGGCCGGGGACGGTGACCGGCGGGTCGTCACGGCGTTGTTCGCCGACCTCGTGGACTACGTTCGCATGCTGGCCGAGCACGACCCGGAGGAGGTCCGCGCGCGGGTGACGGCGGCGCTCGCCACCATGGGCGACGCCATCGAGCACCTCGAGGGCACCCGCGAGAAGTTCATCGGTGACGCCGTGTTCGCGGTCTTCGGCTGGCCACGCGCCCATGACGACGACGCGGTCCGAGCCTCCCTGGCCGCCCTCGCCATCCGTGCCGGACTGCACGAGATGCACGATGGCAGCGAGCCCATGGACGTGCGCATCGGCCTCGCGACCGGTGAGGTGGTGTCGGCCGCGCGGCGACGATCGGAGGACGGCGATCTTGGGCTGACGGGCGAAGCGATCACGACGGCCGCGCGGATCCAGACCCTGGCTCGGCCCGGCGAGATCCTCCTCGACGGTGCGACCCGTCGTGCCGCCCGGGGCCGGCTCGCGACCGAGTCGCGCGGTTCCGTCGTCCTGCGCGGCCAGTCCACGAGGGTCGAGCTCTTCGCGCTGCGCGGCGAGGCGGGGATGGGCGCCTGGATGCCCCATCGCCGTGCCGCGCCGGGGCCGCTCGTGGGCCGTGCGTCGGAGTTGGCGGTCCTGGAGGCCGCGCTCGAGCGCTGCGCCACGACCGGACAGGGCGCGACGGTCGTCGTCGTCGGCGATGCCGGGATCGGCAAATCTCGGCTGCTCGCGGCAGCCGAGCCGATGGCGCGCCGCCTCGGGCTCGCCTGGACCTGGACCGAGAACGTGTCCTACGGCCGCGGCGAGCCGTACCGCTACGCGCGGCTCTTCGCGCAGACGATCGCGGACGAGCAGGGTGTCGACTCCGGCGCGCTGGCCCGGACCCTGCTCTTCGAGGACGAGATGGACCCGCTCGAGGCGCGGCGATTCGGCGGCGCGATCGCGGCGATGGCTCGAGACGCCGGGTTCTCTGGTTGGGAGGTCGAGTCGCAGGACATCCTCTCGGATCCGGGCGAGCTCTCGGCCACCTTGTTCGAGGTGGGCGTCCGCTACATCGACAGCCTGATGCGCACGGCCGGGCCGCGCGTCGTCGTCGTCGACGACCTGCACTGGCTCGATCCTTCGAGCGTGGGGATGATCGACCTCCTCGTCCAGAAGTCGACCGAGCACCCGCTCGTCGTCCTGGCCGGGAGCCGCCCGACCGGGTTGCCGGCGTGGGTCGACCAGGGCAGGCGACTCGACCTGCATGGCCTCGCCGAACCCGAGACCGCGCAGCTTGCCACGCTGGTTGCGCGCGCGGCGCTTGACGTCGACGGCGCACGAAGCATCCACGAGCGGACCGA
>DASPHN010000299.1:0-3777 GCA_035629655.1 Saccharimonadales bacterium (SeqCode) | reverse complement strand
TCAGGCGCTCTCCGGTCTCGAGCCAGGTCTTCAGGCCGGACAGGATCATCGGCCAGCCGCCGTAGAGCTCTGGCGGCGCGTCATCGGTGAGTTGGTCATGGGTCACGGTGAGCCGGCACGAGTCGCCCACGGGTTCGATCTCCCAGGTCACGCGTGAGGTGCCCTGGCGCTCGGCCTCGTCGCTCCACCGGACGTGCATGGTCTGGACGAGCCGTCGCGGCGCGTCCACGACGAGGTTCTCGCCTTCGGCGAGGGGGCCATCGGCACCGGGGTGCACGAGGGCATACGTCGAGCCCGGTCTCCAGTCCGACTCGATGGCGGCGCCGAAGTGGTACTTGGCCCGGATCTCCGGGTCGGTGATGGCCTCCCAGAGGCGCTCGGGCGTCGTGCGGATGTAGATCTCGAAGACCTTCTCCATCGGCTCCTCCAGTCCATGCTTGAGGCCGACCAGCCCGGCCGTCCAGGCCTCTGCGTACTTGCTCACCCAGCGGTCGTGGATCAGCCGGATGGGGATGGCATTGAGGTAGTGCAGCTTCTCCCGACCCCGCCGCCGGCTCACCACGAGGCCGGCCTCCTCGAGCAGGCGCAGGTGCTTCGCGACCGCGATCCGGGACATGGGGTGCGGCGCCGTCAGGGCGACCAGGGTCTGGCCGTCGTGGTCGAACAGCGCATCCAGCAGCGCCCGACGGGTCGGATCGGCGAGCGCTCGGAAGACGACGTCCATCGATAAATTATAGGAAACCAGATGGTTACGTGTCAACCCATCGGACGGAGGATCACCGCCGTTCGGATGGCTCCTCGGGCGGATCGGCCGGTGCTAGGCTGGCGCCGCGGCGCGACCGGAACCTCCGGCGGTCGAGAGGGCAGGTCACGAGGGAGAGTGGATTCCGATGATGGCGATCTTTGGGGCGATCCTGCCCCGGTTCGTGTTGCTGGTGGGCTGGTCGAACGATGCGGCCTACTGGGGGACGCTGTTCGGGTCGGGGGTCTGGACGCTCTTCGGGTTCCTGTTCTTCCCGTGGACGACGTTGATCTACGGGCTCGTCCAGACCAACGGCCTGAGCCTGCTCAACATCATCTTCCTGATCGCCGCCCTGCTGATCGACCTCGGGACGTGGGGCATCGGCGCCTTCGCGACCCGCCAGCAGGTCTCGAACTACCGGTCGGCCTGACGCGGACGTCACGCCGCCCGGGTCACCCGGGCGGCGTGAAGGTCGAGCTCGCCGCCATCAGCGACGTCACGGTCGCGTTCGTGTCGTACGAGTCACTCCCCGCCTCGCCTGCCGTGCCGAGGCTGAGCGTTCCCGCTGACCCGTAATCGATGAGATAGGCGAAGCTCGAGGTGCCGGCCGTGATGCCGGCACCGTCGACGAGGGCGACCGCCTCGACGAGCGTGGCGTCCTGGCCGCTGAGGGTGACCTCCTGGACCCGCGTCACGTCCCACGACGCCGGATCGGTGGCCGCCGTGACGGCGTCCGAGAACGACGTGTCGCTGCTTACGATCGAGATCGCGGCCTGGATCGTCGGCGGCTCGGTGGGCGTCTGGGTCGGCGCCTCGGGATCGAAGTACCGGCACGCGACCTCGGCGGGCTCCGTGAGGGTGGTCCACGACGCCGGATAGACGATCGTGCCAAGGGCGGCGCCACCAGTGGCGACGAGGTCGCATGAGGCCGTCGGCGGGATCGACGGGAGCGGTTCGAGCGTGGGCGCCGGCGACGGCCGCTCCGTCGGTGCCGGCCGGGGGGTCGGCGTCGCTGTCGGCGCGGCGGTCGGGGCGGTCGTCGGGGTCGAGGTCGGCGTGGCGGTCGGCGTCGCGGTCGGCGTGGCGGTCGGCGTGGCGGTCGGCGTCGCGCTCGGCTCGGGTTCGCTCGACGCTTCGGCTGACGGGGTGGCATCGGGGTCGGTCGAGGGACGGACGAGCGCGACGACGATGTTCCCGCGCAGATCGGTCAAGGAGAGGGTCGACCCGCGCGAATCGATCAGGGCGGCGCCCTCCAGGGCGGCAAGGAACGCGGCCTCCTGGTTCATCACGTCATCAGGACAGGCCATCCGGGTGGTCGCGAGGCGACCGATCCGGACGATGTTCCCGTTGCTGCCGTAGGTGCCCGTGAACTGGTTGCAGCCGGAGGAGCCACCCACGCTGGCGATGCCGAACACGGTGTTCAGCGTCGTGCCCTCGAGCGGCGCCGTCAGCGAGCCGGGCGCGGTCGCGAACGAGTCGACGTCCCAGTTGCCCAGCAGCGGGTTGCGCGGGGCGGCATCGAACTCGAGGACCGCCGTCCCCTGGGCATCGAAGACCGTCAGGGTGGAGCGGCGTGCGCTGTAGAAGCGGCTCGACTGGAGGTTCCCGAGGTAGGCCGCCTCGAACTCCATGGCCGCCTCATCGCAGGCCATCAACGTAGAAGCCGGCTGCGAGACGAAGAGTGTCCTGCCGCCTGCTCGATAGGTCGCGTCGAAGGTGTTGCAGCCGCCGTACCCGGAGACCCGGTTCGCGGTGAAACGTGCGTCCCCATAGAGCGTCTCGGGCACGATGGTCAGGCTGCCATCCTGGGCATACGAGCGAAGGACCCAATCCGATCCCTCGAGCGTGCCCCCGGTCCCGGGGCCCGGCGAGCAGGCCGCGGCGACCACGGCGAGGATCAGGAAGGCAGCGAGCCGTCGTCCCATCATGCGTACGTCCCCCGTCGGGCTGAGCTAGACGGCCTTGCTGCCGATATAGAGCGCGAGCAGGCGGATGGTGTACCCGAATCCGAGCACGATCATCGCCGCGAAGATCGGCAGCCCGATGGCAGCGGCCGAGATCGCGAACGACTCGAGGAAGTTGAACGCCGCACGCCCCGCCAGATCGATCCACCACAGGAGACCCGCGATGAAGGCGTAGATGACGGCGACCCAGCCGATCGTGATGAAGAACGTGCCGACACTCGCGAGTCGACGGGCATCGTTGACCAGATCCATGTGATCCTCCCTCTCGTCGTCACGGGTGGTGACGAGTCCATTCACACCCACCCGGCCGTGCCGGGCATCACCCCGACCGGATGAACGTGGCCGACAGGTGCGGTGGGCTGTCCGCCCGTGGACACGCTTCACGCTCGATTGCGACATGGCTGCAATCCCGGGGTCGCGATACTCTTGCGAACGAACCGGCGTGCCTCACGCGCGTCGACGAGGAGGGATATCGGATGGACGACACCGAGCGGGCAGGCGCCCAGGCCCCCGGCGACGAGTCGGACGTGGCACCCGCCGGACCGGGGACGCGCAGTGACCAGGCAGGGTCGAGCGGATCGGTCGTCGGGCCGGCGCCCCAGGGTGGCGACGCCGACGCGGCCTCGACCCCCGGACCGGCCGACGAGTCCTCGCTCCCCGTCGGGCGCGTCGGGAAGGACGCAGCCGGCGAGCGCGCGCCGGGTACCACCGATGGGGAGGCGGCCTTTCCGGCGGGCGACGATCCGCAGACGGACTGGCTGCGCGGCGCCCCCGAAGGGTCGGCCGACGCCTCATGACCGTCGACGCCTCCGCCACCGAAGCCGCGCTCCGGATCGCCTCGGACAACTTCTTGACGCGCGTCGAGCGTCTGCACGCGCTCGAGGAGCAGAAGCGCGAGCTGCCGGCCCAGGAGACCGCCGCGATGGCCCTGGAAGTCGAGACGCTCACCCGCGAGATCCTGGAGTGGGCCGCCCGGCAGACCGAGCTGGCCACCCAGGCAGCTCGTGAGCACGCCGACCACCCCCGTCCGATCGCGATCATCCCGCCGCGTCGGGTCAACGTCGTCCTGGC
>DASPHN010000298.1:0-8749 GCA_035629655.1 Saccharimonadales bacterium (SeqCode) | reverse complement strand
ATCACCGAGAAGTCGGTGTTGAGGAGCACGATCGGCTCGCTCGTGAGGCCGATGCCCTGGAGGATCGAGTTGGCCACCCCGTTGTCGCGCAGGATGATCATCCAGGCGTACGTCCGGATGAGGTAGCTCGTCCAGAAGGGCAGCATCACGAGGATGAGCAGCAGCGCCTTGTGGCGGCCGCCGTAGCGGCTGATCCAGTAGGCGATCGGGTAGCCGATGGCCAGCGACAGGATCGTGGTCGCGGCCGCGAACTTCAGGGAGTTCAGCAGCGTCGGCAGGAACCCCGGATCGAACGCGCGGACGTAGTTATCGAACGACAGCCGGTCGAGCACGATCCGGTCGAGCTCGTCGCGTGAGCCGAGGCTGACCAGGAAGATCATCGCCAGGGGGACGACGAAGAAGAGGATCAGCCAGGCGACGCCCGGGACGACCATGACCAGCCCGGCGAGCCGGGTTCCGAGTGACGGGCGTTCGATGGGGTGGGGCGAGGCGGCCGCGTCCGATGCGACCGCCTCCAGGCGGCGTGTCTCTGCCGCCTCAGGCACCACGAAGGGTCTGCCACCGGCTGAGGTACTCGTCGCGGACGTCCTGGCCCAGGTCGAGCAGCTCCTCCAGCTTGTCGATGATCGCCTGGTCGGGGTTCAGCGCCGGGTCGCCCAGGATGGCCGGATCGATGAACTCCTTCGCCGCGGCGTTGGGACCCATGTAGTAGATGTAGTTCGTGTTCGCGGCGCTGACCTGGGCATCGAGCATGTGGTCGATGAAGAGATGCGCGGCGATCGGGTGCTGGGCGCCCGAGAAGATGGCCATCGTGTCGGAACCACGGACCGCGCCCTCCTCGGGCAGGTAGAACAGGACGTTCTCGTTCTCGGTCTGGATCGCGTACGTGTCGGCGCCCCAGATCTGGCCCAGCCAGACGTCGCCGGAGCTCAGGGTCCCGATCGTGTCCGTGCTGTAGACGCGCACCAGCGGCTTCTGCTGCTGCAGGAGCGCCAGCGCTTCGTCCATCTGCGCCGTGTCGGTCGTGTTGGCCGAGTGGCCCAGCTGGATGAGGGCCATCGCGAAGACTTCCTGGTAGTCGTCCAGCATCGAGAGGTGTTGCGAGTACCGCGGATCCCAGAGCGCCTTGCTGCTGGTCGGCGAGTCGGTGACCTTGGTCGAGTCGTAGCCGACGCCCGTCGTCCACCACATGTACGGGACGGAGTAGGCGTTGCCCGGGTCGTAGCCGGGATCGGACCACTCCGCGCCGAGGTTGCCGACGTTCGTGAGCAGCGACTTGTCGAGCGGGAGCAGCGCACCCTTGGCAACGAAGGCCGGGATATCGACCGAGATCGGGAACGACAGGTCGTAGCCCCCGCCGTCGCTGCCCAGCTTGGCGTACGCCTCCTCGGTGTTGGAGAAGAAGTCGTACGTGACCTTGATGCCGTACTTCTCCTCGAACGACGGGATCGTGTCCTCGCCGATGTAGTCGGTCCAGTTGTAGATGAACAGCTCGGCCTCGGGGGAGGGGACCGGCGTCGGCTCCAGGCTGGCCTCGGCACTGGGCGCGGCTGCGGCGGCCGAGGCCGATGCGGAGGCGGCCACGCTCGGAGCGCTGGTCGGCGAGGGGGTGGTCCCACCGCTCGTGGTACAGGCGGCGATGACCGGGGCGAGCGCGGCCGCCGCCCCGACCTTCCCGATGCGCTCGAGCAGCTCACGGCGCGTGATCCGCCGCTCGATCATGTAGCGCACGAGCTCGCGTTCGAGGTCGATGGTCGAGCCGTCGTGTCGAAGATTCATGCGGGCTCCTCCTCGTCTGTCCGGGGCATGCCGCCGCCGAGGACGAGTGCCTCGGAGGTCGGCCAGGCCACGGCCACGTCGCTGTCGACCGGGAGGCGAGGCCCGGTCTTGCTCGCCAGTACCGACAGGATCAGTCCGCCCGACGTGCGGACCTGGTACGAGACGCTGTTGCCGAGATACGCCACCTGCTCGACCCGCCCGCGCAGCGCGCCGATCGCCTCCGGCGGGACGAGATCGATGGCTTCCGGCCGGACGCTGAGCTCCACCTCGGCGCCCGTTCCAAGGCCGTCATGTGCGACGCGGGTCGCTTCCCCCGAGGACAGGCGGACCTGGCCGTCCGGCTCCACGACGCCACGCAGCAGGTTGGTCGTGCCGATGAAGTCGGCCACGAATCGGGTGGCCGGCCGCTCGTAGAGCTCCTCGGGCGTGCCGAGCTGCTCGACCTTGCCCGCCTGCATGACCGCGATCCGGTCGCTCATCGTGAGCGCCTCCTCCTGGTCGTGGGTGACGTACACGAACGTGATCCCGACCTCGGTCTGGATGCGCTTGAGCTCCAGCTGGAGCTGGCGGCGGAGCTTGAGGTCCAGGGCCCCGAGCGGCTCGTCCAGCAGCAGCACGGTCGGCCGATTCACGAGGGCTCGTGCGAGCGCGACGCGCTGTTGCTGCCCACCCGACAGCTGATTCGGCTTGCGACGTTCGTAGCCTTCCAGCCGGACGAGCCCGAGCGCCTCGCCGACCCGGCGAGTGATGTCGCCCTTCGCGACGTGTGCCCGCTTCAGCCCGAAGGCCACGTTGTCGCCGACGTCCAGGTGCGGGAAGAGCGCGTAGTTCTGGAAGACCATGTTCACCGGGCGCTTGTCCGGGGGGTCCATCGTGATGTCGCGCCCACGCAGCAGGATGCGCCCCGCGGTCGGCAGCTCGAAGCCACCGATCATCCGCAGCGTCGTGGTCTTGCCGCACCCGGACGGCCCGAGCAGCGAGAAGAACTCGCCCGCTTCGACGTCGAGCGTCACGCCATCGACCGCCCGGACACCCCCGAAGCGCTTCTCCAGGTCGACCAGGCGGATCTCGGCCGGGGCAGGGTCGTGCGCGACGGTCATCGGAGGGCGAGCCTACGGGCGAGGGATGGGACGCGGCGCACGGCGTCCCGTCCTCCGCAACCCCCGCCCGGCACTGTGACGGCCGTCGCGCCGACCTCGGTCGGGGCGGGCCTAAAGGCACCACCCATGGAAATCAAGGGTGTGCGCCTGGTCGTCTCGGTCGTCCTCCCGATGTGGCCGACCGGTGCCTGGCGGCATCGTGGTCGCAGCCTCCCCGGCCGACGGGGACCCAAGCCGGAAGGAACGACCGATGTATCCCATCCAGTTCGAGCGGATGACCCACGATCACCAGGCCGAGCTTCGCCGCCAGGCTGAGCGCCATCGCCTGACCCGATCGGTGATGACCGAGACCGTCAGCTCCACGCCGGAGCCGCGGATCCCGAGGCGCGGGCCGCTGGCGGCCGTGGCCCGGCTGCGGCTGGCGCTGCACCTCGGTGAGGCGACCGTCAGCTGACCGCGACGAGCTTCCCGCCCAGCTCCCGGACGACCTTGCCCGCAGGACCCCAGGGCGTGCGTATCATCGAGGACATGATCGGTCGACGAAGCAGCCCGACCCTGATCGGGCGCGACGACGACCTCCGGGCCGTGGCCCAGCACCTCGACGCGGCCATCGCCGGGACGCCGAGTCACCTCCTCATCGCCGGCGAGGCCGGCATCGGCAAGAGCCGCCTCGTGCTCGAGGCCGCGCGCCTCGCCGAGCTGCGCGGCATGCGCGTCGTCAGCGGTGGCTGCGCCAACGTGGGGGAGGGCGGACTGCCCTACGGCCCGTTCGTCGAGATCCTGCGCGGCCTCGCTCGAGATGTCGACGAGCCAGTCCTGGCCGCCGCCGCCGGCCCGGCTCGCGCCGATCTCGCTCGCCTCGTGCCCGCCATGGGCACGTCTGATGACTCGGTCGCCACGATGCCGACCGGCACGTACCAGGCGCGCCTCTTCGATGCCGTCCTCGGCCTGGTCCAGCGCCTTGCCGCGGATGCGCCGCTCCTGCTCGTCATCGAGGACCTGCATTGGGCCGACCCGGCGACGCGAGATCTCGTGGCCTTCCTCGTCCGCCACGTGCGCGTCGACCCGGTCCTCATCGTGCTCACGTTCCGCTCGGACGAGCTCCATCGGCGGCATCCGCTCCTGCCCTGGCTCGCCGAGGTCGGTCGCAGCGGGCGGGTGGATCGGCTCGACCTGGAGCGCCTCGATGCGACCGCCACCGCGGATCTGCTCGCCTCGATCCTCGACGACGCCCCGAGCGCCGAGGCGGTCGATCGCATCCACCGGCGGTCCGACGGCAACCCGTTCTTCGTCGAGGAGCTGCTCATGGCCGGCCAGGACGGCGGGCTCGGGCGGCTGCCACCGACCCTTCGACAGGTCCTGCTCGCTCGGATCGCGGCGCTGCCCGATGACGCCCAGACGGTCGTCGGCGTCGCTGCGGTCGCCGGTCGCCACGTGGACCACGCCCTGCTGGCACGGGTCGCCGGGATGGACGACGACGCCCTGCTCGCCGCGCTTCGGACGGCCGTGGGCAGCCAGGTGCTGGTGACCGGCCCCGAGGTCGGCGGGGCGACCGATGGGTACGCCTTCCGCCACGCCCTGCTTCAGGAGGCGGCCTACGACGAGCTGCTGCCGGGCGAACGTCAACGACTGCATCGGGCCTTCGCCGAGGCCCTCGACGCACGGCTGCCGGGCAGTGGGGCGGTGGAGGCCGGCCACTGGGCGGAGCTCGCCCACCACTGGTCGTCGGCTCGCGAGGAGCGCCGCGCGTTCGATGCCTCCATCCGTGCCGGGACGGCGGCCGCCGGGGCCTTCGCCTTCGCCGACGCGCGCCGCCATGACGAGCGGGCGCTCGAGCAGTGGGCGACCATCGAGGACCCGGAGGCGATCGCCGGGTTCGATCGCGTGACGCTGCTCGATCGAGCGGCCGTAGCGGCATGGCTGTCAGGCGAGGCCCATCGGGGCGTGGACCTGCGACGCGAGGCCGTCGCGAGCGTCGACGCGGCCACGGACCCCGTGCGTGCCGGCGTGATGCTCGAACGACTCGGGCGGATCCTCTGGAACAACGCCGAGAGCGAGGCCGCCCTGGTCGCCTGTGAGGCCGCCGTGGCGGCGATCCCAGCCGAGCCGCCCACGGCCGAGCGGGCACGCGTGCTCGCGGGCTTCGGTCAGCTCCTGATGCTCCTCGATCGCTGGGAGGAATCGACCGCGCTCTGCGAGGAGGCGATCGAGATCGCCGTCCGGGTGGGTGCTCGCCAGGCGGAAGGGCACGCCCGGAACACGCTCGGCCTCGACTACTCCGCCGCCGGCCGCTGCGCCGAGGCCGTGGCCTCGCTCCAGGCGGCGGTCCGCATCGCCCATGAGATCGGCGATCCGGACGACCTCGGGCGGGCGTACGTGAACCTCGGCGAGGCGATGCGAGAGTGTGGCGATGCTCGGGGCGCCCTGACCATCGTCCACGAGGGCTTCGCCGTCGCGGACGGCGTGGGCATCACCCGGACCTACGGCGCGTTCATCCGCGAGAACGGGATCATGATCGCCTACGACCTCGGCGAGTGGGCCGAGGCGGCCAGGCTCGCCGACGACAGCGCGGCGGCGGATCAGACCGCCCGGAACGCGGAGCGCTATCTGCTCTCGCACTGGGTGCCGCTCCTTGTCGGGATGGGTGACGAGCGGGCGCCAGCCAAGCTCGAGGAGCTCCGGTCGATGCTCGATGGCTACCCCGTCGAGACCCAGTTCAACGCGCCGTGCCGGATGGCCGACGCCGAAGCGGCGCTGTGGCGTGGCGCCCCGGCCGAGGCGCTTGAGGTCGCCCAGCTCGGCATCGATGAGCTGGAGACGACGCGGTTCCATCGGTATCACCTGCGGCTCTTTCGCTTCGGTCTCCGTGCCGCGGCGGACCTGGCGGAGATCGGACGGGCCCGGCGGGACCACGCGGCGGAGCGCGAGGCGATCGCCGCCGGGGAGCGACTGGCCGGCGACTTCGCGGTGATCCTCGAGCGGTGGTTGGCGCGGCAGCACGGCAAGGACCGGGACGAGACCGACGCCGAGGCATCCCTCGTCGCGGCGGAGCTGGAGCGCGTGCACGGCCGTCCCGGGGTCGAGGCATGGCGGACCGCCGTCGAGCGATACGGGGCGTGCGAGCAGCCGTATGTCGTCGCGTATGCACGCTGGCGGGAGGGCGAGGCGCTCCTGGCGGGCGGCGAGCGCACGGGTGCCACCGCGGCGATCTCGGAGGCATGGGCCATCGCGGACCGGCTCGGAGCCCGGCCGCTGCGCAGCGCGCTCGACGCGCTCGTGGCGCGAGCCCGGATCGACCGTCCGGCCGTGGTGGTGGTCGGCGACGCTCGACGGGCGCAGGACGAGGGGACGACCGCACCGTCCGACACGGCCACGGACGGTGCCGGCACGGCGGCCGCCTTCGGGCTGACCCGCCGGGAGTTGGACGTCCTCCCGTTGATGATCCAGGGCCGGACCAACCGCCAGATCGCCGAGACGCTGTTCATCAGCGAGAGCACGGCCGGGGTCCACGTCTCGAACATCATCGGCAAGCTCGGGGCGACCTCCCGGACCGAGGCCGCGACCATCGCGGTCCGGATCGGGCTGGACTAGCCGCCGATCGCTGCGGGCGGCGCCTCAGCCAGTGCCGCAGCCACGGAGCGGTCATTGACGACGATCGCCCCAAGGCAGGAGAGGAAGACGACGATCGCGGCCAGCAGGAAGACGCTGGTCAATCCCGCCGCGGACCCCAGGACCCCACCGACGATCGCGCCCGCCAGGCCGGCGCCACGGTTGACCAGCCGGTGTCCGGCGTGGACTCGCCCGTACAGGCCGGCCGGGATGAACCGTTGCCGAAGGGAGACGTTGGTGACGTTCCACAGCATCGTCGCGACCCCGGACAGCACGAACGCCGCGCCGACGGCGAGCACATTCGCGGTCAGGGCCGGGACGAGGAACGCGACGCCGAAGGCCACCTGACTCGCCAGCAGCGTGCGAGCGATGCCGAACCGGCGCTCCACCCGATCGACGAACGCCGACGCCAAGAGGCTGCCCGCCCCGCTGGCCGTCAACAAGAGGCCGTAGCCGACCTCCGAGAGACCCATGGGTCCCGGCGTGACGGCATAGAGGACGAAGACCGCGAACACGGCCGACCCCGCGAAGCTGCCCATGCCGACCATGGCCGTCAGGGTGCGCTGCAGGCGGTGATCGATCAGATAGCGCAGGCCCTCGGCGATCTCCACCCGCATCGAGGTCGCGACGCCGGTCCGTTCCACCCGAAACGTGCCACGCAGCAGGAGCAGGCCGGCCAGCGCGAGTGCGTAGCCGATGGCGGCACCGGTCCAGGCGAGCCCGAACCCGATGGCGACCAGCGCCCCACCCAACGGCGGTCCCAGGAACGTGTCAGTCAGGGTCTCGGCGGCGTACAGGCGGCTGTTGGCTTTCGTGAGCGTGGCGGACCCAGCCACCATCGGCAGGATCGCCTGGGCGGTCGTGTCGTAGAAGGTCTGCCCGACCGACAGCGCGAAGGCCCCGACGACAAGGAGCGGCAGGGAGAGCCCACCACCGATGGTGACGACCGCGAGCGTCGCGATGACGAGGACCCGCAGGACCTGCACCCAGGCCATCAGGCGACGCCGGTCGACACGATCCGCGTACGCCCCGGCGAACAGGGCCACGACCACCGGCGGGATGCCCGCGGCCACGGCGACCGCCGCGACGAGCCGCGGGTCCGTCGTCAGCGAGGCCGCGGCAAGGGCGAACGTGATCGTGACGATCCCGTCGGCGAGGTTCGAGGCAAGGGTCGCGGTCCACAGGCGGCGGAAGTCGCTCGGCAGGTCGCCGAGCCCGAGGGTGCGGACCAGCACCCGGCTACCGGGTGCGCTTGGCGATCCGGGCGAGCGCCCCGGCCCAGTCCGGGTCGTAGGCCTTGCCGGGGGCATCGAGATCGAGCGTCATCGGGGCATGGTCCGAGGGGATGGGCGGCCCCTTGCGGGCCTGCCGGTCGATCTCGGCGTCGACCGCCCGCGACGCGACCGCCGATCCGGCCAGGAAGTGATCGATGCGCATCCCGAAATTCTTATGGAACATCCCCGCGCGGTAATCCCACCAGGTGTAGCGGCCGGGCTCGTCGTGGCGTGCCCGATACGCGTCCACCAGACCGCGCTCCAGGAGGGAACGGAACGCCGCACGCTCGGGTTCGCTGACGTGGGTCCCGCCGTGGACCTTCTTCGGATCCCAGACGTCGAGATCGGTCGGCGCGATGTTGTAGTCGCCGCCGAGCAGCAGCTGGTCGCCCCGTCCGGCCGCGATCTCGTCGTCCAGCCAGCGGCTGACCCGCTCGTACCAGGCGAGCTTGCCGACGTAGAACGGCGAGTCGACGACACGGCCGTTGGGTGCGTACAGCGAGACGATGCGGATCCCGTCCACGGTCGCGGCGAGCATCCGGGCCTCGTCGAACGGGTCGAAGTCGTCCTCGCTGCCGGCCGTGCCGCCGGGGCCGGAGTCACGGACCGGGCCGTCGCCGAAGTTCGTGACGACGTCGCTGATCTCGAGCCCGTCACGCGCGGCGATCGCCACGCCGTTCCAGCGACCCTCGCCGTGATGGACGAGCTGATAGCCGGCCATCTGGAACGTCATGACGGGTGCGTCGGCGTCCCCCAGCTTGGTCTCCTGCATCAGCAGGATGTCGGGCGCCGTCCGCTGCAGCCAGTTGTCCACGGCCTCCTGGCGGGCCTTGAGCGAGTTCACGTTCCAGGTCGCGATCCGCATCGGTCGACTCAGTACCGGCGGCCGCGCTGTCGTTCGAGGTCGAACGTGGCCGTGTCGGCGACGGCCATCACGGCCATCGTGCCGGCCTGGACGGGGTCGCTCACGACGAGATCGACGTGCTC
>DASPHN010000297.1:0-2030 GCA_035629655.1 Saccharimonadales bacterium (SeqCode) | reverse complement strand
GCCTGATGGACTCGTTCGCGACGACGGTCTCGGTGGCGCTCCAGTACGGCGTGCCGCTCAAGGACCTGGTGAACAAGTTCGCGCACGTCCGGTTCGAGCCGAGCGGCTTCACCGGCAACCAGGAGATCCCGATCGCGAAGTCGATGGTCGACTACATCTTCCGCTGGCTCGGGTCCAAGTTCCTGGCCGATGACGACAAGGCCATCCTCGGCCTGATCGATCGCTCCGCGATCGTCGATGGCCCCGAGGGTCCGGCCGCCTCTCCGGCGACCAACCCGTTCGCGGCCGGTATCGCGGCATTCACGTCCAGCCCGGCTGCGGTCGCCCAAGCCGCAGCCGAGGCTGAAGAGAAGGCCTCGACCGCTGATGCCGTCGCTCCCCAGCCGACCCAGGCGCCGGCGACCGAGTCCGACGCCCCCAAGGCGACGGCCGTCGCGGCCGAACCTCAGGGGACCAAGGAAGAGCTCGCGGTCATCGCGACGAACGGCCACGCCAACGGTCACGCAGCCACCGGCAACGGTGCTGCGAAGGCGAGTGGCAACGGCGGCGGGACGGGGACTGTGACCCTGAACCTGGGTGCCACGAAGGTGAGCTTCCAGACCCAGGCCGACGCCCCCATCTGCGCCGACTGCGGCTCGATCATGGTCCGCAACGGCAGCTGCTACAAGTGCCTCAACTGCGGGAGCACGAGCGGCTGCAGCTGATCGCCTGAGCACCTGCCCTTCTCGTCCTAGCGGCCTTCGCGACCGTGGCGATTCGATCGCCTCGGTCGCCGTCGGCTGTGTGGACACGTCGCCAGGATCGTCCCTATGAGGGACCACTCGGACGTGCTCGGCACCCTATCGCCGAGCCCCATCGGACGACGACTCGAGGGCCGCAGCCGCACGGGGCCGCGGCGTGACCCGCCGGGTGCCCACGATTCTCGGAACCTTTCCAGCCACGCCGGCGCCGTAGGCTGTCGAGCACGACCGCGATGGTCGCGCCGACCAGCCCGAGGTGGACGTGGACCAGATCGGACTCGTGGAACGAGCCAGGCGAGGCGACCGGCACGCCTTCGCTGAGCTTGCCCGCGCATCCGGCGCGCGCCTGGACGCTGCGGCCCGCCTCATCCTTCGCGACCCGGATCTCGCCCAGGACGCCGTCCAGGAGACGTTGATCCGGGCCTGGCGCGGCCTGCCGGGGCTGCGCGAACCGGCGACGTTCGACCATTGGCTGCACAGCCTCGTCGTCCACGCCTGCATCGACCTCATCCGCAAGCGCCGGCGCCGCGTGATCGAGGTCGAGCTCACCCCGCTCCATGAGGCGCCGTCGCTCGATGCGACGGTGCGGATCGCCGACCGCGACCAGCTCGACCGGGTGCTCGCCCGGCTCGAGCCGGAGGCGCGGGCGGTCGTCGTCATGCACTTCTATCTCGACGTGCCGCTCCCGCGGGTCGCCGAGACGCTGGGTATCCCGCTCGGGACGGTCAAGTCCCGCTTGCATCGATCGCTCGGTGCGATGCGCTCCGCCATGGCCATCGAGGAGGTGGCGAGCGCACCTGGTGCGGCCATCGGAGGGCCCGTGGCATGACGCTGGACCGCATCGACCGCATCCTTCCGCCGCTCTTCGACGAGCTCGCGGACCCGCGTACCCCTGATTATCTCGAGGCCGCCATCGAGGTCGCCTCGTCCCGCCCGCAGCGTCCTGCCTGGACGTTCCCCGGAAGGTGGCTCCCCGTGCAGATCTCCACGTCCGCGACCCCGGTCGCGCGCATGCCCTGGCGCCAGATCGGCGTCCTGGCCCTCATCGGCATCCTCATCGCCGCGACGGTGGTGGCCGTCGGCAGCGCGCCGAAGCCGAGCCTGCTCCCAGCCCCGCCGTTCGGGCTGGCCGAGAACGGAGCGATCGCCATCTCCGTCGAGGGCGATATCGCGACGGTCGATCCGGACAGCGGCCGCACGACGCGGATCGTCGCTGGTTCGGAGTTGGACACCGTCCCGACGTTCTCCCCGGATGGCACGCGGCTCGCGTTCCAGCGGGCGCTCGACGAT
>DASPHN010000296.1:0-10932 GCA_035629655.1 Saccharimonadales bacterium (SeqCode) | reverse complement strand
CGAAGACGATGGTCTGGCGACCGGCCCGCAGGAACGGCAGCGCCCAGCGCTGGGCCAGCGTCACGGCCGAGCCGCGGGCGCCGCTCTCCGGATGCAGGACCGGTGGGTCGACCAGCAGGACGTGGCGCTGGCCGGCCGGCGCCCCGGTCCGATCGATGAGGTGCGTCGGGCGGCCGGTGAGGGCGGTCGCCAGCTCGGCCGGGTTCCCGATCGTCGCCGAGCAACAGACGATGACCGGATGGCTGCCGTAGTGGGCGCAGATGCGCAGCAGCCGGCGCAGGACGTTCGCGACGTGGCCACCGAACACGCCCCGGTAGGTGTGCAGCTCGTCGATGACGATGATCTTGAGCTGCTCGAACAGCTGGAACCACTTGGTGTGGTGGGGCAGGATCGCCGAGTGGAGCATGTCCGGGTTGGTCACGACCACCTGGCCGGCCGCGCGGATCGCGGACCGGATCGGGGCAGGCGTGTCGCCGTCGTAGGTCGAGGTGCTGATCGTCAGGCCCGCCGCCGACGACAGCTCGCCGAACTCCGTCACCTGGTCCTGGCCCAGCGCCTTCGTGGGGAAGAGGAAGAGGGCCCGGGCGGATGGGTCCTCGGCGATGGCCTGCAGGGCCGGCAAGGCGTAGCACAGGGTCTTGCCGGACGCCGTCGGCGTGACGACGACCACGTCCTTGCCCGCATGGACGGCCTCGATGGCCTCGGCCTGGTGCGTGTAGAGCCGCTCGATGCCACGCGAGGCGAGGCCGGCCACGATCCGTTCGTCGAGCCATGGCGGCGTCTCCCCGAAGACGGCCTCGCGGGGCGGGATGACCGCGTGATGCGTGACGCCACGCGCGAGCGACGGCTCGGCCAGGAGGTCGCGCAGGACCGACGACGGGTCGCTGGGGGCATACGTGCGCATGGCGGGCTCCGTCGAAGACCGAACGGATGTTCGGAATGGTTGGCAGTCTAGCCACACCGTGCGCGGCGTGCGTGACAGGTTCGCTGTCACGGCAGCGCGGTTGACACGCCAGCTGGCGGTAGCTACGCTCGGCCCGATGTCCCGCCGGCCGCCCATCCCGCCGCTCGACGACACCCAGCCGACCGAGCTCGACGCCGACCTCGAGACCGGCACCGACGCCACGTCGCCCGGTGGCTCGCCCGCCCTCCTGGCCGACCTGGCAACCCTGCCGATCGCCGGGATCACCCGTCGGCGGATGGCCGCAGTCCTCGCCGGCGTGCTGGCGGCGTGGATCGTCATCGTGTTCGTCCGCCAGGTCTCCGAGGCCTCGGCTGCCACGGCACGCGCCAGCGACATCGCGGGCACGAACGTCGCCCTCCAGGCCGAGGTCGCAGCCCTCGACCGGGAGCTCGACCTGATCGCCCGCCAGCGTTACATCCAGCAGCAGGCGCGTGCCTACCAGCTCGGCCGGCCGAAGGAGATCGCGTTCACCCTGTCCGCCGATGCACCTGCCCTGGCCGACGACGCGCCGGGCTCGGCCGCCGTCCGTCTCGGGGCGGAGGTCCGCGACGTCTCGCCGCTCGACAGCTGGCTCACGGTCCTCTTCGGCCCGTCCGACTGACCGCCCCTCGCGAGGCGCGCCGCGCGCGGCCGGGCCGGGTCGCTATCCTGTGCTCCCGACGCGCACGCGGCGGGTGACGGAGGCACGCGCGATCGCATGATCGACATCCCGGTCGAGGACTTCATCTTCGTCGTCTGCGCGCTCATCGGCGGCGGCCTGCTGCTCATCACCGTGCTGGTCGACGACATCCTCGGTGCGGCCTTCGACCTGGACGTCGGCGGTGTCTCGCTGATGCCGCTGCTCCTCTCCTTCGTCTCGATGTTCGGCGTCGGCGGGCTGTTCGCCACCCAGGTCCTCGACGTCCACGGCGGACAGGCCGCGGCGTGGGGCGGCGCCTTCGGCCTCGTCGGATTGGGCATCGCGTACGGGATCTTCTCGACCCTTCGCCGGGCTGAAGCCCCGGAGCCGTTCTCGACCAGGGACCTCATCGGCCATGACGCGTACGTCCAGGTCAGCATCCCTGCCGGCCGCTACGGCAGCGTCCTCATCAAGGCCGAGGGCCAGACCCACGAGTTCAGCGCCACCGCCACGGCCGACATCATGGCCGGCACGGTCGCCCGGGTGACCGGCGTGGCCGGGGCCGGGCTCATCGTGGAGTCGCCGACACCGACACCGATCACGCCGCTCGCACCAGCGTCGGCCAACGAGGAGGGGACCGATGCTTGACGGCCTATTGGACTTCATCGGTGGAGGCGTCATCCCCATCTTCCTGGTCATCATCGTCATCGTCCTGATCGTCAGCTACATCGGTAGCCGCTATAAGGTGGCCGGGGCGAACGAGGCGCTCGTCGTCAGCGGTCAGCGCGACAAGTCACCCGACGGCCGGAAGAACCTCAAGGTCGTGCGCGGTGGTGGCGTCATCGTCCTGCCCCTGATCCACAAGGTCGGCAAGCTCAAGCTGACCGCCCGACAGATCAACGTGAACCTGGCCGACGCCGTCACGCGCCAGGGCATCAAGGTCGCCGTGCAGGGCGTCGCGACATTCAAGATCGGCGCCGACGACGAGTCCATCCGCAACGCCGCGGAACGCTTCCTCGAATCGCAGGAGGAGGCGGTCGATTCCATCGTCAAGAACGTCCTCGAAGGCTCGCTGCGTTCGATCGTCGGCACGCTGACCGTCGAGGAGCTGAACCTCGACCGGATGAAGTTCCAGCAGGCCGTCCAGGACGCCGCCAAGGGCGACCTCGCGACCTCCGGGCTGCAGATCGACTCGTTCACGATCCAGGCGATCCGCGACGAGTCGGGCTACATGGAGCTCATCGGGCAACAGGAGACGGCGCGCCGCGAGCGGGACGCCCGGATGGCCAAGGCCTCGGCCGACCAGGAGGCCGCCGTCCGCGAGGCCGAGGCCGAGCAGGTCAAGATCAACGCCCAGCGAGACGTCGCCCTGCGGCGTGCCGAGACCGAGACCCAGACCGCGGCGGCCGAGGCACGGGCCGCCCAGGCCGGTCCGCTCGCCGAGGCCGAGGCGACCCAGGAGGTCACCCGCAAGCAGACCGAGCTCGCCCAGCTCGAGGCCGCCCGGACGCAGCAGGAGCTGGTCGCCACGACCGTCCGCCCGGCCGAGGCGGAGGCCGAGGCCCAGATCCGTCGCGCCGAAGGCGCCAAGGGCGCGGCGATCGCGCAGGCCCAGGGCGATGCGGAGCGCGTCAAGCTCGCGGGTGAGGCGCAGGCCCGGGTCGTCGAGGTGACGGCCGAGGCCACGGCAAAGCAGACGACCCTCGAGGGCAACGCCGAGGCGGGCATCGTCCTCTCGAAGGGTGAAGCCGAGGCCAAGGCGCTCGCCCTGCGTGCCGAGGCCTACCGCCAGTTCAACGAGGCTGCCGTCATCCAGACCGTGCTCTCGATGCTGCCGGAGATCGTCCGGGCCGCGGCCGAGCCGATGTCCAACATCGAGACGCTGACGGTGCTGTCCACCGAGGGTGCCTCGGACCTCACGAAGAACGTCACGCGAACGCTCACCGAGGCATCGACCACGGTGAAGGGCCTGACCGGCATCGACATCCCGGAGCTCGTGAACCAGGCCATCGGCAACGCCGAATCCACCCCGGGTGGCGGGTCGTCGTCGGGCGGCGGCGGAGCGAGCCGGCCCCGTCCGCCAGCCCCGCCGCGCGGTGGCGGATCCACGTCCGGCGGCACGACCGGTGGATCGGCCCCCGGCGGTCCCGCCCAGGCCGGCGGCAGGACGTCCTCGACCCGCGACCGGTCGCCAGGCGCTGGCTCCGCGACCGCGGCCAGCACGACGCCGCCGGAGCCGGCTCCTCCGCGGTTCACCAGTCAGGAAGCCATCGACGCCGCACTGGCCGACGCCGATCGGGCCGTGCGCGCGGCCGGTGCGCCAGCGACGCCGCGGACCGACACGGCCGCCGGCCCGCCCCGGCTGGCATCGGCGGAGATCGGCCGATCGACGACCGTGAGCGACGCGGCCATCCGGCTCGCGACGGACCTGCGGGCGGTGCCCGGCATCGACCGCTTCGCGAACGTCCGCCTGGCCGAGCTCGACCAGTCCGGACCGCGGCCGTTGCGCACGATGTGGCGCATCGCGCGCGAGCAGCTCGATGCGAGCTACGGACAGCTGACCATCGGCGAGCTCATCGACCGCTACGGCAGCGGCCGCCAGACGCCGGCCTGACCCAGAGCCACCGAGCGCGACCATGGCCGATCCCACGCCCGGTGGTGAGTTCGCTCGCCTCCTCGCCGAGAACGAGCGCTACACGGATGCGTTCGACCGCTCGGCGCTGACCTCCGCCCCGCTGTCGGGCATGGTCATCGTCGCCTGCATGGACACCCGGCTCGATCCGGCCGAGGCGCTCGGCCTGCGGACGGGTGACGCCCACATCATCCGCAACGCCGGCGGGCTCATCACGGACGACGTCATCCGCTCGCTGATCGTCAGCCAGCAGCTCGGTGGCACGAACGAGATCGTCGTCATCGAGCACACCGGATGCGCGTTGCTCGGCGCGGACGAGGCGGCCCTCCGAGGGCACCTGGCGACATCGATCGGCGTGGAGGCCGACGACATCGGGATCGAGTTCGGAGCCTTCGCGGACATCGAGGCGAACGTGCGTCGGCAGGTCGAGCTGTTGCGCACCCACCAGCTGTTGCGGCGGGTCCCCGTGCATGGCCTGATCTTCGATGTCTCGTCGGGACGGCTGCGCGAGGTCGCGTGAACGCTTGGTCCTGACGGCGCGATGCCGCTGCAACGAGCCGGTCACCCGGTGCGATGCGGACCGGCGAGCGCGCCGGGGTACGCTGGACCCCCAGTGTGCTCAAGAGGGGCGACCAGACCATGAAGTGGAAGCGCAACACCGGCTTCGGCCAGATCGAGGACCGGCGTGGACAGGGGCCGACCGGCGGGGGCTTCGGCGGCTCGCTCGGCGGCGGCGGCATCCCGATCCCGATCCCCGGTGGCAAGGCCGGCGGCGGCATCGGCGGGATCATCATCGTCATCGTGCTGTTCCTGCTGACCAGCGGGATCCTCGGCGGCGGGAGCGGCCTGTCCGGTCTCCAGCCTGGCGGCGCCGCCCAGCCGGGCGGGACGCTCGATCCCCAGAGCGATACCGACCAGCAGCTCGCGTACATGGTCGACAGCATCCAGACGTATTGGGCCGACACCTTCCAGGCATCAGGCAGGGACTACCCGGAGACGGTGCTGGTCCTGTTCACGGGCTCCACCACCTCGGCTTGCGGCCCCGCCTCGTCCCAGACCGGCCCGTTCTATTGCCCGGCCGACCAGAAGGTCTACCTCGACCTCGAGTTCTTCGACGAGCTCAAGTCCCGCTTCGGCGCGGAGGGCGGCGACTTCGCGATGGCCTACGTCGTGGCCCACGAGTTCGGCCACCACGTCCAGACCGTGCTCGGGATCAGCGAGCAGGTGCAGCGCGACGCCCAGTCCGATCCCTCGCGGCAGAACGACCTGTCGGTCCGCCAGGAGTTGCAGGCCGACTGCCTTGCCGGCGCCTGGGCGAACGCCGCGGTCTCCGACATCGAGCCCGGTGACATCGAGGAGGCGCTGAGCGCTGCGTCCGCCGTCGGGGATGACCGCATCCAGCAGTCGACGACCGGCCGGATCGATCCCGAGTCCTGGACCCACGGCTCCGCCGAGCAGCGGGTGACCTGGTTCAAGAACGGATTCGACACCGGCAGCATCGAGGCCTGCGACACGTTCGCCCAGTAGGCGTGGTGAAGCCTGGCGGCGGTCTGGGCTACAATCCGGGGCGCCGTGGCAGGGTAGCTCAGTGGCAGAGCAAGCGGCTCATAATCGCTAGGTCACAGGTTCGAATCCTGTCCCTGCTACCAGACATCGAGACAACCCATCGACGGCCCTCCGGACGACCGGGGGGTCGTTGCGATTCCTTCATGTCGACCGGCGTCGCCATCCGCGCGCGCCGCGCGTCCGTAGGGATGCGTGACGGGGTGACATCCGTCAGGGGGTGCTCCAGCGCCCCGACGCTATACTCGGCCCCACGCGGCGGCGCACGGTCGTCGCCCGCTCACTCCCCGGAGGCTCCCCGTTGAACCCGAAGTTCTTCCGGAACGGCATCGTCATGCTCGTGCTCGTCGTGGGCACCGCGGCGCTGCTGTTCACGTGGATCTCGACCAGCACCACCCCAGAGGCGACTGGTTACAGCAAGTTCCTGGATGACGTGGCCAAGGGCCAGGTCACGAAGGTCACCCAGCAGGGCACGACCCTGACCGTCGACGTCGAGGGCACGACCCCCGATTACACGGTCGTCGTCCCGGGCATCCTGACCGACGTCTACAGCGACATGCAGGAGGCCGCCGCGGCCGGGGGACAGACCCTCACCGCCGACGTCTTCGAAGCCACCCCGGCCCCCGACACGTCGTGGCTCGGTCTGCTGCTGACCGCGGTCCTGCCGCTCCTGATCATCGGCGGGTTCATCTTCTTCATGATGCGCCAGGCCCAGGGCACCAATAACCAGGCCCTCTCGTTCGGCAAGAGCCGGGCACGGATGTTCCTCGGCAACAAGACGGTCGTGACCTTCGCGGATGTCGCCGGGGTCGATGAGGCCAAGACCGAGCTCCAGGAGGTCGTCGAGTTCCTGAAGTTCCCCGAGAAGTTCAACTCGCTCGGCGCGCGCATCCCGCGCGGCGTGCTGCTCGTCGGCCCTCCCGGGACCGGCAAGACGCTGATGGCTCGCGCCGTCGCCGGTGAGGCCGGCGTGCCGTTCTTCAGCATCTCGGGCTCCGAGTTCGTCGAGATGTTCGTGGGCGTCGGTGCCAGCCGTGTCCGGGACCTGTTCGACCAGGCAAAGCGCAACTCGCCGTGCATCGTCTTCGTCGACGAGATCGACGCCGTCGGCCGCCAGCGTGGGGCTGGTCTCGGCGGCTCGCACGACGAGCGCGAGCAGACCCTCAACCAGATCCTCGTCGAGATGGACGGCTTCGACACGAACACCAACGTGATCGTCGTCGCGGCCACCAACCGCCCCGACGTCCTGGACCCCGCGCTGCTGCGCCCCGGGCGCTTCGACCGCCAGGTCATCCTCGATCGGCCGGACATGCGTGGCCGGGTCGAGATCCTGCGCGTCCACACCAAGGGCAAGCCGCTCGACAAGGGCGTCGACGTCGAAGGCGTCGCGCGCCAGTCGCCGGGCTTCTCCGGAGCGGACCTCGCCAACCTCGTCAACGAGGCGGCGATCCTCTCGGCCCGCCGCAACAAGAAGGTCATCGGGATGTCCGAGTTCCAGGAGGCCCTGGAGCGGATCATCGCCGGCCCGGAGCGCAAGTCGCGCGTCATCTCCGACGCGGAGAAGGCGATCATCGCCTACCACGAGGGCGGTCACGCCGTCGTCCAGCGCGTCCTGCCCAAGTGCGACCCGGTCAGCAAGGTCACGATCATCAGCCGCGGCATGGCCCTCGGCTACACGATGGCCCTGCCCCAGGAAGACCGCTATCTGCAGTCCAAGACCGAGTTCGAGGACAAGATCGCGGGCCTGCTCGGGGGCAACGTCGCCGAGCGGATGATCTTCGGCGACACGACCACCGGCGCCAGCAACGACATCGAGAAGGCGACGGACCTCGCCCGACGGATGGTCACCGAGTTCGGCATGAGCGACAAGCTCGGCCCGCTCTCCTTCGGGAAGCGCGACGAGATGGTCTTCCTCGGCCGTTCCATGGGCGAGCAGCGCGACTACAGCGACGAGGTCGCACGGACGATCGACGAAGAGGTCCGGGCGATCATCGACAAGGCCTACGACCGGGCGACGGAGGTCCTCACGACCCACCGCGACAAGCTGGTCGCCCTGGCCGAGCGGCTCGTCGCCGACGAGACGGTCGACTCGGAGGTCTTCGAGACCTTCTTCACCGACCTGCCACCCAAGAGCAACGAGCACGGCGTCCCGATCGTCGTCGGTCCGGGCCAGCCGATCCCGGATCCGAACCCCCAGCCGGCCTGACGCCGGGTCGACGCCGCGCCACCGAACCCGAGCGGGCCGAGCGATCGGCCCGCTCGTTCGATTCCGGGGGCTGGTGGCCGCGTCCCTCCGTCGCGCCCAGCCGCCACGGGGCGCCGCCGGTAGACTCGGCCGATGACCGAAACGACCGCCACCACCACCAGCGACGCCGACCTCGAGGCGCACCTCGACGCGACCCATGCGGCGCGCATGGCCGGCTACATGGACTTCCTGCGCATCCCGAGCATGTCGGGACAACCGGCCTACGCCCCGGAGGTCCGGCGTGCGGCGGAATGGCTCGCCGAGACCCTGCGCACCATCGGCATCGAGCATGTCGAGGTCGCCGAGACGGGCGGACACCCCGTCGTGTACGGCGACTGGCTCCATGCCGACGGTGCCCCGACCGTCCTCGTCTATGGCCACTACGACGTGCAGCCGGTGGACCCGCTCGACCTGTGGACCTCGCCGCCCTTCGAACCCGTCGTGGATGGCGACCGGATGCTGGCACGGGGTGCGGCGGACGACAAGGGCCAGATCCACGCCCATGCGATGGCCGCCCAGGCGCTGCTCGAGACGCGTGGCGGCGTTCCGATCAACGTGAAGTACGTGTTCGAGGGTGAGGAGGAGAGCGGATCGCACAACCTCGAGGTCTGGCTCGGGGAGCACCGCGAGCAACTGGCCGCGGACGTCGCCATCATCAGCGATACCGGCTTCTTCGAGGGGAACATCCCGGCCATCACCGTCAGCCTGCGTGGCCTGATGTACGCCCAGATCGATGTCGTCGGGTCGCCCGTCGACCTGCATTCGGGCGGCTTCGGCGGCGCGGTCGCCAACCCGGCGATGGCGCTCGCCGAGATCATCACCGCGCTCAAAGGCCCCGACGGCCGGATCCGGATCCCGGGCTTCTACGATGAGGTCGTCCCGCTGACCGATGCCGAGCACGCCTCGATCGCGAACCTGCCGTTCGACGAGGAAGCCTATCGGATCGCGACCGGCGTCTCGGCGCTCGTCGGGGAGGCCGGCTTCTCGACGCTGGAGCGACGCGCGACGCGCCCGTCCCTCGACGTCAATGGGCTGTGGGGCGGTTTCCAGGGCGACGGGACCAAGACGATCATCCCGGCGCATGCGCACGCGAAGGTCAGCTGCCGCCTCGTGGCAGACCAGGACCCGGCCGTCATCTTCGGCCGGCTCCAGGCCTACGTCGAAGCCATCGCCCCGACCGGCGTGACCGTCACGGTCCGGGACCTCGGTGGCGGGCGGCCGAGCCGGACCCCGATCGACCACCCCGTGACACAGGCCGCGGCGCGAGCCCTGGAAGCGGTCTTCGGCCGGGCGCCGGTCTACACCCGCGAGGGTGGCTCGATCCCGGTCTCGGCCAGCTTCGAGTCCGTGCTCGGCCTGCCGGTCGTGCTCCTCGGGTTCGTCCAGCCGCATGACAACGCCCACGCGCCCAACGAATGGATGGACCTGGGCAACTACGAGAAGGCGATCCGGGCCATCGTCCGGACCTTCGACGAGATCGCCGAACTTCGTCTCGGAGGTGCGGAACAGCGGGGTGCGGGTGGGTGATTCGGGCCCTCGCGGGTGCTACGCTACGGCGGCCGCACCACCTCTGCGAGCGACTGCCTCCGGGGAGGATCCCACCGCGTGACTACTGACGCCGAAGCTGCCGCGACCCAACCAGCCGGCTGGCGCCTCGATACTGACAACGGCAGCATGGCGCCCCGCTCCGCGCTCGACGTGCTCATGGACCTCAACGAGCGGGTCACGACGGGCCACCTCGCCGAGTACCAGCCCGTGCCGCTCGGGTTCACCCCGCTGGACAAGACGATCGGCACTGGCCTGCGCGCCGGGGAACTGCTGCTCATCGGTGGCGCCCAGGGCACCGGCAAGACCACGATGGCCCTCCAGATGGCCCGCAACATCGCGTCGGGCGGCCAGGCCAACGTGCTCTACATCTGCTTCGAGCACGACGAGGCGTACCTGATGAATCGCCTCATCGCGATGGAGTCGGCGCTCGCCCACCTGCCCCACAAGACCGGGGCGATCAAGATCCAGGATGTCCGCAAGGAGATCCTCGGGACGTGGATGGCCGAAGGCACCGGCAGCCCGGCGCTGGCCAACAACCCTCGTTTGCGCCCCTCGCTCGACCGCATCGCCCGGTATGGACAGAACCTGTTCCTGCTGCGCGGCTCGCAGACCGCCGGCACGATCGACAACATGCGCAAGCTCGTCCAGGAGCACCGCAAGCTGTCCGGCGAGCGACGCCTGGTCGTGTTCGTGGACTACATGCAGAAAGTGCCCCAGATCCCCGAGCCCGAGAACGAGTCGGAGAAGGTGACCTACATCGTCAACGGCCTCAAGGACATCGCGCTGTCCGAGGACGTGCCGATGATCTCGATCGTCGCCGCCGACAAAGATGGCCTCAAGGCGTCGCGCCTGCGCAACTTCCACCTGCGCGGCTCCTCGGCGATCAACTACGAAGCCGACATCATCCTGATCCTCAACGAGAAGTACCACATCGTCGCCAAGGTCAACATCGAGTTCAACCCGTACCAGGCGCAGCGCTTCCGCGACTGGGTCATCGTGTCGGTCGAGAAGAACCGTGGTGGCCAGGACAACGTGGACCTCGAGTTCGAAAAGCACTTCGAGTTCTCCTGCTTCGACCCGAACGGTCGAACGGTGCAGGAGAAGCTCATCGAAGAACGCCTCTACAACGACTGACGCGGCGCTGATGCGCCACATCTACTGCGTTGTCGCCTGCGCGCCCTCGCTCACGCAACTTGGGGTGCGCTCGCTCTCGTGCTCGCCTCCGCCTTGCGCTGACACCAGCTACGCCGTCGGCCAGGCAGGTGGCTCGTCCGACCGACGGGTAGCATGACCACATGCAGAGCCCGGGACCGTTCCCCGATGTGGTCGAGATCGTGGTCGAGATCCCACGCGGCTCGCGC
>DASPHN010000295.1:0-7515 GCA_035629655.1 Saccharimonadales bacterium (SeqCode) | reverse complement strand
AGCGATACCTGGTCGACCAGGACGTCATCTACGTCGGCGGCGGCAATACCGTGAACCTGCTCGCCGTCTGGCGGGTCCACGGCGTGGATCGGGCGATGCGTGCCGCCTGGGAGGCCGGCGTCGTGCTGGCTGGCCTGTCGGCCGGGTCGTTGTGCTGGTTCGAGGCGGGGACGACCGATTCGTTCGGGTCGGTCAGGCCGTACCGCTGCGCGATGGCCTCGGGTTCCTGACCGGCAGTCATTGCCCGCACTACGACGGTGAGGCCGCGCGGCGGCCGAGCTATCAAGCGCTCGTTGCCGCGGGGTCGCTGCCGGCGGGCTCCGCGGCGGACGATGGGGCGGCGCTCGTCTTCGAGGGTGACCGGCTCGTCGAGGTCGTGTCGTCGCGACCGGCCGCGCTGGCCTACCGGGTCGAGCCCGGGCCGAACGGTGGCTGGGTGGAGCAGCCCCTCGAGACGCGCTACCTCGGCTGACCGGGAGTCAGCTCGGGCGCCAGCGGCCAGCCGTCGGATCCCACGTGCCGACCGGCCGGACCGCGTTCGGCGGCTCGGTCGCGGCGATCCGTTGACGGGCGCGCTCGACGGTCGCGGGCCAGCCGGGTGGCACGAGCCGCGGGGCCAGGTCGGCGAGTGGCGCGAGCACGAAGAGCCGCTCCCCGGCGTCGCGATGCGGAACCTCGAGCCGGCGGGCAGCCCTGTCCGGGTCGGTCTCGGCGTCCAGGGAGCGGGCGGCCGCCGGTCGGTCGACGGCGATCCGGTGCCGCCCGAAGACGAGCAGGTCGAGATCCAGCGTCCGTGGCCCCCACCGGGCCGCGCCCTCGCCACGACCCGAGGCTCGCTCGAGCTCCTTGAGTCTGGCCAGCAGGCCGAGGGCGGCGCCGGGGGGATCGGCCCCTCCTCCCGTCACGTCGACGGCCACGACCGCATTGTGGAAGTCAGGCTGGTCGGTGACGCCCCACGGCGCGGTGACGAAGAGCCTCGAGACACCCTGCACGCGGACCCCTGGCAGCGCGTCGAGGTCATGGACCGCGGACGCCAGGGTCGCCGCGGCATCGCCGACATTGGCACCAAGGCCAAGGTAGGCGCGGACCCGTCGTCGATCGCCCACCGGTCCCTCCCGACGCTCCGTCTAGACTCGCCGCGTGCCCCCGACCGACGTCACCGTGCTGCTCCTGCATCCGGAACCCGGGCCGGCCGCCGGCTCGCTCGTCGCGGCCGTCGGCGCTGCCCGCCTCGCCCTCGCGGAGCGACATTCGACTGGGTTCCGGGCCGCCGGGGCGACCGAGGTCCGGCTGCTGTCCGGGCCGCCCGACGATACACCGTTCGGGCGGCGGCTCCGTGACCTCGCTCGGGCGGCGCGGCGTGGCGGCATCGTCGTCCTGGGCTCCGGCGCGATCCCGCTCGCCACGGCTGACGACCGCCGCTGCTTCGTCCAGGCTGCCGCCGCGTCGACGCCGGGCGCGCTCGCGAACAATCGCTACTCGGCCGATGTCGTGGCCATCGCGGCCGCCCACGAGGTACTCGCGGACCTGCCCGATCTCGCGGCCGACAACGAGCTGCCGCGCTGGCTCGAGGAGTCCGCCGGCATCCCGGTGACGGATCTGCGCCGACGGTGGCGCCTCGGGATCGATATCGACGGGCCCCTCGACCTGGTCCTCCTCGGTGATCGTGCCGCGGCCGGCCTGACCGGCGATGTGACCGGGACGGTCCGCGATCGGCTCGACCGGATCAGCAACGTCGCCTCGGATCACCGAGCCGAGCTGGTCGTCGCCGGCCGGACCTCCGCGTCGACCCTTGCCTGGCTGGAACGATCGACCGCGGCGAGGACGCGGGCCCTCGTGGAGGAGCGCGGCCTGCGGACCAGCCGAGCCGGTCAACGTCCGCCGGTGAGCACCCTCGGGCTCTTGCTGGACCGAGACGGGCCGGCCGCCTTCGGCGCGATCCTCGCCCGCCTGGGTGAGGCCGCGATCGTGGACACCAGGGTGCTCCTCGCGCACCGCGCGGGACCCGACGAACGAGCCTGGCCCACGGCCGAGGACCGGTTCGCCTCGGACCTGCTGCTTCCGGACCGCATCGTCGATCCGTGGCTGCGCGACCTGACCGCCTCGGCGGTCTCCGCGTCGGTCCCGATCCTCCTCGGCGGCCACACGTTGGTCGGCCCCGGGCTGCGCCTGGCTCTCGGACGAGCTCGACCGTGAGCACTCACGATCCGCGGCTGGAACTTCGCCATGCGCCCGGGCCGGACCTCAGCGACGTCGGCACGGAGATGGAGCTCGAAGCGCGCATCCGGGAGGAGATCGCGCGGACCGGTCCGATGCCGTTCGCGCGCTTCATGGACCTGGCGCTGTACGACCCGACCGGCGGGTACTACCGGGCGGCGACGGCCCGCCCGGGGCGAGACGGTGACTTCGTCACGGCGCCCGAGCTGCACCCCATCTTCGGCGCGTCGCTTGCGGTCGCCGCCGACCAGATCCGACAGCGACTCGGAGACCCGCGCCCGTTCACGATCAGGGAATATGGCGCCGGCAGCGGGGCACTCGCCCGCGCACTGCTCGACGAGCTCCGGCGTCTCGCCCCCCACGCCGAGCTCCGCTACGAACCCGTCGAGGTCGACGAGCGCCGCGTCGGGGAGCTCACGGCCACGCTGGCCGAAGCCGGCCTCGCGGATCGCCTCGCGCCACCATCGGTCGCGCCGATCGATGGGCTCCTGCTTGCGAACGAGGTCCTCGATGCCCTTCCGGTCCATCGGGTCCGTCAACGCGGCCGGGAGCTCATGGAACTGGCCGTTGATCTGGGGCCGCACGATGCCTTCGTCGAACGAGAGGTCGAACCCTCCACCCCGGCCCTCGCCGCCCGCCTCGTGGCCGAGGGCATCGAGCTCGTCGACGGCCAGACGGCAGAGATCTGCCTTGCCCTGGATGCGTGGGTCGCGACCGCGGCGGCCGGCCTGCGCCGCGGCGTCCTGCTGTGCATCGACTACGGCGCCCCGGCGACCGAGCTGTACGACCCGATCCGCCGGCGCGACGGGACGCTGCGTGCCTACGTCCGCCAGCAGGTCCACGCCGACCCGTACCGCCACGTCGGCCGCCAGGACCTGACCGCGCATGTCGATGTCACGGCCGTGGAGCGAGCGGCGCACGCGGCCGGTCTGCGGACGATCGGCGTCACGACCCAGGCGGAAGCCCTCATGGGCCTCGGGATCGAGGCCCGGCTGCAGGCGGTCCAGGCCGACCCGGCGACATCCTTCGAGGCCTATACGCTCCTGCGCGCCTCGCTCAAGCGCCTGCTCGACCCGGCGGCCATGGGCCGTTTCGGGGTGATGGCGTTCGGGCGGGACTGGCCGGTGGACGGCCCGGACGGTGACACGACGCTGGGCCTCTTCGCCTACCGACTCCCGGCCCGAACACGACCCGCCCGGACCCCACCGGACTAGGGCGAATGCCCTATTGCCGTCGTCCTCGCGGCACCCCGACGATGCCATCGGTCGTCGCACACGACCACACCGCCGGGGGGCGGAGCGCGAACCTGCACGCGCGCTCGGCGCGCTCCGCTCCCCGACCTCCTCCCATCTTCACGATGGGAGGACCGCGCCAGCGGCGCCCCGGATCCTCCGACGCTCCTCCACGGCGATCCGGGCGCCCTGGCGGACCCCGTCGCGAACGGCGCACACGAGCCGGCTCCGCGCATCCCGCTGCTAGAATGACCGTGGTGCCGACGCGCCTGACGGACGCGCCTGCACGCCCACTCCAGGGGTCCTCGGGTCCGGCGGCGTCCACGGGGCGCGTCGCTCGAAGGGAGTTCGATTGACCGGCATCTGGTACATCGTCGGGTTCGCCTTCGCCGGCGTGTCCTTCGTGTTCCTCACCATCGCCGCCGCCTGGCTCGTCTCGCACCGCAACCGCGGGGACGTCCATAAGGGCCTGCCGTACGAATCCGGCATCGACACGTACGGGGACACGCATGGTCGCTTCGGCCTGTCGTTCTACATCTACGCCCTGCTCTTCGTGGCCTTCGACATCGAGGTCGTGTTCATCTACCTGTGGGCCATCGCCTTCCAGGACCTGCTCCTCGGCGGTCTGATCAGCATGCTGATCTTCGTCGCGATCCTGCTCTTCGGTCTGGCCTACGCCTGGCGAAAGGGTGCGCTGACATGGCGCTGAATGACGACGAGACCACGGGCCTGGGCGTCGGCCCGAACGACGCGACGCAGCGCGCCTCCGACTCGGATGGCCAGGAGTCGCTGCCGGCCGTCCAGCCCCGCGACGCCTTGCTCGCTCCGCTCGTGGTCCCCAACTCCCTGTGGCAGGGCGCCGACCCGCTGGCGTATGACGGCGGTCGTGCGAGCGACATCACGCACCTCGCCGAGTTCGAGGCGAGCGGCCTGGGCAGCCGCGATGACGCACGCTGGGGCGGGTTCCTCGAGGTCATCCCGACCAAGGCGGACTACGTCCTGGACCTCATCCGCATGAACAGCCTCTGGCCGCTGCTCTCGGGCCTGGCTTGTTGCGCCATCGAGATGATGTCGGCGGCGACATCCAAGAACGACATGGACCGCTGGGGCATGTTCCCGTTCCGGGCCAGCCCCCGCCAGGCTGATGTGCTCATCGTCGCCGGCACCCTGACGACGAAGATGGCCGGCCCCCTCGTCCGACTGTGGGAGCAGATGCCCGAACCCAAGTGGTGTGTCGCCATGGGCGACTGCACGTGCTCGGGCGGCCGGTACAAGCGCAGCTACTCCACGGTCGAGGGCATCGACCGGGTCATGCCGGTCGACGTCTACGTGCCGGGCTGTCCGCCGCGGCCCGAAGGGCTCATCTTCGGCATGATGAAGCTCCAGCAGCTCGTGAAGGATCGCCGCGGACACTGGCCGGAGCGCGCCATCGGCCCCAACGTCCCGGAGCAGGTCTGACCGATGGACCGCGCGCTCAAGCTCCGCCTCGAAGAGCGGTTCGGCGATTCCCTGACCGGGCCGATCCGCCAGCGTCACGATCAGACCGAGATCCGGATCCGTCCCGGCGACGTGACGCAGGTCGTGCGTTCCCTCCACGACGAGCCGGCCTTCGGCTTCGAGTTCCTCGCGGACCTGTGTGGCGTCGACACCGGTGTCGTCATGCAGGTCGTCTACCACCTGTGGAGTCCGACGACCCCGGATTGGCTCCGGGTCATCGCCGACGGCCTGTCTCGTGAGGACCCGCGGGTGCCGTCCGTGACCTTCCTGTGGAAGGGTGCGGAGTGGATGGAGCGCGAGGCGTACGACATGTTCGGCATCACGTTCGAAGGGAACCGCGACCTGCGCCGGATCTATATGCCGCCGGACTACCAGAGCTTCCCCCTCCGCAAGGATTTCTACCTGGCGGACGATGCGGCTCGCTCGCCCGGAGCGGGCGTCCGACACATGGAACGCACGCATGAGCCCCGGAACCAGCCTGCCGATGCGATCATCCGTCGCAGCCCGGGCACCTGAGCGACCAGGACCAAGGACACGATGACGAGCCAGACCAGAGGCGCCGCGGGCGACCGGACGTCGACCGACGATCCGCGGGTGACCCTGGACCGGGACCTTGGGGTCTTCGAGCCCATCCCGCCGTACCCGCCTCGGACCGAGCGAGAGGCCGAGTTCTACACCCTCGGTGACGGCCAGATGTTCATCAACATGGGGCCGCAGCACCCATCCACACACGGCGTGCTTCGCGTGGTCCTGAAGCTCGACGGCGAGAAGGTCGTCGACCTCGATCCGGTCCTCGGCTACCTGCACCGCGGCGTCGAGAAGCTGTGCGAGAACTCCGACTACCACCATGTGATCAGCCAGGTGGACCCGCTCGAGTACGTCAGCGCGCTGTTCAACGAATGGGCCCCGGTGATGGCCTTCGAGCAGCTTCTCGACGTCCAGGTTCCCAGGCGCGCCGAGTACATCCGGGTGCTCACCGCAGAGCTCAACCGGATCGCGAGCCATTCGCTGTTCCTCGGCTGGATGGCCCTCGACCTCGGGGGCTTGACGCCCATCCTGTGGTCGTTCATCGAGCGCGACGAGATCGTGGAGATGCTCGCTGCCGTGACGGGCGCGAGGATGCTGTTCAACTACTTCCGCATCGGCGGGGTGAATGGCGATCTGAACCACGACTTCCTCAGCCGCCTGGGCGATTGGATGAGCCACGCGACCGAGCAGATCGAAGCGGGCCAGACGCTCCTCAACGAGAACGAGATCTTCGTCCGGCGGATGCGTGGTCTCGGGACGATCGACACGGCGACCGCGCTCCGGATGTGCTTCAGCGGCCCCAACCTGCGTGCGACCGGCGTGCCGTTCGATGTCCGGCGGGCGCACCCGTACAGCGTCTATCCGGAGCTGTCGTTCGACGTCCCGACCCGCTCCGAGGGCGACTGCCTGGCTCGGTATCTCCTGCGCATGGACGAGGTGAAGCAGAGCCTGCGGATCATCGACCAGTGCCTGCACGAGATGCCCGATGGCCCGGTCATGACGAAGATCCCCCGGCTCATCCGGCCGCGTCCGGGGCGGGCCTACGCCGCGGTCGAGGCGCCACGCGGCCAGTACGCCACGTACGCCATCAGTGACGGCACCGACCAGCCGTTCCGCATGCGCATCCACGACCCATCATTCATCCACCTGCAGGCGGTCGGCGTCATGACGCCGGGCAACCTGATCGCAGACACGATGGCCGTCATGGCATCCCTCGATCCGATCATGGGCGGCGTCGACAAATGACCGTCATCGCCAAGGGCTGGAATCGGCTGACCTTGCCCGGCAAGGTCATGTTCACGGTCATCCCGGTCCTGATCCTCCTCACGATCAGCCTCGTGGCGGCCGTCGCCATCTTCGGCGGGGCCGTCATCGACATCCTGGCCGGCAACCTGCCGATCGTCCGCTTCGTCGTGGCCGTGACGATCGTGCTCCTGATGACGGTCCCGACCGCGTTCCTGATCATCTACATGGAGATGAAGATCATCGCGCTGATGAATCTTCGGATCGGGCCCGATCGCGTCGGCCCGTACGGGTCCCTCCTGTCCGTGGTCCACGGCCTCAAGGTCCTCATGAAGGAAGACTTCACCCCGACCGGGGCTGACTCGACCGTCTTCACCTGGGCGCCGGTCGTCGTCTACCTCTCCAGCGTGATGACGCTGCTCGTCATCCCGTTCGGTCCCGGGCTCTTCGGCCAGGACCTCAACCTCGGGCTGCTCTACTTCTTCGCCATCGGCGGCCTGTCCGTCGTCGGCCTGCTCATGGCCGGCTGGTCCAGCTACAACAAGTACTCGCTCCTCGGTGGCCTGCGCGCCGCCGCCCAGGTGGTGAGCTACGAGATCCCCCTGACCCTGAGCGTGGTCGGCATCCTGCTGCTCGCCGGCACGATGAGCCTCAACACGATCGTGCTGAACCAGTCCGGCTGGTTCACCGACTGGTACGTCTTCAAGCAGCCGCTCGGCGCCCTGATCTTCTTCATCGCCGCGACCGCGGAGGCGAACCGGACGCCGTTCGACCTCACCGAGGCCGACTCCGAGATCGT
>DASPHN010000294.1:0-3509 GCA_035629655.1 Saccharimonadales bacterium (SeqCode) | reverse complement strand
CGAAGTGGGCGTCCGCTACATCGACAGCCTGATGCGCACGGCCGGGCCGCGCGTCGTCGTCGTCGACGACCTGCACTGGCTCGATCCCTCGAGCGTGGCCATGATCGACCTCCTCGTCCAGAAGTCGACCGAGCACCCACTCGTCGTCCTGGCCGGGAGCCGCCCGACCGGGTTGCCGGCGTGGGTCGACCAGGGCAGGCGACTCGACCTGCATGGCCTCGCCGAACCCGAGACCGCGCAACTGGCCACGCTGGTGGCGCGCGCCGCGCTCGACGTCGATGGCGCACGGAGCATCCACGAGCGGACCGATGGCAACCCGCTCTTCGTCGGCGAGACCGTCCGGGCATATCTCGAGGACGGCACGCTCGAGTGGCGGAACGGCCGGGTCGCACTCTCCGACGCCCATGCCGCGCGGATGCCGATCACACTGCGGGCATTGCTCGGGGCGCGCATCGACGCGCTCGACCTCGATGCTCGCGAGGTGCTTGGCGTCGCATCGGTCATCGGGATCGGGTTCGATGATGGACTCGTCGCCGAGCTCCTGGGGCGCGACGTCCCCGACGTGGTGCACGAACGGCTCGTCGCCGCCGCGCTCGTCATCCCGACCGAGCCCGGCGCGTGGCGATTCGCCCATCCGCTGATCCATGACGCGGCCTACGCCGGCCTGCTCGCCAGCCGGCGACGATCGCTCCACGACCGCCTCGCCGATCATCTCGAGGGCCGGACGACCGGCGCCACCCTGGGCCAGATCGCCATCCACCGCGCCGCCGCCGGCGACGGGCAGCGCGCGCTGCCGCTCCTGCGCGAAGCGGCCGAATCGGCCCTGGCCCTCGGCGCGGTGTCGGAGGCGGCGGCCTTCTGGCGGCAGGCCGCTGAGCTCGCTGCGTCGAGCGATCCGGCCGCAGCCGCGGCCGATCGAGCCCGGGCAGCTGAGGCGATCGAGGCGGCGCGCGTCGTTCGCGACGCGGGCGTCTGAGCTAGCCGGCCGCCTGCCCGATCCCTGTCGCCCCGACGCTCGTCGGGGCCATCGAGTGCTCGGCCGGTGAGATGGTCACGGTCAGCCCATCGAGCGCGGTGCGCATCGGGAGCGGCGCCGCGGCGCACAGGGCATCGAGCGACGCGCGCCGAGACGGCCCGTAGTGGACGAGCATCCCGGCCCGCGCCTCGGCCGCGACGGCCATCGCGATCGCCTCGTCACCGGTCAGGTGGCCACGCTCTTCGTCGTCGAACCGGGCGTCGTCGAGCGCGGCCTCGATGAGCAACAGGTCCACGCCATGCATCGCGGCCGCGACCGCCTCGGACGGACCGGTGTCGCCGGTGTAGCCGAGTCGCGCCCCGTCGGGCGCCTCGACGATGACGCCCCAGGCCGGAACGTAGTGCCGGCCGCGGACGAAAGTCACGCGCAGATCACCGATCTGCAGCGATCCCTCTGGCTCGTACTCCACGGCATCGAACGCGGCATCGAAGAATGCGGCGCGTTCGGAGACGGCCACCGCGAGGGCATCGAACCTGGCACGGCCGCCGGGCGGGAGGTGGACCGGCAGCGGGACGGGTGACGGCGCTCCCCACGGGTAGAGGTACCGAAGGCCGACGATGTCGAGGTAGTGGTCGGCGTGCATGTGTCCGATGACGATGCCGGTCAGATCGTGCGGATCGATGACGCGTTGGAGGTTGCGGATGACGCCCTGGCCGACATCGAGGAGCAGGGCGGTGTCCTCCCACTCGACGAGATAGCCGGCGGTGGGGGAGTCCGGATGCGGCGCTGCGGTGGTGCAGCCGAGCACGGTGAGACGCAAACGCGCGCCGATCGAGACCATGAGTGAATGCTATGGGCTGCGCGGACCGCCCGTCGGCGTGGATTCGACCGCGTCCATGTCGGCTGGCTGACACCCGCTAGGATGCCCCCATGCTCGTCGGACGCCCGATCCTCGAGTCGCTCTCCTCGATCCCGTTCTTCGGTGGCCTCGACCCCGCCGCGCTCGAGCGCCTTGCCGCCGGGATGCGCCAGCGCCGCTTCCGCCGCGGCGAGGTCATCTTCCACCTCGGTGACCCGGGTGACGCCCTGTTCATCATCGTCGTGGGCGAGGTGAAGATCTCCCTCCCATCGGAAACCGGCGATGAGGCCATCCTCGCGACCCTCCGGCCGGGTGACGTGTTCGGCGAGCTCGCCCTGCTTGATGGCGCTCCCCGCTCGGCGAGCGCGACGGCCCTCACGCCGACCGAGACCGTCGTCCTGCCGCGCGACCGGTTCCGAGAGCTGATCGCCACCGAGGCCGGCGTCCGGGACGCCCTCCTCGCCTCGATCGCCGGCGAGCTCCGGCGCCTCACCACGCACGTGGAGGAGCTCCATTTCCTGGACATCACCGGACGGCTGGCCGCCCGGCTCGTCCGGCTCGCGCAGGAGGGCGGGACACCCGCCGGGGACGGCGCCATCCGACTCCGCACCAACCTGACCCAGGCCGACCTGGCCGCGATGGTCGGCTGCACCCGTCAGAGCGTGAACAAGCTCCTCGGGCAGTTCACCGACGATGGGCTCCTCCGGCTCGAGCGCGACGGCATCGTCGTGACAGACCTCGACGGCCTGGTCGCCGCCGCGCGTCGCTAGCGGTCGGACGCAGGCGGCTCCGCGATCTCGCCGACCCGGCGGAGCTCGCCGAACAACGCCGCTGCGGCCACGAGCGCCGCCCGCGACCGGCCGTTCCGACCGCCGAGGAAGGCCATCCGCCGCTCGCGGTGCTCACGGTGCGGGGTGACGACGGCGACGCTGACGGCCGTGTCGCCGTCTCGCTCGCGCGTGCGGACCGCGAGCCCGACCTCTGCGCCGCCCAGCTCCCGGGCCCGGTGCGCGAAGGCGAGCAGGGCGTCCGTGCGGTCATCCGCAGGACCGTCCTCGTCTCCCGATCCGGGCCGGTCATGCGCGAGGGCGGCCGGGCTCCCCGGAGCGAGCTGTTCATCGAAGGCCAGCCAGTCGACGTCGCCGAGGAGCGCGGCGACCTGTCCACCCGTGCCGATCTCCACGACGGCCAGCCGCCAATCGAGCTCAGCCAGTCGCGCACCGATCGCCCCCGCCCAGGTCGTATCGCCGGTCGCCCAGACATGCGTCCCGAGCCGGGCCTCGACGACCGCGGCCACCGGCTCGAGCAGCTCCATGGCGCTCTTCGTGGAGCCATCCGCTGCGGGTCCACCGATCGCCGACACCCGTACGTCGACCGCCTCGACCCGCGCGTAGGTGGCGACCTCGGGGTTGGGCGTCCGCAGGAGCGCATCACCGAGCAGCTCGGCTACTTGCGATTCGCCGATCCCGGTCAGGCGGTAGGTCCTGGACGCGACGTCGGCGCCGAGCCCGCGAGCCCGCAGCCGCGGTAGCGCCTCGTCATGCCACATCGGGCGCATCTCGCGTGGCGGCCCGGGCAGGGCCACGATCACGCGCCCATCGGGACGGACCACGAGCCAGCCGGGTGCCGTCCCGTTGGGGTTCGGCAGCGCTTCCGCGGACGGCACGAGCCATG
>DASPHN010000293.1:0-2858 GCA_035629655.1 Saccharimonadales bacterium (SeqCode) | reverse complement strand
CGAGCCGTCGCCGTCGATGACGGTCGTGTCGTCCTTGGTCGAGACGACGCGGCGCGCCGAGCCGAAGTCCTCGGGCGTGACCGAGTCGAGCTTGCGCCCGACCTCTTCGCTGATGACGGTCCCGCCGGTCAGCACCGCGATGTCGCGGAGCATCTCCTTGCGGCGGTCGCCGAAGCCCGGGGCCTTGACCGCGAGCACGTTGATCGTGCCGCGCAGCTTGTTGACCACGAGGGTCGCGAGGGCCTCACCGTCGACGTCCTCGGCGATGATGAGGACCGGCTTGCCCTGGCCGACGGCCTTCTCGAGCGCCGGCAGCATCTCCTGGACGCTGGAGATCTTCTTGTCGGTGATCAGGATGAGCGGATTGTCGAGGACCGCCTCCATCCGATCGGGGTTCGTCACGAAGTACGCCGAGAGGTAGCCTCGGTCGAACTGCATGCCCTCGGTGTATTCCTTCTCGAGGCCCAGGCTCTGGCCTTCCTCGACGGTGATGACGCCGTCCTTGCCGACCTTGTCCATCACCTCGGCGATGATCTCGCCGACTTCCGGGTCCGCCGCGCTGATGGCGGCGACGGCCGCGATCTGCTCACGGTTGTTGACCGGGCGGGCTTGCTTCTTGATCTCCTCGACGACCGCCTCGACGGCGGCCTCGATGCCGCGCTTCACGACCATCGGGTTCGCCCCGGCGGTCACGACGCGAAGGCCCTCGGAGACGAGCGCCTGGCCGAGCACGACCGCGGTCGTCGTGCCGTCGCCGGCGACGTCGTCGGTCTTGGTCGCGACCTCCTTGAGGAGCTGCGCGCCCATGTTCTCGAACGGATTCTCGAGCTCGATGTCCCGCGCGATCGTCACGCCGTCGTTCGTGATCGTCGGAGCGCCGAACTTCTTGTCGAGCACGACATTGCGGCCCTTGGGGCCGATCGTGACCTTGACGGCATCGGCGAGGTGGTCGATGCCCTTCTTGAGCGAGCGACGAGCGGTCTCGTCGAAGATGAGTTGCTTAGCCAAGGGTGAGTCCCTCCAAGGGTACGGGGTGTCGGATCGGGTCAGCGTCGGGGACGGTGCGGCAGCGCCGCTGTCAGTCCGCGACGATCGCCAGGATGTCCTTCTGGCTCACGATGAGGAGGTCTTCCTCGTCGACCTTGAACTCGGTCCCGGCGTACTTCGCGTACAGGACCTTGTCGCCGGCCTTCACGTCGATCGCGATGCGCTTGCCATCGTTGTCGAAGGCGCCGGGGCCGACGGCCAGGACGGTGCCCTCCTGGGGCTTCTCCTTGACGGTGTCCGGCAGGACGATGCCGCTTTTCGTCATCTCCTCGCGCGGGGTCGGCGTGATCACGACCCGGTCGCCCAGGGGGCGGAGCTTGGTCTTGGTCTTCGCAGCAGTGGCGGTGGCCAACGTGCATTCCTCCTGTGACGGCCTGTGCCGGCCGACGGGCATGCTGGTGCGGGCATCGGACCGGCCGGGAAGGGTGGCCGGGACGAGGTCCCCTGTCATTGCGCACCGCGCGGTCCGCATGCCCTCGACGCTCCCGCCGGCCTCGCCGGCCCTCGTCACAGGGCGGATCGCGGTGCATTAGCACTCTCTATGGTCGAGTGCTAAGAGGAGCCTACCGAACGGCGACTGCGGCTGTCAACCCGGTGGGGCCGTCTCGCTTCAGGTGCCCTCGTGGCCGACCGCGACGGTGACTTCGCGGCCCTCCGTCGAGAGGGTCACGCAGCCCGATCCGTCCCAGCCGATGAGCCAGCCGAGGATGCCCTCGGACATGTCGTAGTTGACGACGTCCTGGACCGCCGGCAGGGCCGGTCGCAGGTCGAGCGGGCCCTCGTAGTTGAGCTGGCCGACGTCGTTGGCGAGGGACATGTGCTCGAACCGCACCTGGACGACGTGGTCGCCCGTCATCTCGATCTCGAGCCCGCTGGCCGCCTCGGTGTAGGGCGGCTCGACGGCCCCGAGGGTGCCCTGCGGCGGGCCGGCCGGGCTCTCGCCGATGGACGACGCGCCGAACACGAACGTCACGAGATCGGCATCCGCCGTCTCGGTGACGACGACATCGACCAGCCGGTCCGACGGCAGCTGGCCCGCCTGCGGTTCGACCGGACAAGCCGCGGCCGCCGAGGGCTCGACGCTCGGCGACTCGGTCACCACGGGGCTGGCGCTGGGCGGCGCCGATGGCGCTGCGGAGGGCGGGGTCGAGACCACCGGTGACGGGCTCGGCGGCAGCGACGGCGGTGGCGCGGATGGCGACACGGTGGCCGGCGAGCAGGCCGCCACCACCAGGAGCAGCAGCACGAGGGCGGCCATGGGGACGAGGCGGCGGGTCGGGTCATCCACGGCGGCAGTGTGCCACGAAACCCGGCTGCACCCGCCCGGCTCAGCCGCCGCGGAACGTCCGGTCGTACGTCGCCACGAGCGCCTCGCCGAGGTGTTCCGGGTCGACGCCTTGGTGGTCGGCGAGCCACGCGGCGGTGATCCGGACCCATCGCGGCTCGTTCCGTGAGCGCGGCGCGCCCGGCGGCGAGAGGAACGGCGAATCGGTCTCGACGAGCATCGATCCGAGGGGCGCTGCCGCCGCGACCTCCGCGCTGGCCTCCTCGCCGCGCCGGAAGACGAGGCCGGAGAAGGACAGGACGGCCCCGAGGTCGAGCATCGCCCGCGCGTAGTCGGGCGGTCCGGAGAAGCTGTGGATGACGAGACGCGGCGGGACCGCCGCGATCGACCGCACCTCCGCGAGGAGCGCGTCCTGGGCGTCGCGACGGGTCGCGGCGGACCGACAATGGAGGATGACCGGCCGGTCGAGGTCGAGCGCCAGCGCGAGGTTCCGGCGCAGGTTGGCCAGCTGTGCCTCGATGGGGCT
>DASPHN010000292.1:0-5890 GCA_035629655.1 Saccharimonadales bacterium (SeqCode) | reverse complement strand
CTCGTCGCGGTGGAGGTTCGTGACCGGCACCTCGGCCGTCGGGACCAGATACAGCTCGTCGCGGGTCACGACGTACATCTGGTCTTCCTTGTCCGGGATCTGGCCGGTGCCGATCGCGCTCGCGGTGTTGACCACCGCCGGCGGCCAGACCTCGGTGAAGCCGTGTTCCCGGGTGTGCACGTCGAGGAACCACGAGATCAGGGCGCGCTGCAGGGCCGAACCCGCGCCCTTGTAGACCGGGAAGCCCGAGCCGGCGACCTTGGCGCCGCGGGCGAGGTCGATGATGTCGAGCGCCTCGCCGATCTCCCAGTGCGGCTTCCGCGTCCAGGTCGCGCCCCCGGCCGGAGCGTCGGCCCCGAGCTCGCCCTCCCGCGGGGCGTCGTGCGCGAGCAGCTCGCCCCACGTCCGGACCGTGACGTTGGCCTCCTCACCGCCGACCGGGACGTCGGGGTCGGCGGGGTTCGGGATGCGCAGCAGCTGATCGTCGAGCTGTGTCTCGATCTCCGCCAGCCGCGCGTCGAGTGCGGTGATGCGCTCGCTGGCCGCTACCGACGCGGCCTTCAGCTCGGACACCTCCGGCCCGTCCGGTCGGGCGCCGCCCTGGATCGCCGACCCGATCCGCTTCGAGGCGGCATTCCGTTCGGCCTTGAGGCCGTCACTCTCCCCAAGGAGGCGGCGCCGCTCCGCGTCGAGCTCGAGGGCCGTGTCGACGAGCGCCGGGTCCTCGCCCTTGTCGATGGCACCCTGGCGGATGACCTCCGGCTCGTCCCGGAGGCGTTGCAGGCCGACGCTCATGGGAGCGGCCCGTCGGCGGTCCAGCCCGAGGCGTGCCATGCACGCTTGTAGACGAAGGCGGGATCGAGACTGGCGACGAGCCAGCCAGCACGCGGCCCGTTCGGCCGGCCGAGGAAGGCGAGGTAGATCGCCTCGAACGCGCGCCTGGGCGCCACGCCCTCGTCCTTGGCGATCCGGAAGATGAGGCTCTGCCACTCCTCGCCGGTCGTCGGTGCCTCGCCCTCCGCCTCGTTGGACAGCATGGCGAGGAAGCGCTGCTGGTCGTCGTCGAGGTCGGCAGCCGCGTGCGGCAGCGCATCGCGCTGGACGGCGACGACCGCCGACGGCGGCGCGTACGTCTCCAGCCAGGCCCGCGCCGCCGATACGCGCTCGTCGAGGACGGCGAGCTCCCGTGGCGTCAGCGCGGCACCCTTCTCGGTCTCGACCCGCTCCCGCACGTCCACGCCGGGGAGCTGGACGAGCAGGGCGAGGTGACTGAACGACGGTCGGAAGGACGCCGCCTCGGCCTCGACATCGGCCTGCGGGTCCAGCAGCGAGTAGCGGAACGTCGCAGCGAAGCCCGGGGGCAGCTCACCCTTCACCTCGCGGCCCGCCGTCGCAGCCCCGAACTTGTCGAACTCGTCGAACAGCCGCGGGATCTGGTCGGTGCCGTCGGGATCGAAGTCGATCGCGTGATTCGGCTTCGGACGCAGGAAGAGGAATCGCAGCTGCTCGGGCGGCACCACCTCGGCCATGGTGTGCGCGGCGGCGCCACGGCCCTTGGAGGTCGACATCTTCTTGCCGCCGATGTTCAGGAACTCGTAGGGGACGTTGAGCGGCGGCTCACGCTCGAAGACCTCGCGCGCGATCGCGTCGCTCCGGTCGCGCGATCCGCCGGCCGTCGAGAGGTCCTTGCCGCATGGCTCGATCGTCACGCCGAACAGCGACCATTGCGCGGCCCACTCGAGGTTCCAGGGCAGCTTGGCGGCGCCACCGAAGGGCGAGACCCAGCCGCTCGAGCCGCAGCCGGTCGCCCAGGTCACGAGGTTCGGCCGGCATTCGTAGAAGACCTGCTCGCCATTCCAGTCGGTGACGATTGTCGTGCCGACCTTGCCGCAGGTGGGGCAGATGACGCTCGCCGGATGCCAGGTGTCGGGATGCTGGACGTTCGCGACGCGTCGATAGATCTCGCGCACGACGTGGGCCCGGTCGAGGGCCGTCCGGATGAACGGGTCCATCTCCCCGGTCGGATAGATATCGCTCATCCAGTAGTAGCGATCGGGGTGGATGCCGAGCCCGGCGAAGATGTCGATGAAGTTCTGCGCGTGGTGCCGGGCATACGACGCGTGGCCGTCATCGACCTGGTCCGGGACGTGGGCCAGGGGCTTGCCCATCTCGGTCGCGATGGCGTCCGGCGTCAAGAGCGCTTGGGCATCCATGGGGTCGAGGTCGTCGACGCCGTAGAGGAGCGTCGTCTCGATCCCGTTCGCGCGCAGGGCGCGAGTGATCGTGTCGAGGATGACCGGGCCCCGCAGGCTGCCGACGTGGACCGTCCCCGACGGGGTCTTGGAATCGTTGACGACCTGTGGGCCCGCGTCGCGGACCTGCAGCGCGAGTTCGTCCGCCCAGTCCATGCCGTGCCTCGCCTCGGCCCGAGGGCTCAGGTGATGCTGACGATCTTGTACGTGAAGTCGCCCGCCGGGACGTGCACGACGACCTTCTCGCCCTTCTTCTTGCCAAGCAGCGCCCGACCGACCGGGCTCTCGTTCGAGATCCGGCCCTCGCCGGGCTTCGCCTCGGTCGAGCCGACGATCGTGAACGTCTCCTTGCCGTCGGGGCTCTCGACCGCGACGGTCGAGCCGATCTGGACGTGGTCGGTCGAATGGTGCTCGTCGATGATCGTCGCGTTCTTGATCAGCGCCTCGAGCGTCTGGATCCGTCCTTCGACGAACGCCTGCTCGTTCTTGGCATCCTCGTACTCGGCGTTCTCGGAGAGGTCGCCGTGCTCCTTCGCGTCGTGGATGCGATCCGCGACCTCGGGCCGCTTCACGGTGATCATCTCCTCGAGCTCGGCGCGGAGCTTCGCGAGGCCGTCCTTGGACAGGTATGTCGGCTTGTTGTTCACGGCAGTTCCCCGCGATTCGAGGGTGTGGGCATGGGAAGCGACCGGTCAGGCGGTCGGCTGATAAAGAAAAGACTCCAGGCGTCACGCGGTCCGGAGCCGCGCGCCTGAAGTTCCGGTCGGACGCGAATGGTACCGAGGCGGGCAGTGGGTGTCAAAAGCGGTCAGGCGAGCGCCACGACGCTCGGTCAGGTGCCTTCGGCCAGGCGGAGCAGGCGGCGCTTGATGCGCTGGAGGGAGCCGCGGTCGGGAAACGCGACGAAGAGCGTGTCATCGCCTGCGATCGAGCCGGCGACCTCGGGCCAGCGAGCGCGGTCCAGGGCGGCCGCGATGGCATGCGCCGACCCGGGCAAGGTGCGCAGGATGAGCAGGAGGCCGGCCTCGTGGACCTCGAGCGGCAGGTCGGACAGGAGCTTGCGCAGACGGTCCTCCCCGGACGTCTCGGCCTCGATCAGGCGCGGCGGCAAGGCATAGGCGACCGTGCCTTCACGATGCACCTTGATGAGCCCGAGCTCGGCGACATCGCGCGAGATCGTCGCCTGCGTCGTGCGGAAGCCGCGTTCGCGCAGGGCGCCAGCCAGCTCCTGCTGGGTTCGGATCGGGCGCTGGTCCACCAGGTCCCGGATGGCGCGCTGGCGGAGCTGCTTCATGACTTCCATGGGGTCCGATCGGCGGCGCCTAGCGGCCGCCGAGCCACGCCACCAGGACGACCGCGGCGAGCGCGATCCGATACCACACGAAGATGTCGAGCGAGTTCGTCCGCAGGTAGCGGAGCATCACGTGGATCGCGACCAGGCCGGCGATGAGCGCGGCCACCATGCCCACCACGAGCGGGACGATCGCCACCTCCACGCCTGCCTCGCCGGTCAGCAGCTTGCGCGCCTCGTACAGCCCGGCGCCGAGGGTGACCGGGGTGGCCATGAGGAAGCTGAAGCGCGCCGCAGCTTCGCGGTCGAGCCCGGCGAGCCGTCCGGCCGAGATGGAGATGCCCGACCGGCTGATGCCCGGGATGAGGGCGAGCGCCTGGGCCACACCGATCCCGATGGCGACCGGGAACGTCACATCCTTGATGCCCTTGGTCCGGGCCCCGATCCGGTCCGCCAGCCACAGGATCACGCCACCCACGACGAGCATCAGGGCCACGAGGCCGATCTGCCGGAATTGGGTCTCGATGAGGTCGTTGAGCAGGAAGCCGGCCAGCGCCGCGGGGATGGTTGCCGCGACGAGGAGCCACGCCAGGCGTCGGTCCGGATCGCCCTCGAACGAGCGGTCACGGATCGTCGCGAACCCGGCCGGGACGATCCGCAGCCAGTCGGCACGGAAGTAGACGAGCAGCGCGATCAGGGTGCCCATGTGGAGCATCACGCTGAACGCGAGCGAGGTGATGAACGCGTCGTCCCAGCCGAACAGGAACGGCACGATCACGAGATGCCCGGACGAGGAGACCGGCAGGAACTCGGTGAGTCCCTGCACGATCCCCATGATCAAGGCTTGGAGAACGGTATCCATGAGCTAACCGGCGAGCCGGTCCTCGGTTCGGTCGGGCGCCGGGCTATCGGATGAACAGGGGCGCCAGCACCAGCGAGATCGTCGCGAGGAGCTTCACGAGGACGTGGAGCGACGGGCCGGCCGTGTCCTTGAACGGGTCGCCGACGGTGTCGCCGACGACGGCCGCGGCGTGGGCATCGGAGCCCTTGCCCAGGACGTTGCCGTTCTCATCCTTGAGGTTGCCCGACTCGATGTACTTCTTGGCGTTGTCCCACGCGCCGCCGCCGTTGTTCAGCACCGTGGCGAGCATGACGCCCGAGATGGTGCCGACCATCAGCATGCCGGCGACCGCCTCGTATCCGAGCACGACGCCGATGATGATCGGCGTGGCGACCGCGACGACGCCCGGGAAGATCATCTCCTTGAGGGCCGCCTTGGTCGTGATGTCGACGACGCGGGCGTAGTCGGGGCGCTGGCTGTAGTCCATGATCCCGGGCATCTCCCGGAACTGGCGCCGGACCTCGACGATGATCGACTGCGCCGTCTTGCCGACAGCGCGGATGGCGAGCGAGCTGAAGAAGTACACGAGCATCGCCGCAAGCAGCGCCGCGATGAAGACGTTGACGTTGGCCAGGTTGACCGAATTCAGCAGCTCCGCGCCGGGCACGCCGGCCTCGATCCGCCGGCCCTGGATCACGTTGATCTTGTCGATATAGGCGGAGAACAGCAGGAAGGCGGCGAGCGAGGCCGAGGCGATCGCGTAGCCCTTGGTCAGGGCCTTGGTCGTGTTGCCGACCGCATCCAGGCGGTCGGTGATCTCGCGGGCGCCCGCTTCTGCGCGGCTGAACTCGGCGATGCCGCCGGCGTTGTCGGTGATCGGCCCGAAGGTATCCATGGCCAGGATGTAGGCCGTGGTCATGAGCATGCCCATGGTCGCGACGGCCGTCCCGAAGATGCCGCCGACGTTGCGCCCGTCCTCGGCGATGAGGTTCGCCTGGTCGCCCAGCCAGAAGCTCGCAAAGAGCGCGATGCTGATGGTGACTGCGGTCACGAGGGTCGTCTCGAATCCGACCGCGGTGCCGCTGATGATGTTCGTGGCCGGCCCGGTCTTGGACGCCTCGGCGATCTCGCGCACCGGCCGGAACGAGCCGGCCGTGTAGAACTGCGTGATGTAGACGAAGGCGACGCTCGTCGCGAGGCCCACGACGCCGGCCGCGAAGAAGTAGATCCAGGTCGGCAGGCCACCGACACCGGTGCCCCCATTCGTGTTCATCATCACGGCGGTCACGACGGCCATCCCCACGACCGAGAGCAGGGTCGTGACCCAGTACCCACGGTTCAGCATGTTCATCGGGTCCTCGGTCTCCTTCCCGCGCACGAAGAAGATCGCCACGATGGTCGCGAGGAGGCCGAAGGCATGCACCACGAGCGGGAAGAAGATCCACGCTTCCGGATTGGGCCAACCGGCTTCCGAGGCGATGGCGAAGACCGCGACACCGAGGATCA
>DASPHN010000291.1:0-3523 GCA_035629655.1 Saccharimonadales bacterium (SeqCode) | reverse complement strand
TGTTCGATACCGTCCCGAGCTCGACCGCGCTGACCCTCGGGCCACTGTCCATCGGCTGGTATGGCCTTGGCTATGCCTTGGGGCTGGCCGCGGCCTACCTGCTCCTGGTCCGCCTGGCGAAGCGGGCCGGCGAGGACCCCGATCTCCTCGGCAACGGGATGATCATCGTGGCGATCGCGGCCCTCATCGGCGGGCGCATTTACCACGTCATCGACCAGTGGGACGCGCTCTACAAGTCGGACCCGGTTCGGATCTTCCTTCCCCCGTACTCGGGCCTCGGCGTCTACGGCGGCCTGATCACGGGAACGATCGCTGCCTGGCTGTACGCCCGCTGGAAGGGTGCGCCGTTCCTGCGCTGGGCCGACATCATCGCGCCGGGCCTGTTCCTCATGCAGGCGATCGCCCGCTGGGGGAATTACTTCAATCAGGAGCTGTACGGGCCGCCGACCGACCAGCCCTGGGGCATCCCGATCGATTGCGCCCATCGCATCCTGGCCTACCCGTGCGACGCGTTCCCGTTCGAGACGACGCGCTTCCACCCGCTGTTCCTGTACGAGTCGATCTCGGGGATCCTCGGCTGCCTTTTCCTCGTGTGGGTCGGCTATCACCTGCGCAAGCGGTTGCGGCCGGGGGACCTCCTCCTGCTGTTCTTCATCTGGTACGGCGCCGTTCGCTTCGCGCTCGAAGGACTGCGGGAGGACAACTGGATGTTCTATGCCGTTCCCGTCGCGCAGATCGTCTCGCTGGCGTTCATCGTGGTCTCCGTCGTCATCCTCGCGTTCCGCCACCGCCCGGGTCATCCCTCCGATCCGCCGCCGTCGCGACCGTCCGAGGCGATCTGGGGCGCGGTCGGCCGACCCCTGACCGACGACTGGCGGACGCGACCGATCTCCGAGCCGTGGGCCAACGTCGGGCCGCCCCTCGCCGATCCGAGAGCCACCACGCCGGATGCCGGTGACGCAGGCACGGCCGGTGACGAGTCGATGGCGACGACCGACGAGCCGCCGACCATCGACGAGCCGCCCACGACCGACGAGCCGCCCACGACCGACGAGCCGGCCGCGACCGACGACGGGACGCGCCGACCGACCGATCCGCCCTCGTCGACCGCCTGACGACCGGCCTGCCCTCCCGATGACGGATCCCGACGCGTCGGGCCCGCCCGTCCGGCGCCGACCGCCACCGGCGCGCATCGCCCCCGAGCAGCTCGCGGCCGCGCGAGGTGGCGCGACGGAAGGCCTGGCCTGGCTCGGCCGCCCACCGGAGTCGAGCGCCTCCTGGTCGTACCGAGCCCTCCGACTCGTCGGCCGGTTCGTGCTGTTCGTCGTGTTCCGGTTCCGGATCGAGACCTCGGGTCGCGAGTCCCTCCCAGCGGGCGGCTACCTCCTCGTCGCCGCGGCGCATCGAGGCTGGATGGATCCCTTCGTCGTGCTGCACGGGCTGCCGAGCGCCCCGCGAGCGTGGTTCCTCGGCAGCGGCCCGTCCACGTTCACGGCGCGCTGGCGGGAGCGCCTCGTCCACCACGTCGGCGGGCTGCTGCCTGTCTGGCGAGGCGGGGTCGGCATCGAGCAGCACATCGCCTCGGCCCACGCCGTCGTGGCCAATGGCGGGGTCTTCGTCCAGATGCCGGAGGGGACGGTCAGCGGTCCGCCCGGTCGCACCGGGCCGTTCCGCACGGGCTGGGCGATCATCGCGCTCCGGACCGAGGCGCCGATCGTCCCATTCGCCATCGCGGGGACCGAGGAGCTCTACCTCGGCCGCCGGTTGGCCTCGCGGCTGCTGCCGCCCACCACGGCGCGCGAGCTCGCCGGCCTCGACCCCGACGCCGCCCTACCCGAACGCGGCTCCAGAGCCGAGCTCGACCTCGCGCGGACGATGAGTTCGGCGCTCGCGGCGGTGCTCGATCCAGTCGTCCGCGACCTCCATGCCGGCACGATCGATCCGCCGAGCCACCCGCGCCGCCTTCGGCGCCGCCTCACCTGGCTACTGATGCGTCCGGGCCCGCTCCACCGCTGAGGTCGCCCCCGCCGTTCGACGCCACCCCTGAAGCGCCACGGGGCGGCCCGAGCACCCCGAGCGTCTAACGCCCGCCCCATGATCACTCGGCGGCGGACGCGGGCCCGACCACCGGGTTTCCCAGTCATACGCCCGCATCGCGGTCGTTAGACCCGGATCGAGCCCCATCCGAGCCGGATCCGGGCGACCACATCGCCTGATGCTCACTGGGCGGACGTTCGTCGCGCGGGGCTCGTCCCGCGACGTTGTTGGAACACCGGACGTGCATATCGGACCAGTCGAGGCGGAACTCCGACGCCCATGCCTTGGGAATACGGTCGCTTGGAACACCCTGCGCCCAGGATCGGCGAGACACGGCCGCTGATCTGTCCTGCTCGTGCGCCGCCTGTTCCGCCCAGGCACACCGATGGTCGCGCCCTGTCACATGTGCACGCCGGACGACCCAGACATGCCTGATGCGTAAGGCAGCGCGCCGCACCCGCGCGCAGGAATAAGGCACCGGCTGGCGCACGCATGCACCACGCACCCGATGGAGCCAGCGTCGCGGGACCCGAAGGTGGACACATCGACGGTCCAGTCGATCCGATGACGGATCGAACGTCGAGAACACAGGAGGCACGCAGCGATGCATGCGACGTCCACCCCGACCCTGGCTCAGCCCCGACCCGGCGCATTCGGCGCCGTCGTGGCGGCCACCACACTCGCCGTCGGCCTGGCGATCGGTGCCCTGATCGGCACGCAGCTGGCCGTCCCGGCTGCGGGGCCGGCCGCACTCAGCGGCCAGGCGATCACCGCAGGCAGTCTTGCTCTCCAGGGCCAGCGCAACGGCGAGACCGGTGCCCTGAGCCCCGCCCAGCGAGCGCTCCTCGCCCAGCGCCAGGGTGAGATCACGGCCGGCTCGATCGCGCGCCCCGCGACCGACCCGATGTCGTACTTCAATGGGCTGCCGCTCGGCGTGGCCCCCTCGATGCTCAACGGCGCCCCCGGTGCCGCGGGCTGGACGGCGATCAACCCGTCCGTGAAGGTCTCGGCCTTCCTCCACTATGCCGATGTCCGTCGGCAGATGGCGGGTCGCAGCGCGGTCGCGATCGACCGGACCTGGCTCTACCTCGGCTACGCCGACCTGCAGCGCCAGGGTGGCGCGACGGGCGACACGCAGCAGGTGGGCGTTGCGCACCGCTGAGCGCTCCACGGGGGCCCGAACAGACGACGCCCGGACCGACGGTCCGGGCGTCGCCCTATACTCCGCCCCGATGCCCTACGCCGAGTCCATCCTCGACCTCGTCGGGAACACGCCGCTGGTCCGCATCACACGGGTGACGCGCGACCTCGGCCCCCTGGAGCGCCAGCCGCTCCTGCTGGCGAAGCTCGAGATGCTGAACCCGGGCGGGTCCGTCAAGGACCGCATCGGACTGCCGATGATCGAGGCCGCCGAGCGGGACGGCCTCCTCAAGCCGGGCGGCACCATCATCGAGCCGACGTCCGGCAACACCGGTCACGGGCTCGC
>DASPHN010000290.1:0-4726 GCA_035629655.1 Saccharimonadales bacterium (SeqCode) | reverse complement strand
CACGTTCGTCGCCTCCCATGTCGAGGACCTCCGCCGCCAGGGGGCGACCGTCTCGGTCGCGGCCATCCGCGAGGACCGGCTCCACCGCCAGGTGGCCCGCAAGTACGCGCGTCTGGCCGGCGCCGCGATCACCACAGCCGTCCGTGCGCGAGTCCGGGGCCGGCGCTACGACGTCGTCGAGGCACACATCGCCTTCCCGACCGGGTTGGTCGCCTGGCCGGCGGCGCGGCTCGGTGGGGCGCGCCTGGTCCTGTTCGCGCACGGGAGCGACGTCACGCGGCTGCCCTGGAGCTCGTCCCTCCGCCGTGCCATGGCCCACCGACTCTTTCGCCATGCCGACCTCATCGTCGCGACGAGCGGCTACATCGCCGCCGTCGCCCGCGACCGACTCGGGCCCCTCCGGTGCGACCCCCTCGTCGTCAGCCCGGGCGTCGCGATGCCGGCCCCCGACGAGCAGCGGGCCGACGCGCCACGTCACGGGATCGTGTTCGTCGGGCGCCTGGCCGAGGGCAAGGGCGTCGGCGTGCTGATGGCCGCCCTCGCACGCCTCCCGGCGCTCGATCCATCGATGGCCGACGTCCCGGTCACGATCGTGGGGGACGGTCCGGATCGAGCCGAGCTGGAGGCGGCGGGCGCGGCGCTCGGCCGTCCGGTGGTCACCTTCACGGGCGCCGTGACGCCGGGTGAGGTCGCGACGATCCTGGACCGGGCGGCCGTCGTGGCCGTGCCATCCACGTCGCCCGAGGGGCTCGGCCTGACCGCCCTGGAGGGCATGGCGCACGGGGCGATCGTCGTCGCGACGGACGCCGGCGGACTGGCCGAGACGATGCGCGACGGGCACAATGGCTTCGTGGTGCCGGCCCAGGACGTCGAGGCGCTTGCCCGTGGGCTTGCCCGGGCGGTCCTGACCGCGGCGGGTCCCGACGGCGACCGGCTGCGCGCCGCCGGTCGCGAGACTGTCGCGGCCCACGACCCCGAGCTCGGGGCCACCCGTCTCCTGGCGGCCTACCGCGAGTTGCTCGCTTGATCGATCTGCAGGGTCCCGGGCGCACGATCGCGCTGCTCATCATCGCCCTCATCGTCGCCGGAGCCGGGGTCCTCGTGGCGCGACGGGTCGGCGAACGGACGGGCTGGGCGGCGGCCGGCGGGTTCCTGCTGATCGCGTTCGCTCCACTCGTCCCGAACCAGTCGATCGCGTTCGGCCTGAGCCTTGACGACATCCTGCCGCTCGTGGGCGTGGCCCTCCTCGCGCCGCTCGTGCCCTGGGGCCGGCTGACGACCCTGCGCTTCAGCCACCCACCGACGGGCCTGATCCTGGGCATCGGGATGACGTTGCTGCTCATCGCCGGCCTGATCAGCGCGATCGCGAACGCCTCGGATCCGGTGGAGTTCCTGCGCTTCCTCGCCCGCGGTGCGGGCCGGACGGCGTTCCTCGCCATCATCGTCGTCTCGCTCGCCGTGCTCGGCTCGGATCCGCGCGCCCGTCGGTTCGTCGCGGTGGCCCTCGCGGGAGTCGGGACGTTCGAGGCGGCCTTCGGGCTCGTCGCCTATCTGATCGGCCTCCCGTTCCACGCCGGCCTGGAGCCCACCCGCCGGTCGACGGTGCTGTACGGCGAGATCCCCGGCCGGATCAGCGGGACGCTGGGCGTCTCACCGAACTTCACGGGCGCGATCCTGCTCATCACGATCCTCGTGACGGCCGGGCTGGCTCTCCAGTCGACCGAGCGCCGCGAGCGGCTGACGTGGTGGGCGCTCGCGGTCGTCCAGGTCGCGGCCCTCGCGTTGACCTACTCGCGCGTCTCGCTGGCCCTCACGGTGGCCGGGTTGGCGGTGCTCGTCATCCTGCGCAGCCGTCCGGTGCTGCTCGCGCCGATCGCGGTGGTCCTGGCGGCCGTGGCGATCTTCACCCCGATGCTGAGCCGGCTGGTCAGCGACGTGCCCGATCGGCTGGCCCTGTGGACGTCGGGCTTCCTGATGATGATCGACCACCCGTTCACGGGCGTGGGGCCGGGCCAGGTGCTCGCGACGCTCGCCGCGGATCCGGATCGGTATCGGTACACCCCGTTCGGGAGTGCGGTCAGCACGGTCCACAACACCGTGCTGATGGCTGGCGCCGAGGCGGGCCTGCTCGCCGCGCTCGGTGCCGCCGTCGTCAATGTCGGGCTCGTGTACCTGGCGTACCGGACGTACCGGACCGCGCCGCCTGGGGCCGCGGGCGCCCTGCCCGTGGCGGCGGCCCTGGCCCTGGTCGGCTTCCTCGCACAGGGCATGGTCAACAACCTCTTCACGGTCGGGGTGACCGGGGTCTATCTGGCGCTGTTGGTGGGCGGCCTCCTGCTCGAGGCCTACCCCGCCTCAGCCCGCGATGAGGCCGCGGTACGCCGACGTGAGCCGGGCCGCGGACCGCTCCCAGTCCAGGCCCACCGCGTCGACACGGGCCGCCCCCGCTGACCCGAGGCGCGCCGCCAGGAGCGGGTCGCGCAGGACCTCGAGGATGGCCGCAGCCAGGGCCTGGGTCGACTCGTCCGCGGCGAAGTGCGCGGCGTCGCCCGCGATCGTCCCGGTCTCGAGCAGGCGATAGCTCACGATCCCACGGCCGATGGCCAGGTAGTCGACGACCTTGACCATCGTCGAGACGTCGTTAAAGAGGGTCGGCGGGTCCGGGCTGACACAGACCGTGCAGGCCGCGAGGAGCGGCACGAAGACGTCCGGCCGCTGATAGCCGTGGAACGTCACGGCATCGCGGAGCCCCAGCCGGTCGACTTGGGATTCGAGCGCGGGACGCGCCTCCCCGTCGCCGACGAGCTCGAGGTGCGCATCCGCCATGTCGGGGGCGTCGACGACCGATCGCCAAGCGTCGATGAGGCGCTCCAGGCCATCCTGGCTGCCCATGACGCCGACGTAGCCGACGCGTCGGGGGACCGGCGCCACGCCCGCCGCGAGCTCACGGTAGCGGGCCAGGTCCGGGGCGTTGCGCACGACGACGACGTCGTCCGGCGACACGCGCCCGCGGTCCATCGCGATCGCGCGGTACGAATCGTTGGGCGCGATCACGAGACTCGCGGCCCGATAGGAGCGCCGCTCCAGCCAGCGGGTCAGGCCGCCGAGGATCCGCGCCTTCGGCCCGCCACCGGTGCCCCACTTCGTCGCCGCGAGCTCCGGCCCGACGTCGTGCTGGTCGAACACGAAGTGGCGGCCCATCCGCCCGAAGACCCACAGCAGGTCGGGCGGATTGCAGGCGTGGACGACATCGATGCGTCCCCGCAGGCGCTCGGCGATCAGCCACGCGCCGGTGCAGACCATCGAGGGCAGGTACTCGACGAGGTATCCGGACAGCCCGGAGGCGGCGCGCTGCGGGTAGCGCCGGATCTCGACGCCCTCGGATCGTTCGCGCCAGGCGCGCATCCCGGGCCCGCCGCGCGGTCCGATGACCGTGACGGCCCAGCCATCGCGGGCGAGGGCGAGGGCCTCCTGCCACGCTCGGCGATCGAGGGGAACGGGCAGGTTCTCGACGAGGATGACGACGCGCGGCGGCCGACTCACCGGTCGGGTCGCACGCTGGCGAGCGCCCGGCGCAGCCCCCGGCGGAGCCCGCCCGGGACGACCCAGCGCCCCAGGAAGAGCAGCTCCTCGCGCCAGGTGGGGGCGCCGTGCCGATGCGCGGCACGCCACAGCGTCTGGACCGCCCCGCGATCACCCGCAGCGTGGGCGAGGGCTGCCACCCGGATCAGGACGAACGCCGCGTACGCCCGCGGCGAGACGAGGTCGCGCCGCTGGTCGATCCAGTCGAGGGCGTACCGCCAGTCCGTCGCATGGCTCGCCGTGATGGAGGCATCACCGGTGGGCGCTGTCCAGACCGAGAGCCGCTCGGGCAGGTGGACGAGCCGGCCACCGGCCGCGACCGCGCGCAGCAGCCAGTCCGCGTCCTGGTATCGACGCACGGTCGGATCGAACGACACCCGGCGGAGCAGGTCGGCGGAGGCGACGATCGTCGAGGTGCCGACCGTCCCCTCCCCCACTCGAAGCGACGGCCGGACGAACAGGTAGTCGCCGATCGGCTCTTCCGGTGCGGGCGACCGGTCGCGCCAGGCCCGGTCGCCCTGCGGCGTGCGGACGATGATCGCGCACGAGCCGATCGGATCGGGCAGGCCGGACGCGGTCATGGCCTCGAGCTGGCGGGCCAGCTTCGTGGGCAGCCACGTATCGTCGTCGTCCAGGAAGGCGACCCAGCGGCCGCGGGCCTCGGCTGCCCCCACGTTGCGAGCCCCGCTGGCCCCCACCGATTCCGGGTTGACCACCACCCGGAGACGATCGTCGCGGCGCTCTGCGAGCACGGCTTCGGTCATCGGGTCCGGACCGTCGACGACGACGATCACCTCCAGGTCATCGAGGGTCTGATCGAGGGCGCTGTCGATCGCGCGGACGACGAGCTCGGGCCGGCCATGGGTGGGGATGACGGCGCTGACGAGCGGCGACTCAGGGGAGGCCATCGGTCGCCTCGGTGACCCCCGCACGCGGCAGGCCGACGACCGAGCGGACCCGCTCCCACATCGCCTCGACGAGGAGCCGCTGACGCATCGCCCGGTCGCGCAGATCGTCGCGGCCCGTGGAGCTCCCAGCACGGTCCGTCGCGCGCTCGATCGCGGCCAACAGCGGCGCATGGTCCGTCCCGACCTCGAGCATCTGCTCCGAGCACCCGAAGTCGGCCAGCAGCTCCTCGTACTTG
>DASPHN010000289.1:0-3560 GCA_035629655.1 Saccharimonadales bacterium (SeqCode) | reverse complement strand
GGCATCCACGATCCGCGGCCGCCGCCCGAACGACCACGGCACGTCATCGGCCGGGGCATGGATGAATGGCGCGTTCCGGCGCAGCCACCAGACGAACTCGTCGGGATCGCGGCCATCGATGCCCTGCTCGGCGAGGTGGGCCCGGACCTCCGTCAGGGTGCGTGGCTCGGCCGTGAACGCGGCCGCCACCGCGAAAAGTCGTGCCAGCTCCGCTTCGGACGGCCGCTCGGACCGGTCCTGTCGACGGATGGAGCGAAGCATCGGCAGCAGGGCCGGCAGGAAGTGCCGGTAGTCGCGAGCGCTGACGACGTGCAGGGTCGAGCGCATCAGTCCGCCCTTGACGACGTTCCGCTCTGCGAACGCGCGATCCAGCTGACTCGGCTCGAACCCGACGAGGCGGGTCCACAGCCCGATGTACGGCGAGGCCGCCTCCTGCGCCTGCAGCCCGGCCACGGCCTCGATGGCGGCGACCGGCGGGAGCGCGGCACGCTCGAGCAGATGCTGACGCGCCAGCGTGGCCCGATTCAGGGCCGTGGCGCTGACGTCGGTCACGGCGCCCGGATCTCGCCCGCGCGGAACGTCTCGATGAGGTCCGTGTAGCCAGGCAGGCCACGCTCATAGCCGATGGCCCAGAAGCCGGCGCCCGCCAGGCCGCGCTCGTCAGCCAGGGCGAGCTTGGGGGTCAGGCTGCGGGGCGAGTCGAAGTAGACGGCGTTCCAGCCGCCGGTCGGGGGCGCCGGTTCGAGCGAGCCGGCCGCGCTCGGGTCGACGCCGGGCTCCACGGGCAGCTCGGTCGCCTCGTCGGGTTGGTCCGTGCCATCGGCCCGGACCGCGTAGAACTCGACCTGCTCGATCGGATCGAGCGTCGGCTCGAAGTCGGGGTCGTCCAGGACCCCCAGGTTCCGCCGCGGGACCCAGCCATCGCCTCGGCCCGTCGCGAAGTCGCCGAGCTCCGGTCCCTCGACCGGCCAGGTGATGCCATAGAGCGGCAACCCGAGGAGCGTCCGTTCGACCGGCACGCCAAGGGCGGCGTAGAGATCGAGCGACCAGCGCAGGTCCTTCGCCTCGCCATCGCGCCGCTCGAGCGGCGCCGAGGCGCCGGGCTGTGAGCCCGCCCAGTGGTAGTCGTAGCCCATCATGAAGATCCGGTCGGCGCCGGCTTGCGCTGCCGCAGCGGCCATGGCCGCACCCGACTCGTTGGCCTGGGTCGCCACCGAGACCTGGGCGTCCGGCAGCCGAGCCACGAGCGCGGCCCGAAGCTGCCCGACGAACTGCCCGTAGGCCGGCACGAGGTCGAACGGCAGGAGCTCGACATCGACGTTCACGCCATCGACTCCCTGCTCCTCCACGAAGTCGACGAGCGTCTCGATCCAGGCCGCCTGGGCTGCGGGATCGTCATAGAAGCGCCGGTTCTTGGGTTCGCCGAAGCTCGTGTAGACGATCTCGACGCGGGTCTCGCGGTCGTGTGCCTCGCGAACGAGGGTCCGCCCGACGTCGCCGGTGATGCGTCGATACCCGTTCTGGGTAGTGGCCATCGACCCGTCGCGGCGGTGCGTGACCGAGAACAGGGCGAGCGTCGAGAGGTCCGTCTCCTCGAGGTGGTCGGCGATCGTGTCGTCCATCTCCCAATACGGGAGGAAGCCGTACATCTCGTGGCCCGGTTCCGGTGGCGGCCCCGTCGAGACGGGCGGAGACACGGAGAGACCCGGCACGATCACGGGCACGAGGCCGGCTGGGCTCGGCGAGGCATCGGCGCCGGCGCCGCCGGTCCGCGGCATCAGGGCGATGAGGACCGCGGCGACGCCCACGACGACGAGCAACGGCCCGAGCCACCGCCGACGGCCACGCGGGTCTCCCCGGCGCCGACCGCCCGTCCGCGCGCCGGCGGTCACGACCAGCGCGGCAGGGGCGCCAGGAACTCGAGGATGCGTCCGGCGAGCCGCTCGGGGACCTCCATGCCGATCATGTGGGCGACGTCCGGCCAGATCACCGCCGTGGCATGGGGCAGCTCGGCGGCCAGATGCTGCGCGGCCAGTGTGAATTCGCGCAGATCGAGCGCACCGGCGACGGCCAGGACCGGTGCACGGAGCTCGGCCAGCCGGTCGTTCGCGCGCGGCAGGAGCGGGATCGGCGACCCCTGGGTGCGACCCGGGGCGTAATGCAGGACGTCCATCTCGCGGACCAGCTCACGGATCGCGGCGGGCACACGGTCGGGTGGCTGGCCGGGGCCGTCGACCCACAGCCGCACCTCGAATTCGGCGATGGCCGCCGCGCTCGGCGCGTCGGGGCCGCCGGCCTCGAAGGCCTCCTCCAGGGCATCGGCCTCTTCGAACAGCGCCGACTCCTCGGGAGTGGGCTCTGCGTCGAAGCCGCCGGGCTCGGCGGCGACGCCGACGACCGCGGCGACCCGATCGGGGAACTCGATGGCGGTGTCGTAGGCGACCTGGCCACCGCTCGAGTTGCCGACGAGCACCGCTTGGCCGATGTCCAGCGCGTCGAGCACGGCGATCACGTCCGCTCGATTGGAGTACTCGACGTCCTCGGTCTCGGTCCGGCCGAACCCGCGCATATCCCGGCGAACCACCCGATAGCCGCCGGCGACCAGATACGGTGCGAGGTCATCCCAGGCGCGAGAGTCCGCGACGCCTGCGTGGAGCAGGACGATGGGAGGATCACCCGGGGCGCCGTCATCGATGACGAAGAGGCGGCCGCCGGGAACGTCGACGAAGCGTTCGGTCATGACCGAACGGTAGCGCCGACCGGCCGATGCGTCACGCGGCCCGACCGGTCCGTCAGGCGATCGCGGCGCGCGCCTCGGCCATGATCGCGGCGGCGGCATCGATCGGGATCGCGAACCCGATGCCCTGGGCGCTGGCCGCGACCGCGACGTTCACGCCGATGGCGTGGCCGGCCGCGTCGAGGAGCGGTCCCCCGCTGTTGCCCGGGTTGATCGCGGCGTCGGTCTGAAGCAGGCCGCGGAGCGACGTGGTGCGTCGCGAGCCCTGGTCGCCGACCTCGATGGTCCGGTCGGTGGCGCTCAGGATGCCGCTGGTCACCGTCTCGGTGAAGGTCCCGAGCGGGCTGCCGATGGCGACGACGAGCTGGCCGACCTTGAGAGCCGACGCGTCGCCGATCTCGATGGTCGGCAGGCCCGTACCCTCGACGCGGACCACCGCGAGGTCGTGCTGCGGATCGGTCGAGACGACGGTGCCGGCACGCTCGGTCCCGTCCTGGAACGTGACCGTGACGGTCGTCGCGCCTTCGATCACGTGGGCGTTGGTCAGGATGAGGCCGTCGGCATCGAAGACGAACCCGGATCCGACCCCCGTCGCGGGCATCGAGCCCGGCCCGAAGGCGTTCGGGTCGCCGGCCGTGCCGGTGGTGATCGTCACCACGGCCGGGCTGGCGGACTCGGCCACGGCGATGACGGCTTCGGAGGTGCTCAGCGTGACCGGGGTGGTGGTCGTGCCGGTGCCGGGGGTCGCCGCGCTGGGCGCGGCGCCCGCTTCCAGTGCACCGAGTCCTGTCGTTCCCGACAGCACGCCGACCGTGACCGCCGA
>DASPHN010000288.1:0-5408 GCA_035629655.1 Saccharimonadales bacterium (SeqCode) | reverse complement strand
GAAGTAGTGATGGATCAGTCCCGACGACGTGCCCATCTCGGCGGCCACGTCGCGCACCGTCGTCGAGGCGAGCCCCTTGCGGACGGCGACCTCCAGCGCGGCGGCCACGATCGCCTCGCGCCGCTGGACGGGTGCCATCCGGGTCCGGAGGGTGGTCATCGCCCGCAGGGTAGAACGCAATTGCGCACACGTCCAATAGCGGGTACCGTGCCGAGAGACCCGTATCCCGCGCGCCCCGTCACCGGCACCAGACAGGAGAGCCCGACGGCATGATCCGGACCACGCCATTTCACGAGCGCACGGCCGCGCTCAACGAGACCCAGCTGTGGAGCCACTGGTCGGGCCACCTCGCGGCGGACCGCTACCAGATGTCCGACAAGTTCGAGTACTTCTCGGTCCGGAACGCGGCCGGGATCTTCGACTCGAGCCCGCTCTACAAGTACCGGATCGCCGGCAAGGACGCCGAGCGCTTCCTGTCCGGGATCCTCGCCCGCGATATCCGCGCGTGTCCGCCCGGCCACGCCCAATACACCTGCTGGCTGGACGACCGGGGGTTCGTGATCGAGGACGGCGTGATCCTGCGCCGGGCCAAGGACGACTACCTGCTCACGAGCGCCGAGCCGAACTTCGCGTACTTCGCGGATCGCATCGGCCGGCTCGACGTCACGATCGAGGAGCTGAGCCACGACATCGGCACGCTGGCCATCCAGGGCCCACGGTCGCGTGACTTGCTCGCCAAGCTCGTGCCCCAGATGGAGCGGATCCCGTACTTCGGCCTCGCGAAGGGCGAGATCGGCGGGGCGCCGGTCACCGTCAGCCGCACGGGCTACAGCGGCGACCTCGGTTACGAGATCTGGATCGAGAGCCCGGACGCGCTGCACGTCTGGGACACCCTCTGGGACAGCGTCGAGGGGCACGGCGTGCTGCCGTTCGGCCTGGCCGCCCTGTACATGCTTCGGATCGAGGCCGGGCTGCTCCTCCTGGAGGCGGACTTCGACTCGAGCCGCTACGCCTGGAACGACGCCCACCGCTCCACGCCGATCGAGCTCGGCTGGACCTGGATGTTCAAGGACCTCGGCGCCGACGATCGGCCGTTCATCGGCCGCAAGGCGCTCGAGCGCGAGATCGCCGACAAGACATCGCGCTGGAACATGCGTGGGTTGATCGTGGACTGGCGGGACTACGATCGGGTCTACAACGAGGCGGGTCTCATCCCGCCCAAGGACCACGCACCGGTCGTCGAGGACTGGATGGTCTACGACGACGACTACCAGCGGGTGGGCTACGCCACGAGCTTCATGTACTCGCCGATGCTCCAGCGCCACATCGCCATCGCCCGCGTCCGGCCCGACTTCGCGAAGCTCGGGACGAAGGTGAACCTCGAGTTCACGGTCGATCACCACTACGAGCAGGTCGCCGCGCACGTGGCTCGGCTGCCGCTCTACAACCCTGAGCGAAAGACGGCCTGACATGACGACGACGATCCCGACCAAGCGCTCCGCTGCCGCCAAGCCGCCCAAGCCGGCGAAGTCGAACGGCTCGACCCGTGCGACCTCGAAGGCCGACCGCACCTACGACGCGATCGTCATCGGCGGCGGCCACAACGGCCTCGTCAACGGCGCCTACCTCGCGAAGTCCGGCCTCAGGACCCTCATCCTCGAGCGCCGCCACCTCGTCGGTGGGGCCGCGATCACCGAGGAGCTTCGGCCCGGCTTCTGGTTCACGACCTTCTCGTACGCGCTGAGCCTGCTGCGGCCGGACATCATCCACGACCTCGAGCTCACGAAGCACGGCTTCATGCCGCTCCTGATGTCGACGACGTTCGCGCCCGATGGTGAGGGCGACCACCTCCTGTTCACCCAGGACCACGGCCAGAACCTGAAGGAGATCGCCCGGCACTCGACCCACGATGCCGATGCCTACGACCAGTACAGCCACGACATCGAGATGGTCTGCCAGGCCATCAAGCCGCTGCTCGACATGGTGCCCCCGGACATCTTCAGCAACGACCCCGAGGAGCTCATCGCGCTCGCGAGCATCGGGTCGCGCTTCAAGAAGCTCGACAAGCGGGTGCTCCACAACGCGGTCCGGCTGCTGACCGGCAGCGCCGCCGACTTCCTCGACGACTATTTCGACTCCGAACTGCTCAAGGGCTACCTCGCCTCATCGAGCATCATCGGGACCAAGGTCGGCCCCCGGTCGCAGGGCTCCGGTCTGGTGTTGCTCTACCACTCGATCGGCGAGCACGACGGCGAGTTCGGCTCCTGGGCCTTCCACAAGGGCGGCAACGGCGGGTTCACCCAGGTCCTGGCTCGAGCCGCCCAGTCCTTCGGCGCCGAGATCCGCCTCGAGTCGCCGGTGGACAGCGTCATCACGAAGGACGGCCGGGCGACCGGCGTCGCCCTCACCGATGGCACGGAATTCCACGCCGACACCGTCGTCAGCGCCCTCGATCCGCGACGCACGTTCCTCGAGCTCGTCGAGCCACGCGAGCTGCCCGACGACCTCGTCGAGAACATCCAGCGCTTCCGGTTCCAGGGCACCTCGTCCAAGGTGAACTTCGCGCTCGACGGGCTGCCCAAGTACCCCTCGATGGGCGACCGAGGCGACCAGTTCCGCGGGTTCACGAACATCGGGCCGTCGATGGACTATCTCGAGCGCGCCTTCGACGACGCGAAGTACGGCTGGTACAGCGAGCACCCGTACATCGACATGGCGGTGCAGTCGACGATCGACCCCGACATGGCGCCTCCGGGCAAGCACGTCATGTCGTGCTTCATCCAGTACACGCCCTACAAGCTCCGCGAGAGCGACTGGGACACCGAGCAGGAGAACCTGGGCGACACCGTTCAGCGGACCCTCGAGACGTTCTTTCCCGGCTTCGGCGACCTCGTCCTCCAGCGCGAGGTCGTGACCCCGCTGCACATCGAGCGGACCGTGGGCCTCAGCGAGGGCAACATCTTCGCCGGCGAGTTCTTCGCGCCGCAGATGTTCTTCTTCCGGCCCGCACCGGGGTGGTCGCAGTACCGGACCCCGATCGACGGCTACTACCAGTGCGGCTCCGGGACGCACCCGGGTGGCTGCGTCATGGGCGCGCCGGGCAAGCTGGCCGCAGGGCAGATCCTCAAGGACCGCTCGAAGGTCGGCGCTGCCGCCCGGTAGGCTCGCACACGAACACGACCCGGCCGGGTGGCTCGTGCCACCGGACCGGGTCGTTCCATGTCGGTCGTGCGGGCCGAGGCCCGCGGGCGGTCAGCCGCCGATCGCGTCACCGGTCGGAGCGACGACGAACCACTTCTCGCCGACGCCCTGGCCGGTGGTGTCGCCGGGGGCCGCGTCCGCGGCGAAGTAGTAGAGCGGCCAATCGCCGTACTTCACCTGCTTCGTGCCATCGGTCCGATCGACGGTCGTCAGCTTCGCGGCATCGAGCCCGGCGCCGGCGGTGACCTCACCGGTCGCCGTGAGCGGCGGCCAGTTCTCGGCGCACGAGTCGTAGCAGGTCGGCGTGCCCGCCTCGTCGGGCGTGAACAGGTAGAGGGTCCGGCCCTCGGCATCCGTGAGGATCTGGCCGAGGTCGGACTCGGCCACGACGACCGTGCCGGTCGAGGCGCTGGCCGGCGGCGCGCTCTGGGCGGCCGACGGCTCGACGGACGCTTCGGCCGATGGGGCGGCGACAGACGGCGCGGCCGTCGGCGCGGCGGCGGACGGCGAGGCCCCACCCGAGGACGAGCAGGCCGCGAGGACGGCGGCGAGGCTGAGGCCGAGGCCGGCGAGGCGAAGGGTCTTGTGCATCCCGAGTTCTCCAACAGCGAGGTATCTGGGTCAACCCTCGATACGCCCTGGACCTCGGACCGGTTTCCGGGCTACGGCCTCGGTTCGGGTGGATCGGTCACGTCCGACACAGGATCTCTCCCGAGGTCACGACGAACCAGCCGTCGTCGCTGGCGGCCCAGCGTCTGAACGCGTCGGCGATCCTTTCCAGGTCGTCCCTCGAGGCCAGGCCGGCGGTCGTCGCGCCATCGGCGAAGGCTGACCGGATCACGCGTTCCGCCCACAGCCCGCCCCACCAGGCGCGGTCTGCAGGCGTCGCGAAGCACCACGTCGAGGCGCCCGGCGTCACGTCGCGAAGGCCGGCAGCGTGGGCCCAGGCGAGGAGGATCCGCCCCGCATCCGGTTCGCCGCCATTCGAACGGGCCAGATCCCGATAGAGCCGCAGCCAACCATCGAGCTGGGGGTCGGGCGGGTGCCACGTCATGGCCCCGTAATCGCTGTCGCGGGCCGCGATGAGGCCACCGGGTCGAGCGACACGGGCCATCTCCCGGAGCGCGGCCACCGGATCCGCCAGGTGTTGCAGGACCTGGTGGGCGTGGACGACGTCGAACGAGTCGTCGTCGAAGGGGAGCGCGTACGCATCCCCGACCCGGAACGTGGCGTTGTCCAGCCCGGCCGTGGCCGCGTCCGCGCGCGCGGCGTCGAGCGGACCGGCGACCGCGTCCAGGCCGACGACCCGGCCCGGAGCCAGGCGTCGTCCAAGGTCGATCGTGATCGTCCCGGGTCCACAGCCCACGTCCAGCAGCGACATCCCGGGCTGGAGGTGCGGGAGGAGGTACGCCGCCGAGTTCTCGGCTGTCCGCCAGCGATGCGAGCGCAGGACGCTCTCGTGATGGCCGTGGGTGTACGTCGCGGACGCGCGCTCGGGCATGGCTCGATGCTACCGGACGGGTGGTCACGGGGCGCCGAGGTTGACCCGTGCCGCGTCCCACCGTCATCGTGACGGCGTGAGCGCCCGGACCGCCAGCCAGACATCGACCCCCCCGCCGCGCGGCATCCTCCTGTTCATCCACGGCGCGAACGAGACGTCCGAGGGCCTGGTCGCCAATCGATCGCGGATCGAGGACCAGGTCCGTGCGCGTGGCTGGCACGACGTCCGCGTCGTCGCGCCGGAATGGCGGCGCCGCTCGGGCCTGCGCCTGGGCGACTGGCGGCGATCCCTGTATCGCGGGACCCGTTCGGCCCCGGCTCCCATCCCCAAGCTCGGGGCGGGCATCCGGCGGGAGCTCATCGCCAAGCTCGTGACGTACTACTACGAAGACAAGCGGGAGGCCCTGCTCGATACGCTCGGCGCCCAGCTGCTGTCGGATGTCATCGGCTACCAGCGGCATCGCGCGTCCATCCAGGCCGTCCTTCGCGAGGAGCTGCTCGCGGCCAAGGCGGCGGCCGGCGACGACCCCGTCCTGCCCGTCGCCCTCAGCCTGGGCGGGATCGTGCTCGTGGACCTGTTGGCGGGCTGGCCCGAGGCACCCGTCGAGGCGTGCGTCACCATCGGCTCGCAGGCGCCCCTGCTGTATACGTTCGACGCGCTCGAATCGATGCCGTACGACGAGGCCGACCCGCCCCGCCTGCCCGTG
>DASPHN010000287.1:0-2447 GCA_035629655.1 Saccharimonadales bacterium (SeqCode) | reverse complement strand
CGGCTGATGGCCGACCTGAACCACCTGGGCAAGGCCGAGGGACGGCGACGTGCCACCGACCTGCTCGAGCGGTTCGAGCTCACGGAGGCGGCGCGGACCACACCCGCGACCTACTCGGGCGGCATGCGGCGCCGGCTCGACCTGGCCATGGGTCTCATGGGCGATCCGCGAATCGTGTTCCTCGACGAGCCGACGACCGGGCTCGACCCGCGCAGCCGGCGGGCGATGTGGCAGATCGTCCGCGACCTGGTCGCCGACGGCGTCACGATCCTGCTGACGACGCAGTACCTGGAGGAGGCCGATCAGCTGGCCGACCGGATCGGGGTCCTGGACGCCGGGATCCTGGTCGCGGAGGGCACCGCCGACGAGCTGAAGCGCCTCGTGCCCGGCGGCCACGTCCGGCTCCAGTTCGCCGGCACCGGCCCGCTCGAGTCGGCCGCGCGCACGCTCGGGATCGCCGTCGAGGACGCCGGGACGCTCGCCCTCGACGTCCCCGGCGACGGCAGCCTCGCCGCACTCAAGTCGCTGCTCGCCCGCCTCGACGACGCAGCGGTCGAGGTCGCCGGCCTGACCGTGCACACCCCCGACCTGGACGACGTCTTCCTGGCCCTCACCGGCCGCCCCACCACCGACGAGAAGGTGCCCACGCCATGACCACGCTCTCCTACACGGTCAGCGACTCCGCCACGATGCTGCGCCGCAACCTCAAGCACGCGGTGCGCTATCCCGTTCTGACGTTGATGGTCGCCGGCATCCCCGTCGTCCTCCTGCTGCTGTTCGTCTACGTGTTCGGCGGCACCCTGGGCGCCGGCCTGGGCGGGGTCTCCGGCGGTCGGGCGGAATACGCCGACTACCTCACGCCCGGCATCCTCGTGCTCGCGATCGCATCGGCGGCACAGGGCACGGCGATCTCGGTCGCCATGGACATGACCGAGGGCATCATCGCCCGCTTCCGGACGATGTCCATCGCCCGCGCCTCCGTCCTGACGGGGCACGTCGGCGGCGCGGTCGTCCAGACGATGATCGGCCTGGCGTTCGTGGTGGTGGTGGCGCTGCTGATCGGGTTCCGGCCCGACGCGACCGTCGTCGAGTGGCTCGCCGCGACCGGTCTGCTCGTGCTGGTCAGCTTCGCGCTCTCCTGGCTGTCGGTCGCCATGGGCCTGGCCGCCAAGAGCGTCGAGGGCGCGAGCAACCTGCCGATGCCGCTGATCCTGCTGCCCTTCTTCGGCAGCGGCTTCGTGCCGACCGAGACGATGCCCGCGGGGCTGCGCTGGTTCGCCGAGAACCAGCCGTTCACGCCGATCATCGAGACGCTGCGCGGGCTGCTGACGGGCACCGCGATCGGGAACAGCGGGGTCCTCGCCGTCGCCTGGTGTGCCGCCATCGCACTGGCCGGCTACCTCTGGGCGCGGGCGAAGTACGACAGCCGGCCGGCCCGCTAAGGGCTCCGGACCCTGGGACTTTCGGTACCGAAAGTTCGCAGTGGGGCGGGACTTTCGGTACCGAAAGTCCCGCCTCAGCGCTTGAGGGCGTAGGTCTTGAGCAGTCCGCGGCTGATGATCGTCTTCTGGATCTCGCTGGTGCCCTCGCCGATGAGCAGGAACGGCGCCTCACGCATGAGCCGCTCGATCTCGTACTCCTTCGAGTAGCCGTAGCCCCCGTGGATCCGGAAGGACTGGGTGGTGACCTCGGCGCAGTACTCGCTGGCGATCAGCTTGGCCATGCCGGCCTCGACGTCGTTGCGTGAGCCGGCGTCTTTGAGCCGCGCGGCCTTCACCATCAGGGCGTGCGAGGCCTCGACCTTGGTCGCCATCTCGGCGAGCTGGAAGGCGATCGCCTGGTGCTGGGCGATCGGCTTGCCGAAGGTCTCGCGCTGCTGGGCGTAGGCGATGGCGAGCTCGAAGGCCCGGATCGAGATGCCACACGCACGGGCCGCGACGTTGACCCGCCCGACCTCGACGCCGTCCATCATCTGCGAGAAGCCCTTGCCGGGGGCGGCGCCGAGGATGTCCTCGGCCTTCGCCTGGTAGCCGTCGAAGATCAGCTCGGTGGTGTCGACGCCCTTGTAGCCCATCTTGTCGATCTTCCCGGGGATGGTGAGCCCGGGGACGACCTCGCCGAAGCCGGTCGGCTTCTCGACCAGGAAGGTCGTGAGGTTCTGGTGCGCCTTGTCCGAGCCCTCGTCGGTGCGCACCAGCGCCGCGACGAGCGTCGAGCTGCCGCCGTTGGTCAGCCACATCTTCTGGCCGTCGATCGTGTAGCCGCCGTCGGCGTTCTTCGTCGCCTTGGTGCGGATCGCCGCGACATCGGACCCGAGGCCCGGCTCGGACATGGAGAACGCCCCGCGCACCTCGCCGGTGGCCATGCGCGGGAGGAAGCGCTCTTTCTGCTCGTCCGTGCCGTGCTGGATGAGCATGTAGGCGACGATGAAGTGCGTGTTGATGACG
>DASPHN010000286.1:0-3006 GCA_035629655.1 Saccharimonadales bacterium (SeqCode) | reverse complement strand
TGGATGCGTCGGATCTCGCGGTCATTCGAGTCGACGAAACGGGAGAAGAAGCGCATGGAAGCGTGAGTATAGGGCGAGTCGGGCGGTCGCCCCGTCAGGCGCCTAGGACCAGAACCCGCTGCCGTAGCCCGCGACGAGGATCACGAAGGTCCCGAGGCCGAGGGCCAGCCAGAACAGGACCGAGCGGAACCGCGACGTGGGGTTCATCTCGGTGTTCGCGTGCTCTGGCAGCCGGCCCTTGCGCAGGCCTTCGCCCCAGCGTGGCGAGCGGAGCTGGTTGCGCCAGTTCTGGTCGGAGACGGGTCGCGGCTCGAGGCCGCCCTCGCCGTCGGGTCGGTGCAGCTGGAGGCTCATCGATCTCCCGATCCTGTGCTCATGACACCGGCAAGCGTCGCCGCGGACGGCTCCCCATCGACGGGCCCGGCGATGCGCCCGGATCCGAAGCCGCCCTCATCGGCGCCTTCGTCCCAGAGGAGCATCTCCTGCGTGAACGACATCTCGCTGTTGAAGAGGGCGCCGACGGATTCACCGCGATGGATGCGCTTGATCGCCTCGCCGATGAGCGGCGCCACGGACAGGGTGGTCAGCTTCGGCAGGCGCTTCGAGGCTGCCAGCGGGATCGAGTCGGTGATGACGACCTCGCGCAGGCTGCTGTCGCGGATGCGCTCGACCGCCGGGTCGCTCAGCACGCCATGGGTGGCGCAGGCGTACATCTCGGTGACACCTTCGCGCTCCAGGGCGCGGACGACCTCGATGAGCGTGCCGCCGGTGTCGATCTCGTCATCGACGATGATCGCGCGCTTGCCGCGCACGTCGCCGATGACATTCATCAGCTCGGCCCGGTCGAGGTTGCCCAGGCGACGCTTCTCGATGATGGCGAGCGGCGCGTCGAGGAGCTCGGCGAAGCCGCGCGCTCGCTTGGCGAAGCCGAGGTCCGTGACGACGACGACGTCATCGAGATGCTTGTCGATGAAGTAGCGGGCGATCATCGGCACCGCCGTCAGCTCGTCGACCGGGATGTTGAAGAAGCCCTGGATCTGGCCCTGGTGGAGGTCCATGGTCAGCACCCGGTCGGCGCCGGCCACGGTGATCATGTCGGCGATGAGGCGGGCCGTGATCGGGACGCGCGGCTGGTCCTTCTTGTCCGATCGCCCGTAGGCGTAGAACGGCACCACGGCCGTGATGCGCCCGGCGCTGGCCCGCTTGAAGGCGTCGATCATGATCAGCAGTTCCATGATCGACTGGTTGACCGGGTGGCTCGTCGGCTGGACGACGAAGACGTCCTTCTCCCGCACGTTGTCGAGGATCTTGACGAAGATGTTCTCGTTGGCGAACTGGAACACCTCGGCCTTGCCCGGCTCGCTGCCCAGGTAGCGCGCGATCTTGCGGGCCAGCTCGGGGTTCGCGTTCCCGTGGTAGATCTCGAACTGGTCCGCGTACATGGGTGCACCCTCTCGTTCGCCCATCAGCCGCCGTCCGAGCTCATCGTCACGCGCCGCCGCCACCGCCCGGACCCGTCTGACCGGGACCGTCCGTCGCGGGTGCGCCATCGTCGCCCATGCCGTCCCGGTCCGCAAGTCCGGGCCGGAACGCGGCGATCGCCGCGACCCGGTCGCCTTCGGCCAGGCGCATGACGATCACGCCGCGAGCCCCGGGCGAGTAGCGGTTGATCGAGTTCGTCTCCGTCCGGATGACCTGGCCGCCCTCGGAGATGAGGACGAGCTCCTCGTCGGCCTCGGTGACCTGCTGGACTGCCGCCACGAGACCGGTCTTGCGCCCCTCGAGGGCGATGAGCCGGACGCCCTGGCCGCCGCGGTGCTTGCGCCGGAACTCGCCGATCGGGACGCGCTTGCCGTACCCGGTCTCGGTCAGGACCAGGAGGTCGGCGTCGATCTCGACGACGCGCATGGCGACGACCGTGTCGCCCTCCTTCTTGAGGAGCCGGATGCCGATGACCCCGGCCGCGTCGCGGCCCATGGGCCGGACCTCGTCCTCCTGGAACCGGGCGAGCATGCCCTGCGAGGTGGCGATGATGATGTCGTCCTCGCCGCCCGAGACGTCGACCCAGGCGAGCTCATCGTCGTCGGCGATGGTGATGGCCCGGATGCCCGTCGCACGGACCCGCTCGAACTGCTCGAGCGGCGTCTTCTTGACGATGCCCTTGCGGGTCGCGAGGACGAGATAGTTGCCCGGCTCGAAGTTCGGCAGGACGATCGTGGCGACCGGCACCTCGCCGGAATCGACCTGGACCCCCGGCAGATTGATGATGGCCATGCCCTTGGCCTGCCGGCTCGCATCCGGGATCGCGTGCACCTTGGCGCTGAAGACGCGCCCCCGGTTCGTGAAGAAGAGGGCCCAGTCGTGCGTGTTGGCCACGAGCAGGTGCTCGACCGCATCCTCCTCGCGCGTCACGTGGCCGATGATCCCCTTCCCGCCCCGGTGCTGGCGGCGGTAGGTGTCGACCGGCTGGCGCTTGATATAGCCGCGCCCCGAGATCGTCACGACGACGTCCTCGTCGGCGATCAGGTCCTCGTCGGTCATCTCGCGGCTGGCGTCGTCGGCGACGCGCGTACGCCGCTCACCGGCGTACTTGCGCTTCAGCTCGACGAGCTCGTCCTTGATGATCTGGAGCACGCGGGCCGGGTTGGCCAGGATGTCCTCGAGCTCGGCGATGAGCTGGATCACCGTGAGGTACTCGTCCTCGATCTTCTTGCGCTCGAGGGCCGCCAGGCGGGCCAGCCGCATGTCGAGGATGGCCTGGGCCTGCAGGTCCGACAGGTCGAACCGGCTCATCAGGTTCTGCTTGGCGAGCTCGACGTCGGCCGACTCGCGGATCGTCTTGATGACCGCGTCGAGGTTGTCGAGGGCGATCTTGAGGCCCTCGAGGATGTGCGCCCGCGCGCGGGCCTTGCCGAGGTCGAACTCGGTCCGGCGGCGGACGATCTCGCGTCGATGCTCGATGTAGTGCTCGAGCATGCTGCGAAGCGGCAGCGTCTGCGGCTGGCC
>DASPHN010000285.1:0-3282 GCA_035629655.1 Saccharimonadales bacterium (SeqCode) | reverse complement strand
GCTCGATGGGATGCCGAGCCGCCGAGCGCCGGATCGGGTGCCGGTCTCGCCGCGGCCTTCGCGATGCCGCGCTCGGTGATGGCCAGCGCCGGCGCGACGGCGATGGCGACACCCGGCGCCTACGTCCCTCCGGCACCGGTGATGCCCGCCGGACCAGCCGCGCCGGCGCGCGCCTGGGGCACGGGAGACGCGGCGTCGGGGGCGGCCGCGGTCGCCGCCGCCGCCACCCTGCCCGGCGACCCGGCACGCGACCGGGATGACGTCCGCCTGCGCGAAGCCACGGGATGGTTGGCGGTGGGTGGCGCCGCGATCGCCGCCGCCGGCTTCGTCCTGCCCTGGGCCACGAGCGTCATCGGGGCCTCCGGTGTCGGCTACTTCGATCGATGGGGGATGGCGGGTCCCGGTCATCTGCTCGCCGTCATCGCGCTGTTGGCCATCGTCGGCCTGAATCTCGTCGCGAACCCGGTCCCAGCGTGGATCCGCGTCGGGCTGGTGGGCCTTGGACTCGGGCCACTCCTGCTCGGGTTGGCCTGGCCGTACCTCTTCTCGAGGTTCCTCGGGACGGAGGTCGGCGTCTACGCCGTCGGGATCGGAGCCCTGCTGCTCACGATCGCCGGGATCCTCGCCCTCGTCGGTGACCGTCACGCGACCGCCCGCCGACCCGTCTGAGCACCCGTCGGCGGCCTCCGCCGTCGGCGTCCGCCGAGGGGATCCCACCGGAGCCCCTGCTACACTTCGCCGAACGTTTCCGCTCGCGGGACGCCGTCGGAACACGCCGACAGACGGAGGCTAACCCCAGGCATGGATCAGATCCTCGACGACATCGGCCAGACGATCGGCGATGTCGTCGGCAGCCCCGTGGTGCAGGTCGGCCTCCGGGCGATCGGCATCTATCTCGTCATCCTCTGGATCGCGACCGCCTACTGGGCATTCCGAGACATGCAGCAGCGGTCGGACAACGCGATCCTGCCGTACGTCGTCGCGGCGGGGATCATCCTCTTCACCCCGATCTTCTTCATCTTCGCCGTCTGGGTCTACAAGATCGTTCGGCCGCACGAGAAGATCGGCGAGGTCTGGGAGCGGAACCTGGCCGAGGAGGCGCTCCTCGCCGAGGTCGAGCAGATCCACCACTGCCCGACGTGCGAGCGACGCGTCAACGAGGAATGGATCATCTGTCCGTCGTGCCGGACACGACTGAACCGCGTCTGCCCCAACTGCTCGCGGCTCGTCGGTCTCGACTGGTCGCTGTGCGCGTGGTGCGGCAAGGACTTCGAGCGACGTGAGGTCGCGGCGGCCGCGACGATCGAACCGCTGCCGTCCGGCCTCGAGGCCACCGGCCGCATCGCATCCCCGGCTGTCGGCACCATCCCGTCCTCGATCCAGACGTCGGTCCGGTCCTCGAGCCGGGGCGGGCCGCGCAGCACCGGTCGCTCGGCGGCCGCCTCGGATCCGCTGCCCGAGCGTTGATCCCGCCCGACTCCGGGACGCCGCCGGCCGATGAGACAGGGGCCGACCGGCCGACCGACCGCGACATCGCCCCGGTCCTGACGCCCCCGAACGTCTCGAACCCGCCAGTCTCGACGCGGCCGGGCGCCGGCACGTTCACGATCGAGGGCCGCTCCGTGCCCGCACTGTTCGTGGTCGGGTGGATCGCCACGCTGCTCGGCTTGGGATTCGTCGGCATCGCGATCCTCGCCGGCGGGCGCGGCGCGGCGCCGGCGTTGTTCATCGTGGGCTTCGTGCTGCTCGCCGTGGGTCTCGTCGCCGGGGCCGGGTCGCAAGGCATCGAGCGGCGCGTCAGGGCCCGAACGGCCTACCGCGGACCATCGCCGTTCCTCGTCTTCGCGGCCTCGATCCCGGTCTCCCTGCTCGTCGTCATCATCCTCGGCGTCCCGATGACGATCGTCGGGATCGCGGTCGATGGGCCATTCGGGCGGTTGATCTCGGTGCTGGCTCAGGCCGTGATCTACGTCGGGCTCATCCGGCTGCTCGTCATCGACGTCGGGGCGTTGACCTGGGCCGAGATGGGCATGCGTCGATTCGATGGCGAGGCGGTTCGAGAGCTCGCGAAGGGCGCCCTCTACGCGGCCCCGGTCATCCTCCTGACGCTGCCCATCGCGGCCATCTTCGCGGCGCTGCTGCCGGTCGAGCCCGTGAGCCCGTTGCCCCCGGCTGGCGAGACGACCGGCTTCCTGCTCAACCTGCTCGCCGGCGCGATCGTCGCCCCGATCGGCGAGGAGATCCTCTTCCGAGGCTTCGCGACCACGGCCTGGGTGCGCGACCTCGGTGCCCGTCGGGCGCTCGTCCGGGGCGCCCTGTTCTTCGCGGTCGTCCATGTCCTGACGATCTCGGGGAACGACGCGCCGGAGGCCCTCGGCCTGGCCATCGTCGGGTTCGTGACCCGGGTGCCTGTGGCGATCGCGCTCGGCTGGCTGTTCCTGCGACGCGGGACGATCTGGGCGCCGATCGGCCTGCATGCTGCGTTCAATGGGATCCTGATCGTGCTCGCGGAACTCGCCGTCCGGAGCGGCGCCGTCTGACCGCGATCAGGGATCGGCGCTGAGATACCCCTCGGGGATCGCGCCGACCACGTCCATCGCGTATCGCTCGGCGATGGCATCCAGTCGTTCCGGGCCGAGACCCGCTCGGATGCCGGCCGCGAGGTCATCGAAGTAGCCGACCATGCCGGCCGGTGTGTAGAGGTTGAGCTTGCGACTCTCAGGTGCGTCGACTCGGAAGGTGTGCGGCAGTCCGCGTGGGACGTGGATGAAGGAGCCGGCCTCGCACCGGACTTCGCGGGTCCCGACGACCATGACGTACGCGCCATCGATCACGAAGAAGGATTCGGCAACGTCCCGATGGATGTGCAGTGGCGGCCCCGTGCCGATCTCGGTATCTCCGGTCTCGATGAGCGAGAAGGCGCCGTCGGTCACGTCGGCGTCGGCATGGACGACGACGGTGAACCCGCCGACCTCGATCGTCCGCGCCTCGCCGGGCCGTCGGATCACCCCCCGGTCACCAGCATCCGTCATCGCAGGCCTCCATCGGGTATGCCGCATCGTCGCGCCGATCGTATCGCCGGGCCGTCCGGCCGTGTTCGCCAGGGGTTAAGCCGCGATGCAGCCGCCTGTGACCGGCGGGTGAGCCCTCATCCGTAGGCTCTGCGTCGTCCTCGAGGTCCGGATGGCGGGGGGAATCGGCGGGCTCCCGTCGTCCGGGCCCGAGGACGCCTACCCCTTTCCGGAGGTCCGTGGTGGTCCATCGGCCCAGCCCCCGGCCGGT
>DASPHN010000284.1:0-6901 GCA_035629655.1 Saccharimonadales bacterium (SeqCode) | reverse complement strand
CGGTCGTCGATCTCGAGGGTCCCGGTCCAGCGCGGACCGAGGGCGGCGACGATCGCCGTTGCAGTGGCCAGCGCGCGTCGACGCGGGCTCGTGACGAGGTGGACGGCGTCTGGTAGCCCCGGCGCAAGATCTGCCGCGACGGCGTCGGCCAGCGCCCGGCCCTCCGACGACAGTGGCGGGTCGCTCCGCCCGCAGTAGCGTCGCCCGGACCACGCGGTCGGCGCGTGACGCACCAACACGACGGATGGGTCGGGCGCGGCGGGTGTCAGGGCCTCCCCTCGGCCGTCCCCGTGGGAACGGCCGGCCCTGACACCGCCGCTGAGGAAAACGTCGCCATGCCGTCGCGGATCCGGACGGCGGCATCGATGAGGCCGATGGCGAGCGCTGCGCCGGTCCCCTCCCCCAGCCGGAGGTCGAGCTGGAGCAGCGGCTCGAGCCCGAGATGCTCGAGGATCGCGTCGTGGCCGGGCTCCACCGAGCGATGGCCCGCCAGCACGCGTGCCGGGACGGCCGGTGCGAGCGCTGCCGCGACGAGGACCGCAGACCCCGTGATGAAGCCATCCAGGACGATCGGCAAGCGGTGCGCCACCGCTCCGAGGATCACCCCGACGAGGGCCGCGATCTCGAGACCACCGATGGCGGCGAGCACCGCGAGCGGGTCGCGCGTGTCCGGAGCGTTGACGGCGATCGCCCGCTCGACCACCGCGACCTTGTGGGCCCACGTCGCCTCGTCGACACCCGTGCCCCGGCCGGTCACGGCACGTGGCGGACGTCCGGTCAGGACGGCCGTGAGGGCACTCGCCGCGGTCGTGTTGCCGATCCCCATCTCACCGATCCCGATGAGCTCGACGCCATCCGCGCGGAGGTCATCCACGACCGTCAGCCCGACCTCGATCGCGGCCGACGCCTCGGCGCGGGTCATCGCCGGGCCCTGCGACATGTCGGCGGTGCCGGCTCGCACGCGAGCGCGGATCAGCCGGCCGCCGGTGCCGTGAGACCGTCCCTCGGCCGGCCCGCCGAGATCGCCCGCGACGCCGACGTCGACGACGGTCACGGACGCGCCGACCGCCGCGGCCAGCACGTTGATCGCCGCGCCGCCAGCGACGAAGTTCGCGACCATCTGCGATGTGACCTCGGACGGGTACGCCGAGACGCCCTGTGCCGTCACGCCATGGTCCCCCGCCGCGATCACGAGGGCGCGCCGATCGATCTCGGCATCCGCCCGGCCGGTGATTCCCGCCAGCTGGATCGCGACGGCCTCGAGCCGGCCGAGGCTCCCGGGCGGCTTCGTCAACGCATCCAGGTGAGCGCCGGCCGTCGTCATCGCGACGGTGTCGAGCGGCCCGATGCCATCGATCGTGGACAACGTCGCCGCCAGGCGGTCCGGCGTCGGGGTGCTCATGTCGACCGTCCGCCCTTGACCTGGAGCGGCAGGCCCGCGACGAGGAGATGGACCTCGTCGGCGCGAGCGGCGAGACGCTGGTGGACCATCCCGACGAGGTCGCGGTAGGCGCGCGCGGCTGGATGCATCGGGATGATCCCGCCGCCGACGTCGTCACTCACGACGACGACCGGGCCCCGGTGGCGGTCGATCGCGTCCACGGCGGCGGCGACCGGCCCATCGAGCAGCACGTCGAGGTCGCCGGGCTCGTCTCCGAGGATCGCACTCAGCCACAGGGTGAGCCCATCGAGCAGGATCGGCTCGTCGGGGTGGGCACCGTCGATCGCCGCGGCGAGGTCCGGACCGACGTCGATCGTCGGCCAGTCGTCAGGTCGTTCAGCGCGGTGCCGTCGGATCCGGTCATCGAGCTCGGCATCGCCTGCCCAGGCGGTCCCAAGGAACCACGCTCGTCCCGAGCCGGCCAGCTCACGCGTCGCGGCCAGGCCGAAGCGGCTCTTGCCACTCCGCGTCCCACCGAGGGCCAGGATCAGCGGGCGCGCCATCAGCCGGGCACCGCGATGGCCGTCGCGACCAGCACGGCCGCGACCGTGACCTCGACCGTGGCCCCGAATCCGTCGCCGTCCAGGCCGCCACGTCGCGTCGCGATCGCGACGAGCGAGATCGCTCCGATGAGTGCGCCGGCACCCGCTCCGACGACGACCGCCGGATCGCCCGTCAGGAGCCAGATGACGACGACCAGGACCAGGGTGACGGCCGAGGCGATGCCGACGTCGCGCCGCGTCACCCTGGCCACGAACCATGCCCCGAACCCGTCGGTGACTGGCGGCGGGGCGGACCGCCGCCGGACCGCGGCTGCGACGACGGGCAGGGCACGGCCCACGGCCGAGGCGATGACGATCGCCCCTGCCGCCAGCCATGCGCCTCCGGCCGTGCTCGTTCCGGCTGACGCCTCGACGAGGCTGACGAGAGCCGCGGCCTGCGTGCCGAGGACCACGATCAGCGCGACGGCCCCGCCGGCGCCGATGGCCGGGTCGGTGCGGGCGGCCTCGGCTCGGGCCGGATCGGGCGCGAGCAGCGCGTCCACCGTGTCGGCCAGGCCGTCGAGATGGAGCCCGCCCGAGACCAGCGCCATCACGCCGATCGCGAGGATGGCGGCCAGCGCCGGCTCGGCCGGGCCCAGCACCACGAGCAGGACGGCACCGAGCGAACCGATCCCGGCACCGACGATGGGAAAGGCCGCCGCGCCCGTCGACACGCCATCCGCGGCATCGCGCACCGGACGCACCGGCCAACGTGTCAACAGCCCGATCGCGGAGCGGATCGCGGTCATCCTGCGGATACCGGCAGTCGAACGAGGGCGGGGTCCACCCCGAAGACGCTCCGGATGCGCGCCGGCTCCAACGTCACGGCTGCGGGCCCATCGCCGACGATCCGGCCGTCGGCCATGACCACGACGCGCGGGAAGAAGTGGGCCGCCAGGGCGAGATCGTGGAGGACCGCGACGATCGTCGTGCCGTCTCGCTCGTTGAGGTCCACGAGCAGCTCCATGACCTCGACCTGATGTCGGATGTCGAGGTGCGCGGTGGGCTCGTCAAGGACGAGGATCGGCGCGGCCTGGGCCACGGCGACGGCCAGGAAGACGAGCTGCCGTTCGCCCATCGAGAGCTCGCGCGTGTCACGCCCCCGGAGGTGCGCGATCCCGACCCGCTCGATGGCGGCGTCGACGGCGGCGTGATCCGAGGCACGCAGCCCGCTGAGCGGCGGCTCGTGGGGCAGCCGGCCAAGGGCCACGACCTCGTCCACGAGCATCGCGAAGGGCAGCTGGGCGAGCTCCGGGACGACGGCGATCGAGCGAGCGACGGCGCGCGGCCCAAGCGTCGAGATCGAGTCGCCGCACAGGCGGACCGAACCGGCACGCGGTTCGAGCAGGCCGGTCAGCGCCCGCAGCAAGGTGGACTTGCCGGCGCCATTCGGCCCGACCAGCGCGAGACGCTCCCCGCCGGCCACGTGCAACGTCGCGTCGGCCACGATCGAACGCTCGCCATAGGCGATGGTCACGCCGTCCGCGGCCAGGATCGCATCGGCGTCGGGCGTCCGGGTCGGATCGATCGTCACAGCTCGTACCCCGTCCGCGTGTGGCGCAGGACCACGAGGAAGAATGGCGCACCGACGAGCGCCATCACGACCCCGACCGGGATGTCACCGGCGAGGCGGGCGACGAGGTCGGCCGCCGACAGGAGCGCGGCGCCGGCCAGGGCCGAGATCGGCAGCACGCGCCGCGCACTCGGACCGACGAGCTGGCGGACGACATGCGGCACGACCAGCCCGACGAAGCCGATGAGGCCGCTGATGGCGACTCCGGCCGCGGTCGCGAGCGACGCGAGCGCGAGCAGGATGCCGCGCTCCCGCCGGATGTCGATGCCGAGGTGGCGCGCCGCCTGGTCGCCGAGGAGCATCCCGTCGAGGCTGCGCGCCCGCCAGACCATCGCCACGCACGCCCCGAGGATGAGCGGCGCAGCGGCGAGCAGCCGCGACCAGGAGGCGCCGGCCAGCCCACCGAGAAGGAAGGAGAAGATCTGGCGCAGATCCGAACCCGAGACGTACATCGCGAGGGTCAGACACGCGGTCAGGACCGACGCGACCGCGTAGCCCGTCAACAGCAGCCGGGTGAGGCCGCCCGGGCCGCCGGATCCCCCCAGGCGGAAGACGACGAGCGCCGCCAGCAGGGCCCCAGTAAAGGCGAGGGCCTGGAGCAGGCCGAACGCGACGATGGCCAGCGTGACCGGCAGGAGGATCGCGATCGCCGCGCCCAGCGCGGCGCCACTCGCCGTGCCGAGCACGAACGGGTCCGCCAGCGGGTTGCGAAGGAGGCCTTGGAACGTCGCCCCCGAGACCGCCAGCCCTGCCCCGATGACCATCGCCGTCAGCACCCGCGGGAGGCGCAGCTCCCAGATGATCGTCTCGGTCGCCGGCGAGACCGCGGCCGTCGTGTCGAGACCGAACAGCCGATGGGCGACGACCGCGATCGTATCGCCCGGCGCGATCGCGACCGAGCCGAGCCCGACGCCCGCGACAAGCAGCACGCCGAGGAGTGCCGTGATGCCGCCGGCGACGAGGCCTGGCCGACCCCGGATCCGCGACGCGAGGGTCGCGGATCTGAGCGTCCCGGTGGCCACGCCGGCTGCCATCGCTTCCAGCTGCCTACGGTGCCGTGGGCAACGTGACGTCCGGCCGGACCGCCGCGGCCAGGTTGCGCAGGCCGGTGGCCAGGCGCGGGCCCGGGCGGGTGATCTCGGTGTCCTGAACGGTCCGGATCGCGTCGTCCTTGACAGCGGTCATCGCATCCCAGCCGGGCCGCGCCTTCACCGCCTCGGGCGTGGGCTCGTAGAACGGATTCACGCCAAGGACGATGACCTGCGGGTCGGTCGCGATGAGGGTTTCGAGGGGGATCTCGTACGAGGCGGGGTCACCGGTCGTGATGACGTCGCCGCCGGCGAGCGTCACCATCTCGGCGACGAACGACGCATCGGCGGGTGCGAAGATCTGGCCCGTCGCATCGGTGTAGCCGATCTCGTAGAACACCTTCGGAGCCGTGTCGCCCGGGTGGGTCGCGGCCTCGATGGCGTCGATCTCGGTCCGCATCGACTCGGCGAGCTCGGTCGCGGCGGTCGTCTCGCCGGTGGCCGTCCCCAGGAGCTCGATGTCGTGGTACACGCCTTCGACCGACGGCGCATAGACGACCACGACCGGGATCCCGAGCTCGCGGAGCTGCGCGATCGATCCGGGCGGGCTGAACCCGAGCCCGCCGGCGACCACCAGATCGGCGCCGAGGTCGACGATCCGCTCGACGTCGACGCTCGAGAACGTGGCCACGTCGGGAAGGTCGACCGCCTCGGCGGGGAAGTCGCTTGCGTCGTCGGTCGCCACCACCCGGTCGCCGGCGCCGATCGCGAACAGGATCTCGGTGGTGGCCGGTGTCAGGGACACGATCGTCGTGGGCTTGGCCTCGAGCTCGACGGCGGTGCCTTCGTCATCCGTGAGCGTGACCGGGAAGGCTGCAGCCGGGCTCGAGCCGATGGAAGGGGCCGCGGATGGCGTGCCGGTGATGGCTGGCGCGATCGACCCGGTCGGATCGGGCGGGCTGCTCGTGGTCCCGCCGCTGGTCGAGCAGGCGGCGAGGAGGAGAGCAAGGGTCAGGCCGAGGACGCTGGGCAGCGCTCGGCGCGGACGGGCGGGTGACACGGAACCTCCGGGACGGGAAACGTGGGGATCGTGTCCGCGGGGTCGCGCCATCGGCGGACCGGCGGGTCACGGACAGGGGCGTCCGGAGGGGATCAGGGGGAAGGGTGCACGGTCCTGCCTACCTTTCTCTCGAAGGTTCGAGCACGCACCGTGGGTCGGCGACCGGACTTGCCGCCCCGAAGGGCGACTCACCGTAGCGGGACTGTGCCGGACTCGCACCGGCTTCGCGACCACGCGGCGTTCGACTGACGTCGACCGCGAATCTAGCACACCGTCGGTCCCCGACCGACCGCCCTCGGGCGGCCCGGTGAGTGCCAGTGCAGCGGTCGTCCCTACGCTGTCGTCCTCGCCCTCCTCCCGCCATCGAACCGCCGGAGGAGGCTCTGTCGCCATGGAGTCGAGATGGACCCGTCGGCTGGATCCGGGGGTCGCGGTCGTCGCTGCCGCGATCTCGGTCATCGTCATCGCCGCATCCGCGCTGGGGGCCGTCCGGGAGACGGCTCGACCCTGGCGTGGACCGGCCTGCGCTGGGCTCCCGAGGGTCGGGCCACCCGCGGTCGGGACCTGGTTCCGCCACGATCCGATCATCGACACGGCCGGGAGCCTCGCCGGGCAACGGCTCATCGTCGGGCGTGGCGACGGGTCACCGGCGTCGACGCTCGACCTCGATGCCGAGTCCTTCGCCGCCGGGCCCTTCGGGACCACCGTCCTCGTCGGCTCGGATGACGGCCGGCGGTCGACGCTCTCGTTGGTGGATGTCGGGGCCGGCTGCGGCTGGACCCTGGGGACCGCCACGGACGTGGTCCGGCGGGCCTTGCTCTCGCCTGCCGGTGACGCGGTCGTCGAGGCTCGCGTGGCGCGAGCGACCCGTACCGATCTCGGCGTCTGGCGACGACCCCTCGATGGCGGTCCGGCACGACGCATCGTCGATCCCATCCCCGCGGACGGCCGTTTCGGGCGCACCTGGTCGACCGAGCTCGCCTGGTCGGTGGACGGGCGCATGCTCGTGGTCCAGTCGTGTGGCGAGCTCGCCTGTCGAACGCGCGTGCTCGGCGACGATGGCCGCCGATGGACGGTGGCCGACCCGACGCTCGGCGAGCTCGTGGGTCTGGCCGGTGATCGACTCGTCGTCCGTGGCGCGTGCCGCGGCCTGCCCTGTCCGCTGCGGTCGGTCCGCCTGGATGGCGGCCCCGTGATGACCCTCGAACCGGCGGCCGGGCTCGCGGTGTTGACGGCCGATGCGGCCGGCGGACCGGC
>DASPHN010000283.1:0-3808 GCA_035629655.1 Saccharimonadales bacterium (SeqCode) | reverse complement strand
GACGGTACTCGCGGGACGAGGGCTGGGAGCGTCTCCAGATCTTCGGCATGGGCATCGCCAGCGAGGACCTCACCGGCGACGGGTACCCGGAGGTCTATCTCACCAGTCAGGGCGACAACAAGCTGCAGACCCTGGCCGACGGGCCGGGCCGGCCGACGTACCGCGACATCGCGCTGGCCCGTTCCGCCACGGCGCACCGGCCCTTCACCGGCGACGATGTGCGGCCATCGACCGCGTGGCACCCGGCGTTCGCGGACGTCAACAATGACGCGTTGACCGATCTGTACATCGGCAAGGGCAACGTCGAGGCCCAGACCGACCATGCGATGGCCGACCCGAGCGATCTGCTCCTCGGTCAGGTCGACGGCTCGTTCGTCCAGGGCGCCGTCGAGGCCGGCATCGTCGACATGGCGAGCGTGCGCGGGGCGGCGATCGTCGACCTGGACGGCGATGGACTGCTCGACCTCGTCCAGGTCGCTCGCCGGGACCACGTTCGGATCTGGCACAACCTGGGTGCCGCGAGCGCCCCGGCCACAGGTGAACGGCAGCAGGGTGTCGCCATGGGCCACTGGCTCGGCATCGTGCTGGACCAGGATGCGCCGAACCACGCCGCCATCGGTGCGTGGATCGCCGTCCGGATCGGCGACCGGACGATGGAGCGCGAGCGCACCATCGGCGGTGGCCACGCCAGCGGCGCACTGGGGCCGGTCCATGTCGGGCTGGGAGCCGCGACCGCGGCCCAGGTCCGCGTGACGTGGCCGGACGGCGAGGTCGGCCCGTGGCTGGATGTCGAGGGCGATCAGGTCGTCGTGGTCCGACGAGGGGCGACGGCCGTGGAACCGTGGACACGGTGAGGAGCCAAGTGCGATGACGAGCGACCCGATGGCGGACCCGACCACCGCCCGCAGGCGGATCCGCCTCGAGGCGGTCTCCCTGCCCGACTTCGGGCGACCCTCCGTCACGCCGGGGCTGCCGGAGCGCCTCTACCCCGCGCGGATCGCGCGCCTGCGGGAACGCATGGCGGACCGTGGCTACGACCGCCTCGTCGTCTACGCCGACCGCGAGCACAGCGCCAACCTGGCCTATCTCACCGGCTTCGATCCCCGGTTCGAGGAGGCGCTGCTCGTGCTGGCCGACGCCGGTGAGCCGGCGATCCTCGTCGGGAACGAGTGCTGGGGCACGGCCGGCGCTGCGCCGCTCCCGATGCGCCGTCACCTGTGGCAGGACGGCAGCCTCCCGTCACAGCCACGCGACCGGTCGCGGCCGCTCCGCGAGGTGTTCGGCGATGAGGGCATCGGGCGGGGGTCCCGGGTCGGCGTCGTCGGCTGGAAGACGTATGACGAGCGCTCGATGCTGGAGGTGCCCAGCTTCCTCGTGGACCTGCTCCGCGAGCTCACGGGCTCGGCCGGGCTCGTCGAGAACGCCGGCGACCTGCTGATCGACCCGGCCGACGGTCTGCGGATCCACAACGAGGTCGAGCAGCTGGCCGCGCTGGAGGCGGCGTCGTGCACCACGTCCTCGGGCGTCCTGCGCCTCATCCAGGGGCTGGAGCCCGGGATGCGTGAACGGGACGCGGTCGCACTGCTCGGCTGGGATGGCTCGCCCCTGTCGTGCCACGTGATGCTGACGGCCGGGCCGCGGGCGCGGTTCGGGCTGCTGAGCCCCGGCGACCGGGCGATCGAGCACGGCGATCCGTTCACGACGGCCTTCGGCATCTGGGGTGCCCTCACCTGCCGGGCGGGGTTCGTGGCGGACGATGCGAGCGGCCTCCCGGAGCCGATCCGTGACTACGTGGATCGACTCGTCGGCCCGTACTTCGCGGCGGTCGTCGCCTGGTACGAGGCGGTCCACGTCGGCCAGACCGGTGGCACGCTCCAGGCCATCATCGACCGGCACCTGGGCGATCCGTTCTTCGGGATCTTCCTGAACCCCGGCCACCAGATCCACCTCGACGAGTGGGTCAACTCCCCGATCTACCCAGGGTCGACGATCGAGCTCGCCTCCGGGATGGCGTTCCAGGTCGACATCATCCCGGCCACCGGCGGGCCGTATTTCACGACCAACATCGAGGACGGGATCGCCCTCGCGGACGCGTCGCTGCGGGCTGCGTTCGAGGCGGACTACCCCGAGGCGTGGGGTCGCATCCAGGCCCGCCGCCGGTTCATGATCCAGACGCTCGGCATCGACCTCCATCCCGACGTGCTGCCGTTCTCGAACCTCGCCGCTGCCCTGCCGCCGTTCCTGCTCCGGCCGGAGCATGTGCTGACGGCGACGGGCTGACTGCGGGTCATGGCGCGATGTTCTGGTTGCGCCGGAACAGGTTGTCCGGGTCGTACCGACGCTTGAGCTCGACGAGGCGATCCCAGGTGCGACCCGGGTAGGCAGCTCGGATCCGGGCCGGCCCGTCGTCGGCGAGGAAGTTCACGTAGGCCCGGTCCGCACCCGTCCGGAGGTCACCGGTCAGGGACTCGACCCAGGCCTCGTGCGGCGCTGCGCCGTCCATCGCCGGGAAGAGGGAGGCGACATTGACCATGATCCGGTTCGACCGATGGGCGTACGCGGTGGCGTCATCCGGCACGCGCGCCGAGGCTCCACCGAGGACGCGCAGCTGGGCCACGGCTCCCTGGGAATCCGAGGACGCCATGTGAGCCTCGATCCGATCGAGGATGAGCTGTGCCGTCGCATGGTCGACGGCCTCGACGAAGAACGTGCGCGCCACGGCCACCGGGTGGTAGTCGCCCTCGTCGGGCGGGAACAGCTCGGGATATGGCATCGCCTTGCAGAAGTCGGCGAGTGGCTCGGCAAGGGCGCGGAACGGGGCGAGCGCGGCGTTTCCCGCAGCCTCGTCGCCGGCGTACGCCATGAGGCCCAGGATCACGGGCGTGCCGTGCAGGGCCTCCGGCAGGAAGGGCATCGGCGGCGCGGGCATGACGTTCGCGATCGTCGACAGCTCCTCCGGCGCGGCCTCGGCGGCGGCCAGGAAGCCGACGATGGTGTCCGCGGTGGCGGGAAGCACGAGCATCCCGCCGACGACCGAGGGGACCTCGTGGAGCTGGAACCGGAAACGGGTCACGACGCCGAAGTTGCCCCCGCCGCCGCGGATCGCCCAGAACAGGTCGGGCTCGTGCTGGGCATCGACGCGGTGACGCTGGCCGTCGGCGGTGAGCACGTCCGCGGCGAGGACGTTGTCGATCGTGAGGCCGTACTTGCGCACGAGATAGCCGATGCCGCCACCGGTCGTGATGCCACCGATGCCCACCGTGCCCGTGTCGCCGAAGCCGATGACGAGACCATGCTCGGCGACCGCGCTGGAGAGCGCTGCCGCCGTCAGTCCGGTCTCGGCCCAGACCGTTCGGCCCTCGACATCGAGCTCGATGGCCTGCATCGCCGACAGGTCGAGGATGAGGCCACCATCGGTCGTGCCGTGCCCGGCGCCGCTATGGCCGCCGCTCCGAACGGCGAGCTCGAGCCCGGTGTCGCGGGCGATCGCGACGACACGGGCGACGTCGTCGTCGCCGGCGACCCGGATGATGGCCGCGGGGCGGGCATCGTGGCCACCGTAGAAGACGGACCTCGCGGCGTCGTAGTCGGCATCGTCGGGTCCGATGACCTGGCCGTCGACTTCAGCACGCAGATGATCGAGATCGAGGGTGGCGGGAGTTGTGGACGTGGTTGCCACGGTGTCCTCCGTTCGAAGCGTGGTGTCTCGATCGGTAGACGACGCATCCGGGCGGGAATCATCGGAGCTCTCGGCCCGCTGTCGCCATCCGTCGAGGGCGAGCGTCGTGGATGACCATCCGGTCGGCGA
>DASPHN010000282.1:0-2801 GCA_035629655.1 Saccharimonadales bacterium (SeqCode) | reverse complement strand
CGGATCGGCAGCTTCCACAGGCGCTCGAGGCGTTCGCGCGCGACGTCGGCCGGGATCTCGCCTCGCCGGACGGCCTCGTGCATCACCGACAGCGTCTGCGATCGCAGCAGCGTCGGGGCGAGGAGCTCGTGCTCGGGAGGGACCTCGAACGGCTCGCTCACGAGGTGCAGCGCGGCGCTGGCGTCGACGACGAACCTGGTCATCTGTACCTCATGTCGTGGGTCGTCAAGAGTCGCTGCCGCCCAGGTACCCGGACGACTGGGTCTCCGAGGTGCCATCGGCGAAGATGACGGTCGTGCTCGTCTCACCGGCGGCGTCCGTGCACTCCCGCACCGTACAGGTGACGACGATCGATGCGACCTTCTGGCCCCCGAAGCGGGCGACCGCCCCTTGGGCCGCGTCCTGACACGGAGCCTCGGGTACGCCCTGGCAGACCTCCACGGGAAGCTCATCGGGATCACTCACGGGCGCTTCCCCGGCACTGGCCCAGCTCATCGCATAGCCGTCGCGACGGCCATCGGAGTACCCGATGTCGACCTGGACCTCGCCGGCTTCCGGGGTGCACGTCGCGCTCGTGCACACGACCCGGACACGCACCGGGACCACGCCGGGGGCGGCGTTGTTCCGGGCGTCCTGGTTCGCCTGCTGGCAGGTCATCGCCGGCACCCCGACGCACTCGAGTGGCGGACCGGGCGGCAGCGGTTCGAGGCCGCCGGTGCCGACGACCCCGCAGGCGGTGACGATCAACGCCACGGCGGCTGATAGGGCCACCCGTGCCATCGTTGCCTTCGAACCACGCGGCGCCACATGCATGTCCTCAGCGTACCGGCCGATGCCGCCGACGGTCATCGCCCGACGACGAGGGGCTCGCGCGGGAATCGGGTCAGGCGCTCGAGGCGCCCGGCGCCGGCATCCAGCAGCACGAGGTCCTCGATCCGCACCCCCATCTCACCATCGAGGTAGACACCCGGCTCCACCGAGAAGACGGTCGGGCTGGGCAGGGGCGTCTCGGCGGCGGACTTGCCGAGCGATGGGGCCTCGTGCGTCGCCAGGCCGATCCCGTGGCCGGTCCCGTGACCGAAGTGTTCGCCGTGGCCCGCCTCGACGATGATCGAGCGTGCCACGGCGTCGATCGCCCGGCCGCTGGGCATCGGGTCGGGGCGTGCCACGGCCGCCTCGAGCGACCCGATGGCGGCCGCCTGCGCTCGGGCGACGAGCTCGTAGATCTGGAGCTCGCGCGGCGACGGCTCCCCCACGAAGAGCGTTCGGGTCATGTCGCTCCGATAGCCGGCGACCTGTGCCCCGAAGTCGAACAGCAGGACGGCGCCGTCCTGCACGGGCCGGTCGCCCGGGGCGCCGTGCGGCAGCGCCGCCTCCGGCCCGGACAGACACGCGACGTCGAACGCGAGCGCTTCGGCGCCGCCGGTCCGCATCAGCCACTCCAGCCGAAGCGCGAGCTCCGCCTCCGTCACGCCTTGCCTGATCTCGGGCAGGAGCGCCGCCAGGGCACGGTCCGCCACGGCGCACGCGGCCGCGATGCGCTCCACCTCGGCCGGCTCCTTCGTCGCGCGGTCGGCCTCGACCCAGCCCTCGATCGGCACGAGCTCGATGTCCGGGGACGCCGCGGCGAGCCGGGCCCATGCGGCCTGCGAGACGAACCCAGCCTCCACGCCGACGCGTCGAGCGCCGATCGATCGGCCGAGCTCCGGCCACCGGCTGGGCAGATCACCGTACGCCTCCGCGATCCGCGCATCGGGTGCCTCACGGCGGGCCTGGATCGTGTAGCGCGAGTCGGCCAGCACGACGACCTCGTCACCGCCGATGAAGAACTGCCCGGACGTGCCGGCGACCTTCTCCTCACCGTTGCCCAGGGCGAACCCCGTGAGGTAGCGCATGTGCTCGGGTCGGACGCCGAAGTAGGCATCGATGCCCGCATCGGCGAACCGGTCGCGAACTCGCGCCAGGCGGGCGGGCCGTGCCGCGGCATCGGCAGCGGCCCAATCGGCGAGCTGCGTGGCGTCCGGCGGCGGCGCGAAATCGTCGGGGATCGGCAGCGCACCCGCCCGGGCGGCCATCAGGTGTACCCGTACTCCTCGAGCAGACGGTCGAACTCCGCCGCGTCCTTCGCGAACGAGTGCGCTCCACCGCCGTCGGGGATGGCCACGAAGTAGATGTACTGCTCTTCGGTGTCCGGGGCCAGCGCGGCATCGATCGACGCGAGGGTCGGTGTCGCGATGGGGCCCGGGATCAGCCCGACGCTGACGTAGGTCTGGTAGCCCTGGAGCTCCGGCGGGACCTCGACGTCCCTGAGCGGTACCCCGGGCGGTGACCAGAACGAGTACTCCTGCCAGCGGTCGAAATCGAGCTTGTCGAGCTCCATCGTGTCGATCGCGTAGAAGACCGTCGGGTCGGCGTTCAGCTGCCTGTTGCGCACGCCCTTGATGCCGTCGATCCGGTTCTGGTACACGCCCGCGATCTTGGGCCGCTCATCGTCGAGGACCGCTTCGCGCTCGACGATCGAGGCCAGGGACATGACCTCATAGAAGCTCAGACCCCGCTCCGCAGGCACGTCCAGACGCTCCTGGCCGACATCGGCGATGAACCGGTCGCGCATCTGGCGGACGAGCTCGTCCGGCGTGGTATCGGGCAGGACCCGGTATCGGCTCGGCCAGAGGAAGCCCTCGAGGGACGCGTTCTCCGGCGCGTCCTGGCGGATCCGCTGGAGCCACGGGTAGTCGGCGATGAGCGCGGCCGGCGGCTCCTTCACGAGGTCGTAGAAGTCGCGAACGTCCATGTCGAGG
>DASPHN010000281.1:0-5145 GCA_035629655.1 Saccharimonadales bacterium (SeqCode) | reverse complement strand
CAGCCAGGCCGTCCCCACGGTCGGGTGGCCCGCGAAGGCGAGCTCGGTGCCAGGCGTGAAGATGCGCACGCTCGCACGTCGGGCCGCGAGATCGATCGACTCGACGAAGACGGTCTCGCTGAACCCCAGCTCGGCGGCCACGGCCAGGCGCTCGGTCGGGTCGATCGCGCCACCATCCAGGAAGACCCCGAGCGCGTTGCCGCCTCGGCCCTCCGGATCGAGGAAGACGCGCAGGACGTGGAGCTCGGTCATGGCCGACCCGTGGCACGATCGAGCGCCACCCGCTGGATCGCGGTGACGCTCATCACGTCGGTGATCCGGCCGTCGGCGGTCATCGCGACCGCCTCATCGAACGGCACCCAGCGCACATCGAGCGCCTCCGTCGGGTCCGGTGTCGCCGTGCCCTGCGTCAGATCGGTCGCGAGGAACAGGACCGCCCGCTCGTCGGAGACCGAGTTCGACAGGTCGACACGCGCGAGCTCGCGCCAGTCGGACGCCTCGAGACCGGTCTCCTCGCGGAGTTCGCGCTGCGCTCCCAGGAGGGCCTCCTCGCCGTCCGGGACGCCGCCTTCCGGGATCTCCCAGGAGTAGGCATCGAGCGTGTAGCGGTGCTGGCCCACGAGGGCGATCCGATCCTGCGCGTCGATCGCGACCACGCCGGCGGCCAGGTTCGCGAAGTGCACGACCCCGTAGATGCCGGGGCTCCCGTCCGGCCGGGTGACCTCGTCGTGCCAGACCGTGATCCACGGGTTCTCGTACGCCACGCGCCGCGTCCGGCGGGTGAATCGACGACCATCGAGCGGTGGCTGCTCCATGGGCCGCATCGTCGCACGACGTGGGCTGCCGGGCGGGGCGGATGGCGCTGGCTCGTAGACTCGGCGGCGATGACCGACGAGCGACCCGCAAGCGCGGCCAGGTATGCGCCGACCGTCGAGTGGGACGTGCGGATCCCGGCGCGGGACGGCATCGAGCTGTCGGCGAACCTCTGGCGGCCCGAGGGCGATGGGCCGTGGCCGGCCATCCTCGAGCTGATCCCGTACGGCAAGGACAACTGGCGTCGCACCGCGGACATCACCCGGGGCGAGTGGTTCGCCGCGCGCGGCTACGCGCTGTGCCGGGTCGACGTGCGCGGCACCGGGTCGTCCGGCGGGGTCGCGCTCGACGAGTACACCACCGAGGAGACCCGGGACGGCTACGACGCCGTCGAGTGGCTCGCGATGCAGCCGTGGTGCGACGGTGCGGTCGCGATGTGGGGCATCTCGTACGGCGGCTTTACGGCGATCCAGGTCGCGGCGCTCCGGCCACCGCATCTGCGCGCGATCGTGCCGGTCATGGCCACGGACGACCGCTACCTCGACGACATCCATTACCGGGGCGGCGCCCTCACGGTCAGCGAGCTGTCGCAGTACGCGGTGAGCCAGATCGCGATGAACGCGATGCCGCCCGATGCGGGGTTCCGGGGCACGGCCTGGCGAGACGAGTGGCGGGCACGGTTGGAAGCGACGCCGCCGTGGCTGTTCGAATGGCTTCGCCACCAGACGGACGGGCCCTACTGGCGGCAGGGCTCGCTGGCACCGGACTACGGCGCAATCGAGGCGGCGATCTTCAACATCGGCGGGTGGCACGACTCCTACGTCGATCCCGCGTTTCGGATGCAGGCCCGATGCGTCGCGCCGTCGCACACCCTCGTCGGCAACTGGGTCCACTCGTGGCCGCACGACGCGAGCCCGGGGCCGAACCTGGACGAGCTCCACGAGATCGTCCGCTTCCTCGATCGACACCTGCGCGGAGAGGCGAACGGCTGGGACGACGAGCCGCCGATCGTCTGGTTCGAGCGCGAGTACGCCCCACCCGACCCCTTCCCGGCGAGCCTGCCCGGACGCTGGCGGGCGGCGGCCGCCTACCCCCATCCGGACACGGTGGAGCGGGCCTGGCGCCTGACCGGCGGCGACGAGCCGGGCCGCGGGGGGCTCGTGGCGATCGACCCGGCCGACGGGCCGGCGGGTAGCGACCGACCGGCCGGCATCGACCGATTTCGCCACCGACCGACGACCGGCACGCGCGGCGCGCTCTCCTGGGGCGCCGGCAGCTCCCCGAATGGCCTGGCCCGCGACCTGCGCGCCGACGAGGACGCCGGGCCGGTCTACACCTCGAGCCCGTTGGTCGACGCGCTCGAGATCCTTGGTGTCCCTGAGGTCGAGGTCCACCTGGCCGTGGACGTGCCCATCGCGATGCTGTCCGTCCGGCTGTCCGACGTCGCCCCGGACGGGACCACGGCCCTGGTCAGTGCCGGGGTGCTGAACCTGACCCATCGACATTCCCACGAGCATCCCGAGCCGCTGGTCCCCGGTCGCATCCAGGCGATCCGGGTGCCGCTCCGGACCACCGGGTACCGCTGGGCCCCGGGACATCGGCTGCGCGTGGCCGTCGCCTCGTCGCTGTGGCCTGTCCTCTGGCCATCACCCCTGCCGGCGACCTTCGAGCTCCATCACGGCGGCGCCACGCCGTCCCGGCTCGAGCTGCCGGTCGTGCCCCCGGCCGGTGGCCCCCGTGACACCCCGGTCCCGGCCTTCCGGACCGATCCACCCGACCTCAGCTGGCCGGTGCCGGCCCCGGCAGCCGATGGCCAAGGACCGGCTCGGGCGGACCCCCCGGTCTGGCGGATCGACGAGGACGTCCTGGCCGGCTCCACGACGGTCCACATCCACGACGGCGGTGAGGACCTGCTGCCGGATGGGCGGCGCCTCTACGCCGCGGAGACCCTGCGCCTCACCGCCTGGGACGACGATCCCGCCCGCGGGGAGCTCGAGGCCGAGGTCGTCTATCGCTGGCAGGACCGCGAGGTGGACCGGGATGGCGAGCTCACCCGGATCGAGATCCGCGCAGATGCCAGCCAGTCGAGCGACGCGACGGCCTTCGACCTCTCGGTCCGGCTCGAGGTCGACGTGGACGGCGAACGCTTCTTCGAGCGCACGACGACCGACCGGATCCCGCGGGACCTCGTCTGAGCCGTAGACTCCGTGCGATGAGCGCTCGCCCCACGATCTCCGCCAAGGCGGCCCGCTTCACGGAGTCGGTCATCCGCGAGATGAACCGGCTGGCCGTGGCCCAGGGCGCGGTCAGCCTGGCCCAGGGATTCCCCGACTTCCCGTGCCCGCCGGAGCTCAAGCGGGCGGTCGCAGACGCGGTCGAGGCGGATCTCAACCAGTACGCGATCACATGGGGCTCGAAGCCGCTGCGCGATGCCATCGCGACCTCGACGGCGCGCCACTTCCCGGCCGTCGGCGACCTCGACCCAGAGACCCAGATCACGGTCACCTGCGGGGCGACAGAGGCGATGATCGCGGCCATGCTCGGGCTGCTCGACCCGGGCGACGAGGTCGTCGTCTTCGAGCCGTACTACGAGAACTACGGGCCGGACGCCATCCTGACCGGCGCCGTGCCGCGCTACGTGACGCTCCACGAGCCCGACTGGTCCATCGACCCCGACGAGCTGCGTGCCGCGTTCGGACCGCGTACCAGGGGGATCGTCGTCAACTCGCCGCACAACCCGACCGGCAAGGTCTTCTCTCGCGGCGAGCTCGACCTCATCGCCTCGCTGTGCGTCGAGTTCGATGTCATCGCCTTCACCGACGACATCTACGAGCACATCGTGTTCGAGGGTGAGCACCTGCCGCTCATCACGTTCCCGGGCATGGCCGAGCGGACGGTGTCGATCCACTCGATGTCGAAGACGTACTCGGTCACCGGCTGGCGGATCGGCTGGACGATCGCCTCGCCCCAGCTGTCACTGGGCGTGCGCCGGGTCCACGACTTCCTGACCGTCGGCGCGGCTGCCCCGCTGCAGGCCGCGGCCGTGACCGCCCTCGAGTTCGGCGATGACTACTACCGCGACCTCGCGGCCGGCTATCGCGAGCGACGCGACGCCCTGGTGCCCGCATTGCACGCCGCCGGCTTCCGCGTCCACGATCCGGCTGGGGCGTACTACGTCATGACCGACATCAGGGACCTGACCGACGAGGACGACGTGACCTTCGCCCATCGCCTGATCGCCGATCCCGGCATCGCGGGCGTCCCGGGATCGTCCTTCTTCTCGCGGCCCGAGCTCGGTCGGACGAAGGTGCGCTTCGCGTTCCCCAAGCGCCTCGAGACCCTCGCGGCGGCCGCGGAACGGCTGGCCCGGATCGCGGTGGCCGCCGGCTGACGGCGAGCCGCGCGTCCGTTAGCTGCCAGGCGCCCGGTACTTGACCGACTGCGCCTTCTCGAGCGCCTCGATCGTCTCCTCGACGGTGAGCAGCACCGTCGTCTCGATCGAGCTCAGGGCGCCGCCGGCGCCGATCGCCGTCGCGACTGCGGCCATCGACACGTTGTCGGGGGCCTCCCAGACGTTGTAGCCGTCGTGCTCGCCGAACGCGTACCAGAAGCCGTGCAGCTTCCCACCGACCGACTCGATGTACTGCTGCGCAGCGACGCGCCGATCCTCCGGGTTCTCGATGAGCCTCGCCCAGGTCTCGGGCGTGTAGCTGAACCGTGTCAGATAGAGCGGCACTTCATCTCCTCCTCGAGCGATGGCATCGATCGTACGCCTCTGTCGTCGTCGCGCGGCGAGCCCGGCGTCAGTCGGGCGCGATGTCCGGCACGAGCGGGCGGGCGGCCGCCGCGATCGCGCGCCGGGCGGCCGGGCCGTCGTAGCGAAGCATCGGGTCGGGCTCGAGGACGTGCTCACGGAGCGAGCCGTCTCGCCGGACGTAGACCACGGGGTAGATCGCCCCGGTGCCGTCGGCTTCGAGCGTCGCCGCGATGACGTCGTCCCGACCGCTGTCGAGGACGTGGGCCAGCGGCTGGACGCCATCGTCGACCAAGCCCGCCGCGGGGTCCATCGTCAGCACTCGTGCCAGGTAGCCGCGCTGATGGAAGAGCTCGGGCGCCTCGGCCAGCTCCCGCGCGAGCAGGTCGACGACATCGCCCGCGGCGACACCGGGGCGTGGCGCGACATACCCGAAATGCGCTGCGGCGATCCGCTGGGCGAGGATCCGGGCGTTGTATCGCGCGCCATGGACCGCTCCCGAGTTGCTCGGGATGCCGTGCCGCATCAGGCCCTTGGCGCCCTGGCCGATGGTGCCCGCGAAGTGGATGCCCGGCACG
>DASPHN010000280.1:0-5211 GCA_035629655.1 Saccharimonadales bacterium (SeqCode) | reverse complement strand
CCGCGACGACCGGCTTCACCAGGCCATGCTCGACGAGCACGACGAGGAGCGCGTCGAGCATCCGCGTCTCGCCGGCCGTCGGCGTCCGGCCGAGCAGGATGAGCGACACCATCTCGCTGAAGGACGTCGACCCGAGGAGATCCGCGGTCAGGTCCCGTCCGCGGACGAGGACGCGATCCGGTTCGGCCTTGCCGAGTCGCGTGCGCATCAGCGCACCACCCCGCTCTGCCGCAGTCGATCGATCTCGGCGACGTCGAGGCCCAGGCCATGCAGGATCGCATCGCCGTGTTCGCCGAGGAGCGGCGGCGGGAGGAGCGCACTCTCGTCGGCGCCCTCGACGGAGACCCCGCAGCCGACGAGCCGCATCGAGCCGGCCTCCGGGTGGACGACCTCGTGGACCAGGTCGAGGGCGGCGACGCCTGGGTCGGCGAAGACCTCGTCGAACCGGTTGATCGGGCCGGCGGGGACGTCGTTGGCCTCCAGGGCGGCCAGCCAGTCGGCGCGCGGCCCGGTCGCGAAGGTCGCCGCCAGGAGCGCGTGCAGCTCGTCGTAGTGTCGGACCCGGGCTGCTCGATCGACGAATCGTGGGTCGGTCCGCAGGTCGTCGCGGTCGATGGCGGCGGTCAGGCCGCCCCAGAACTTGGGTGGCGACGAGAGGTGGACGACGAATGGCCCGCCATCGCCAGCCGTGAACGCGTAGGCCTGGGCGATGCGCGCCCGCGTGGCTCGCGTCGGGATCGCGTCGTCGTCGAAGTAGCGCGCTGCGTTCTCGCCGACGAACGCGGTCGTGGCCTGGAGCAGGGAGGTCTCCACGCGGCGACCGGCGCCCTCCGGGCCACGCGCCGCGAGCGCGGCGAGGACGCCGACGACGGCCATGATCCCCGTGATGTGATCCGAGAGCGAGATGCCCATCGGCCGCGGGTCGTCGAGGTCCGTCAAGAGCCCGAGCAGGCCGCTGACGGCCTGCCCCACGGTGTCGTAGCCCGGCCGGTCGCGGTACGGCCCGCTCGTCCCGAAGCCCGTGACGGAGCAGACGATCAGGCGTGGGTTGGCCGCCCGGAGCGATGCCTCGCCCAGACCGAGGCGGTCGAGGGCTCCCGGCCGCAGGTTCTCGATGAGGACGTCCGCATCCTCGAGCAGCCGGCGGGCGATGGCCGCGCCCTCGGGCTGGCGCAGGTCGAGGCCGATGCTGCGTTTGCCGCGATTGACCGATCGGAACGTCGGGCTGTAGCCGCCGCTCCCCCAGCCGCGGAACGGATCGCCGGCCGTCGGCTCCTCGATCTTGACGACCGACGCGCCCATCTCGGCCAGGAGGGCCGCCGCGTAGGGCCCGGTCACGTAGTTCGCGATCTCGACGACCCGGATGCCGGCGAGGGGCGTTCCCTCGGCCCGTGGCGCGTCAGGCGTCATGGCCGTCCCGCCGCCGGTCGTCATGCCCGGGCCGCTGCGAGTCGGACGTCCCAGCCGTCGCCGGGGTCGTCAAGACTCGGCACGTGACTCTCGACCTCGAGGAGCGTCGCGCAGCCAGGGCAGGCGTACTCGCGGAGCACCGCCAGATAGGCCGAGCCGTCGGGCATCGGCCGCCCGGCCAGCGCTTCGAGATCGACGTCGCGGCGGAGCGCGGCCGGACGCCAATCATGCGTGCCCGGACACAGGGCGTGGTCACAGCGCGTGCAGCGGATCGCGGTCATGCCGTCCGGTGCGGAGGCCAGCTCCAGCACCGCATGGAAGCGGACGACCGTCGTCCACGGCCCCGAACCGGCCTCGTCCGTCGGCAGGCCCGATGGCGCAGGCGGCCGCGACTCGTCGCGGCGCGCCCCACGGATCGCGGCACGAGCCCGCTCCGTGGTGGGTTCGTCCGCGAATCCATCGCCGGCGAGGTGCACGCCGTAGACCGCCGCCGCGATCCGGCGCGAGACGACCCGGCGGGCGACATCGTCGGCCACCGCGGGTGCCGGCCGGTCGAGCGGGTCGCCGAACCCGCCGCCCCCCTGCGTGAAGTCGGAGAGCAGCATGCCGGCTCGGATCTTCGCGCGGCCGCCGGCGTCCGGCGGGGCGACGACCGCCCAGCCGTCGTCGATCGCCTCGGTGCCGCTCGTCGGATAGCGGCCGGCCTGGAGGCCCGCGCTGAATGCCTCGGTCGGCTCGAGGATCGCCCGGACGCCACCGGATCCGACCGGGTAGCCGCCGAAGAGGCCGGCCGCGCCGTGGGGCATCCCGGCGTACGGGACGAGGTCGACGGTCAGATCGTCGGAGCCATGGACAAGGACCAGGCGCGCGCTGCCCGTCCCGCCGTTCCAGCGTCCGGCGCCGCCACCATCCTCGAGATGCCGGCGCGACAGGTACAGGAACGGATACTGCAGCTCGATGCGCTCGACGTCGCTGATCCCGCCCGAGGGGATGTTCGTCTGGCCGCCGGTCGGGACGCCGTCGCGGGTGGGGGCCGCGCCGAGACCGCCGCCGTGGATGTCGTAGAGGCCCTGCGGCACCGGGGTCCCGCGTCGGTCGTGGCCGCCGTAGAAGAAGCCCGGCCCGCCCAGGTACCAGAAGCTGCCCCACGAGGCGTTGATCCCTTCGCGGGTCCCGCTCGCGAACAGCATCCGGGCGAGGCAGTCTCGCACGGCCTCCACGATGTACTGGCCGATCCGCGGCGAGCGGCCGCAGGCGGCCGGGAACCGGCAGTTCAGGGCGGTCCCCTCGGGCACGATGACGGTCACCGGTGCCATCCGGCCGTCGCTCCACGGCACGTCCCAGAAGAGCTGGTTGGTCAGCGCGATCGCGACGTGGGCCATCGTGCTCGGCAGCGTCGAGTTCTGGTCGCTCGCGAGCTGCTCGCTCGAGCCGGTGAAGTCGAGCGTGAGCTCGTCCCCATGCTTCGTGGCCGTGCAGCGGACCTCGTACGGGATGGCCGCGCGACTGACCGGATCCTTGGCCGACCCGTGGATCCGGCTCGCCCACGTCCCGTCGGGGATGGTCGCCAGCCGGGCCCTGGCCATCGTCTCGGCATCGGCGATGAGCTTGCGCCCGGCCGCCTCCACGAACTCGACGCCGAAGCGCTCGATCAGGGCGAGGTAACCGCGGGCGCAGACGTGGTTGGCCGCGGTCCGGCTCTTGAGGTCCATCCCGACGTAGTGCGGGTCGCGGCATTGCTCGACGATCGTCTTGAAGACGTCCTGGCGGAAGATGCCGCCGTCGACGATCTTCAGCCCGAGCAGTCGGATGCCCTCGTGGAAGATCTCGGTCGCGGCCCCGCGCAGGACGCCGCCGGTGTCCGCAGTGTGGCTGCTGGAGGCGACCCAGCCCACCCGCCGGCCCTCCCAGAAGATCGGGCAGATCTGCATGATGTCGTACGTGTGCGAGCCGGCCACGTACGGGTCGTTGAAGATGAACTCGTCGCCCTCGTGGATGCCCGGATCGTCCTCGAACCACTCGATCAGCCGCTTGATCGCGTCGGATGTCGCTGCCGCGAAGCGCAAGTGCCCGGAACAGGCCAGGATCATCGCCCCGTCCGCGTCGTAGAACGAGCACATGCACTCGCCGCCCTGGGCCACGATCGGCGACGCCGTCACGCGCTGGAGCGCGATCCGGCCCTCCTCGCCGATCGCCCACAACCGGTGAGCGAAGATCTCGAAGTCGATGGGGTCGAGCTCGACCCGGGTCGCCAGGGCGCTCACGGCCGGATCCTCAGGTTGCGGTAGGGGTCGACGGTCAGCTCGGAGCCCGGCGGCACGACGACGGTCGTCAGCCGCGACTCGACGATGGCCGGGCCACGGAAGCAATGGCCCGCCACGAGCCGGTCGTGGTCGTAGACGTCGGCGTCGCGAAGGCCGCCATCGAACCAGGCCGGGCGCATGCCCTTGCGGGCGACGGTCGCGTCGGTCGGCCGGTCGACCGGGGCCTCCGGTCGCAGCTCGGGCTTGGCCACGCGGGCGACGAGATCGACCCGGATGCCCGCCAGCTCGAGGCCGGCCTCGGCATAGGCGACGCCCTCGCCGTAGCGGGCCGCGTACTGCTGGAGGAAGACCCGCTCGAGCGCATCGAGGCCGCCCTCGCTGAAGCGCGCGAACGGCAGGGCCACCTCCTCGCCCGAGGTCTGGCGCTGGAAGCGGAGCGTGACGTATCGCCGGAACGTCACGTCACCTGCGCTCGCGTCCCCGGCGACCTCGGCCAGCAGCTCGCCCTCCAGGCGCTCGAGGTCGGCGTCGAGCTCGTCGAGCGGTGCCGGCAGCCGTGTCGTCCGCGTCGCGACCCGGGTGCGCACGATGTCCGCCGAGGCGACCCCGAACGCGGAGAAGACCGACGACGTGGCGAAGACGAGGATCTCGGGGACGCCCAGGTCCCGGGCGTAGCCGACCGCGTGGACCGGGCTCGCCCCGCCGAACGCATACAGCACGAAGTCCTCGGGATGCCGGCCGCTCTTGACGACCTCGCGCCGGATGAGGTCCGACATCTTGCTGTCGACGATGCGGACGATGCCGGCCGCAGCCTCCAGCACATCGAGCCCCAGCGGCTCCGCGATCCTCGTCCGGATGGCCTCCCGGGCACCGTCCAGATCGAGCGCCCGACGCCCGCCGAGGAAGAACGCCGGGTCGAGGTAGCCGAGGACGAGGTCCGCGTCGGTGACGGTCGGCTCGGTGCCGCCCTGGCCGTAGCAGACCGGGCCCGGCACCGCACCGGCACTTGCCGGTCCGACGACGAGTCGGCGTGTCGCCTCGTCGACCCGGGCGATCGTCCCGCCACCGGCGCCGATCGAGGTGATGTCGGTGATCGGCTGGAGGATCCGGAAGCGGTCGAAGATCGGCTCGTCGGCATAGCGCCAGTAGCCGCCATCGATGACGCCGACGTCGAAGCTCGTGCCGCCCATGTCGGCCGTGATGGCGCGGGCGTGGCCGAGGCGCTCGGACATGAAGGCCGAGGCGAGCATCCCGCCGGCGGGCCCGGACTGCAGGGTCGAGATCGGAGCGACGCGTTCGTGGCCGGTCAGCCCGCCGTTGCCCTGCATCGCGAGGATGCGGCCGGTGAAGCCCAGCTCGGCGAGCCGGCCCTCGAGGCTGGCGAGATAGCGCGAGACGGCCGGCCCGACGAACGCGTTGGCGATGGCCGTGTTCGTCCGGGCGTACTCGCCGGCGACCCTCGACAGGTCGCTGCCGAGGCTCAGGAACGGCGTCCGGTCCCCGTGCACTTCGCGGATCCGGTCGCGGACGCGGCGCT
>DASPHN010000279.1:0-25320 GCA_035629655.1 Saccharimonadales bacterium (SeqCode) | reverse complement strand
GGGCTCACGAGACCTTTCGCAGCCTGACGCCGTCGATGACCGCCGAGCTGGCGCCTGCCTCGGCCGTGAGGCTCCGCGGCTCGCCATGCATCCAGAGGCGCTCGACGTGGATCCCGCGCCAGCCTGGCGGAAGCACGACCGGACGGGCGGCCCACGACTCCGGTGGCCCGCTCCCGAGGCGAAGGCCGGGATAGCCGTAGAGGAGCGTCGTCAGGAAGCCACCGGTGTTGGCGAACATCGGGCCGGTCCGGGGCTTGTCCGGCGCCGTGTCGCTGAACTCGTCCGTCTCGAGGTACGGCTCGTTGATGAAGTTGCCGTAGCCGAGCTCGAGCAGTCGCGTCGCGTCGTCGGGCAGGCCGGCGCGAGCGGCGTAGTAGGGCAGGAACGACGAAAGCATCGCCGTCCCGACATACCGCGGGGCCTGCTCCTTCACGGCGTACCGAAACGTCGCGCGCTCGACGGCTTCGGGCACGTCATAGCCGACAGGAAAGATGCCCGCGGCGGCCTCCGGTGTCCCTGCCTTTGGCAGATCGATCCGATAGTCGTCGTAGTTGGGGATGTGTCGGCCACGGCTCGTGGCCGGTAGCACCATCTGGTCGGCGATCTCGATCCACCTGGCCCGCGGCGTCCGGCCGATCAGCTCCGCACAGGTGATCGCCTCGCGGAGCATCCGCACCGCGGCCATGTTGACGAACGCGTTGTTGTTACGCGGCGGATCGGCCTCGGCGGGCCCGGTCATGTCGCGGATCTCGTACCCCCGTCGCGATCGCACCACGCGACTCTCCACATACTCCGCGACGGCCTGGATGACGGGCCATGCGACGCGCTCGAGGTAGTCCACATCACCGGTGGCGTGCACGAATCCGGCGAAGGCCAGACCGACGTCGATCGTGGCGTGGCCCTTGGTCGGCGCCGATGCACCGGGTGTGACCTCCTCACCATGCAGTGGGCAGCTCTCCCACGGGTACATGGCGCCCTGCCAGCCGTTCAGACGCGCATTCAGTCGCGCGACGTCCAGGTGCCTGGCGCGGTACTCGAGGATCGACTCGGCCGAGCGTGGATCGAGCAGGAGCAATGGGGGCACCGCGAAGGTCTCGATGTCCCACATCACGTGCCCGCGGTAGTAGTGGTAGTTCGGCCAATACGCCAACCCGAACAGCGACGTGCTGGCGACCGCCGCGGGATGGACCGAGGTGAGCAGGTAGAACACGCTCGCGTCGGTGATGGCCTGCCATCGTTCGTCCGCCCCGTCGATGACGATCCGTCCGCGCCACAGCTCCGCCCACGCGGCGGCATGCTCGTCGACCATGCGGTCCCAGCCACGAGCGGTGGCCAGGGCAAGCGATCGTGCCGCGTGGTCGACCGCGTACGGGTGGGCAACCTGCGGGACGATCGACGTCATCTGGCGGACGCGGTACGGCCGATCCGCGCGAGCCCGGAAGGACCATGACGTTGCCAGCATCCCGAGCTCGTCGGCCTTGGTGGTGCTCCGCTGCACATCGGCCGTCCCGAGGAACTCCGAGCCATAGGCCATCCCGCAACTGCTGATCTCCCCATTGGTCGTCCAGGTGAGCAGGCCGTCCGGCTCGGTCCCGGACGCCTTGCCGCGCGGTTGTTCGGGGTAGTCGCCTCGACCCACCACCCCAGTCGGGTCGACGCCGACCACGATGGTGACGTCCGCGGCCTGGTCGACCGTCACGCGGATCTCCTGCATGGCCATCGTGGGAAGGACGTGGCTGCACCACTGCACGACCTCGAGTCGGGCCGTCGCATCGCCGATCCGGTAGTCGAGCGTCGTGGTCAGCTGCGCGCGAGCGAAGTCGTATCGCTGTTCCACGAAGCGCACGCGCTCCTCGGCCCGCGAGAGCCGGACGCCGTCGAGCGAGATGTCCGCCGCGAGGGGGAACGGTGCCCGAGCGAACCCTTCCAGGCCGTCGCTGATGTCCAGACCCGCCAGCCCGTTCACCATGCACACCCCGTCGCGGAAGGGGATCCTCGGGCAGCGCAGGCCGATCACCCCGTTGGCGATGTAGGCGGGCAGGAACTCGGGACGGTACTCCCGGACCGGCGGAGGACTGATCGGCGTCGGCATCAGTGTCGCTCCGAAGGGCGAGTGCTCGGCCAGCCGATGGTCATCGCGGTCGCCACTCGCCCACACGGTTCGCCACCGGCTGGCCATCACAGAGGGCTTGCAGGTATGCCACTCGGTCAGATCGACGCTGCGCAAAGGCCCGGCCCATCGAGATCGTCGTGGCCTTGCCGCAGTCGCCGCGCTGAGGTGCGCGCCAGCGACAGGGCGTAGCCACATCGGGCGCTCACGATGGAGAAGAACGCCGAGGTCCATGGTCGCGGATCACGAGCCGGGCGGCGCCATCGCCGGTGGCAAGGCGGACGATCGGTCGGTACACTGGCGTCCTCCCAAGCGGGAGTAACTCAGCTGGCAGAGTGTCTGCTTCCCAAGCAGAATGTCGCGGGTTCGAATCCCGTCTCCCGCTCCAACCCCTTCCTCATCGACGGCTGGCCCTGCCTGTGCGCGTCAGGGCCGTCGAACAGCTGGCGGGGATCCGCGTAGCAACACGCAAGACCGCCGCCCAGGGAACCCGGACGGCGGTCGGAGCGGCGAGACGGTGCGGGCGCGGGGCGCGCCCGGCGGGAGACGCCGGAGGCTAGTCCTCGTGCGCCTCCCCGTCGTAGTCGTTGGCCGCCTGGATCGGCACGAGCCAGTCGAGGTCGTCGGCCTGGTCGATCCGATAGGCGCCGTCGATGCCGCGGCAGGCATTGCTGACGCCGAACGATGTGACCGCCACGATCAGGTTCTGACCCGCGTCCTGGAGGTCGAAGACGGGTCCGCCCGAGTCACCGTTGCAGGTGCCACCGGTCTTTCCCTGGCCGTTGTTGTTCGAGAACGCGACGGCGATGTCGTCCTTGATCCCGAGCGCGCCCTTGATGTTCACGAGCTTCGAGGTCGCCTTGAGACGACGATCGCCACCGGTCTGGCCGTAGCCGCGGGAGACCTCGATCCCGTAGCCCACCGGCTGGAACCGAGCCGTGCGGCGGAGCTTCGAGTCGTCGTAGCGATCCAGGTAGTCGATCGTCGGCAGCTGGCCGTACGTCGTGATGGGATGGCCCTCGTCGAACTCGTCACCGATCTCGACCGGCTCGTCGAGGATCACCACGCCCACGTCATGGAGGTAGAAGGCGCTGTCGTTGTACTCCGGGTGCGAGTAGGACGTGCCGCGGACCCAGCCGTTGTCGGGGTCGTTGAGCAGCGCCGTCCATGCGTCATATCGCTCGTCCTGGCCGTCTCGGCCGAACGACAGGCTCGGCGGGAGCAGGTCGTAGAACGGGCGAACGTCCTCGCGGAACGTCACCCACACGTCGTTCCCACCGATGCCGCCGGCGTCGATGGTGGGCTCGCCATCGAGCCCGGTGCCGTAGGTGCAGTGACCCGCGGTGAGGACGACGCGGGAGTTGATCAAGGTGCCGGTGCAGTTGAACCAGCCGCCCGGCTCGTCGAACCTGGGATCAGGGTAGGTCGGGTCGAAGAAGAACAGCTGACCCACGTGCGGATGCTCGTAGGCATCCGGCTCGCCTTGGACGATGGCGCTTGCCGACCCGGCGAACGCGATGGTCGCGATCATGCCGGCGGCCAGGGCCAAGCGGAAACGGGGCAGGCGCAAAGCAGATTCCTCCCAGCGATGCGTCTGGTCCGCCTGGGGCCGTCGGCCACGCGTCGCGTGTGACAGCGATCGGACCAGGTGGATGGGACGATGGTGCGCGGTCCGCGAGCCACCCCCGGGTCCCTGGAGGAGACAGTCTATCGAGGATCGCCGGTGTTCGGTCTTGCGGGTGCCTTGCAAAGCCACCGACGAGGGCCATCGCCGGTGGCGCCGAGCGACAGAACGCCGTGTCACCCCAGAATGTCGGCCGGAGCTGCTCCCGGCACTGACATCACACCTCTCCCGGAGGGCGAATGCCTGCCCACCCGACCGACGTCAGCGCGGACGCGTTCATCGCACGACTCGAGGGCGAAGCGTCCGAGACCGAGCGCGTGAAGTACCAGCGCTACTTCCCGGAGCGCCACCACGAGTTCATCGGCGTCCGGATGGGCGCGGTGTTCGCAGCCGCGCGCGACGTTGCGACGATGGACCTCGACCAGATCGAGCGGCTGCTCGAGCACGACGCGCATGAAGTCCGGGCCGGGGGCGTGCGGATCATGGCCGAGCAGGCCAAGGCGCGCGGCACGACGGACGAGCGGCTGCAGGCCCTCGCCGCGCTCTACCTCCGCCGACACGACCGCATCGATGACTGGGATCTCGTCGACCTGGGCGCCTGGGACGTCCTCGGTCGCTCGCTCGTCGAGCGGCCGCGGGACTCGCTCGACGAGCTCGCCGGGTCCGATGACCCGTGGCGAAGGCGGTCCGCCATCACGGCGACCTTCGCCTTCATCCGCCGGGGCGAGCTCGACGACACGTACCGGATCGCCGAGCGCCTGCTCGATGACGATCACGAGCTCGTCCGCAAGGCGGTCGGCTGGGCGCTCCGGAACGCCGGCGATCACGACCCGGGACGGCTCGCCGCCTTCCTGCAAACGCATGCTGCGACGATGCCTCGGTCGACTCTGCGGAATGCGATCGAAAAGCTCCCGCCCGAGGCGCGCAAGCGGATGCTCGCCCTCGGCCGGACGGGTTAAGGCAGGGCGGGCGATCCCGACCCAGCGCGTCGGTCAGGGGATCGGCTCGTACCCCAGCGTGCCGTCGTCGGCGAGGGTGATCGTCAGGCCGCCTGTCGCGACCACGTAGCTCGCGGTATTCGAGAGCGCCAGCACGTACAGGTCGCCGTGGGAGCCGTCCCCGCAGACGACGATCGATGACGGCCCGATGGCGAGCGTCAGGCCGCCCTCCGCGGTCGCCGTCCACGTGCCGCCGATCGTGTTGCAGTCGGCGATGGCGCTGAATCGCCCATCGGCCGCGAACGACAGGGTGTACTTCGATCGCTCTTCCACCGGGATGACGCCCTGATGCACGGGGTCGCGGGTCGTGATGTCGGCGAGCTGCCAGTTCGTGTCGACCAGCTCCTCGCCCCCGGTCGGTGGCGACGCGGTCGGTGCGGGCGTCGGCGCTGGGGTCGGCGTCGGCGCCGGGGACGCCGTCGGTGCCTCCGTGGGCGCCTCGGTCGGAGCCTCCGTGGGGGCGTCGGTCGGCGCTTCCGTGGGGGCGTCGCTCGGCGCAGCCGTGGGTGCCTCGGTCGGCGCGGCCGTGGCCGTCGGGGTTGCCGTCGGCTCGGGCGTCGGTGAAGGGGTCGGGCTTGGCGTCGGGGTCGGGCTGGGCGACGGGGAAGGCGTCGGGCTGGGCGACGGCGACGGGCTGTCGTTCGCCGATGCCGAAGGGCTCGGGACGACGGCGATCTCGGAGCGCTCCACGAACGTGCCGGTCCCGCCGTCCGTCGTGGTCAGCGTGAGCTCTGCGCTGGCGACCGCCCAGGTGGTCACGTTCGCAAGCTCGTGGGCGAAGATCGTGCCGTACGACCCGTCCGGGCAGGCCACGAGCGTGCTCGCACCGAGGGTGATGCTCATGCCGTCGTCACCGCTCAGCTCGTAGGTCCCGGCGACGGCGTTGCAGTCGGCCTTGGCGGCCAAGGTCCCGTCCGCGCCGAACTCGATCGTGTAGCGCGTCCGCTCCTCGGGCGGAAAGACACCCTGGAACGCCGGGGTCTGACCCGTGATCGCGGCCAACTGCCAGGTCCTGCCCGTCAGGGCGCCGGTGTCGGGTCCACGATTCACAAGCGCGAAGAAGGCGATGCCGCCGATCGCGACGGCTGCGATGATCGCGACGGTCAAGACCTGGGAGCGCTGCTGCATCAGTCGGCCTCATTCGGGCAGGCCGCCATGACGGGTCGGGCGGCGCGTCGGCGATGGTACCCGACGCGGTCGTCGGGCCGACGCGATACGCCATGGCTCGGAGTGGTAGCGTGGTCGTCGAGCCATCCGGCCGCGCAGGACTGACCCCGTCCCGTGGCCGCACCCGGGAGGACGCAACCATGACCGACCAGACCACGCCCGAGACCACCAAGGACGCGACAGCCGCGAGCGGCCAGCCGGATGCCATGATCGGCCTGGTGACCGATGGCGCCTACGCCGTGATCGTCGGCGTCTTCTCGAACACGACCGACGCCGAGTCGACCTATCGGCAGCTCGTCGAGGTCGAGCGCACCAGCTCGCTTCGCATCGACGGCGTCGTCGTCGCGAGCTGCGATGCCGAGGGCAAGGTCCACGTCGGCAAGGTCACCGACCACAGCACCAAGACGGGTCTCAAGTGGGGCGTCGTCGGTGGCGTCGCGCTCGGCCTGCTCTTCCCGCCGTCCGTGCTCGCGGGTGCCATCGGTGCCGGGACGCTCGGTGCCGGGATCGGAAAGGTCCGCAACGAGGCTCATCGGGCCGGCCTGGCCCAGGAGCTGGAAGGCGTCATGGGTCCGAATACCTCGGGTGTCATCGCCCTGGTCGAGGACACCGCGGTCGTCGAGATCGAGAAGGCGATGGCCAAGGCCGATCAGATCGTGACCAAGGCGGTCAACCAGCAGATCGCGGCCGAGATCGACCGCGAGGCGGCGGCAGCCAAGGAATCGCTCAACGCCTGATCCACGCCCACTGGACCCGGAGGCCCGCACGAGATGGCGACCAAGGCCGACTTCACCGAGACGGAATGGGATGCCCTGCAAAAGGGCATCACGGGCAGCGCGATGCTCGTGTCGTTGTCGGATCGCGACTTCACCGATTCGTTCGGTGAGGTCGGAGCGATGGCGAAGTTCCTCCAGGGACAACAGGTGGCGGGCCCCAGCGAGCTGATCCGCGAGCTGGCGAAGACCCACGGCACCGGCTTCGGCCTGGGAACGTCGCCCGACAAGCTGCGAGACGGGACGATCGCCGCGCTCGGTGCCGCGCTCGCGGCGCTGACCGCCAAGGCACCGGACGAGGTCGACGGCTACCGCCAGCTCGTACTCGGCGTCGCGCAGGCGGTGGCCGAGGCGAAGGGCGGCGGCGTCGCCCCGGTCGAGACCTCGATGCTGGACCAGATCCGGGCTGCCCTCGGCAGCTGAACCGCGGGGTCGACCTACAAGGGGAGATGCAGCTCGGGCTCCCGGGTCCAGAGGCGATGCATCGCCAGACTGTCCCGGAAGCGGATGGCCGCGGCCCGGGTCATCCGCTCGGTGACGATCGTTGCATCGTCCGCGGGGTCCGGGGAGTCGGCCGCCCCGACCGGTACCGCCGAGGCCCGCAACAACTCGATCCCTTCCCCGCTTGCCCCGATCGTCTTGCAGTGCTTGAAGGCGTCACGGACGAAGTCGATGGCGTCCGCTTCCGACGTCCATTGCGCGGCCGCCGGGCCACCGGCGACGAAGACCGCGTCGAACACCACCGATGACGTGGTGAGGACCGAGTACTTCAGCTCCATCGCCTCGCCGGAATCGGAGCGAATGGTGCCCACCACCGGGCCGATGAGGTGCGTCGTCGCTCCCTGGGACGCGAGCGCCTTGGACAGGGCTGCCACGCCCGTTGCGTCGAAGCCATCGGTCACCAGAACCGCGACGCGACGGGAGGCGATCGGCGCGGGCAGGGTGCTGGTCATGCTCAACGCCGGCGAGACCGCTTCGCGGTCGGCCAGGTCGACGTGCTGGAACGCGGCCGGGTCGCCGTCGGCGGGCACGCTGCGATTCGGCGGCGGGACGGGATCGGCAGGGAGTTCGATGCCCAGGCCCTTGGCCACGAGGGTGGCCAGGGTCGCGTCGACCTGGGTCAGGTGCATGACCATGCGCTCGCGAACCGCGGGGGTCGTGACTCGCCCCAGCTCGAATCGGAACGCCTTGATCAGGTGTTGCTGCTCGGGCTTGGACTGGCTTCGGTAGAACATCCGCGCCTGGCTGTAGTGGTCGAAGAAGCTCGCGCCGCGGGCACGGACCTTCGTCCCGGCCACGGGCTCGGGGTAGGTGACGTAGCCGCCGGCCGCCTCGTTCGCCTGACGGGGCTCATCGTCGCCCAACGAGTTGGGTTGATAGCTGACACGACCCGGGTCGATCGCCTGCCGGTGGAAGCCGTCGCGCTGGTGATTCGCGTTGGGCGCGATCGGTCGGTTGATCGGGATCTCGTGGAAGTTCGGCCCGCCCAACCGAAGCAGCTGCGTGTCGGTGTAGGAGAAGAGGCGTCCCTGCAACAGCGGGTCGTTGCTGAAGTCGATCCCGGGCACGACATGGCCGATGTGGAACGCGGCCTGTTCGGTCTCCGCGAAGAAGTTGTCGGGATTCCGGTCCAACGTGAGCTTGCCGACCCGTCGGACCGGGACGAGCTCCTCGGGGATGATCTTGGTCGGATCGAGAAGGTCGAAGCCGAATGCGAACTCGTCCTTCTCCTCGACGATCTGCAGTCCAAGCTCGTATTCCGGGAAGGCGCCACGCTCGATCGCCTCCCACAGATCCCGTCGATGGAAGTCGGGATCCTTCCCGGAGATCTTCTGGGCCTCATCCCACGCGACGCTATGCAGGCCGAGGAGCGGCTTCCAGTGGAACTTCACGAAGCGCGACACACCAGCCGCGTCGACCAACCGGAACGTGTGGACGCCGAAGCCCTCCATCATCCGGTAGCTTCGCGGGATCGCCCGATCCGACATCAGCCACATGATCATGTGCGTCGATTCGGGCATCAGGGAGATGAAGTCCCAGAAGGTGTCGTGGGCCGAGGCCGCCTGGGGGATCTCGTTGTGCGGCTCCGGCTTCACGGCATGGATGAGGTCCGGGAACTTGAGTGCGTCCTGGATGAAGAACACCGGCATGTTGTTGCCGACCAGATCGAAGTTGCCCTCGTCCGTGTAGAACTTGACGGCGAAGCCGCGCACGTCCCGTGCGAGGTCGGTGGAGCCGCGTGAGCCCACCACGGTGGAGAAGCGAACGAAGACCGGGGTCCGGCGAGCAGGATCCGTGAGGAAGCCGGCGCGGGTGATGTCCTCGAGCGATTCGTAGACCCGGAAGAATCCGTGGGCCGCCGACCCGCGGGCATGCACGACGCGCTCCGGGATGCGCTCATGATCGAAGTGGGTGATCTTCTCGCGGAAGTGGAAGTCCTCGATGAGGGAGGGACCCCGATCACCTGCCTTGAGGGTGTTCTGGTCGTCGTTGATCAGGAGGCCCTGGTTGGTCGCGAGGTTCGCGTCCCGGGAATCGCGTGTGACCTCCCGGAGCTGCTCCTGCTTCGGGTTCCCCGCGGGCCGTGGCGCACGTCGGGGCGGTTTGGGTGCACTCGGGCGCTTGGGCATGTCGAAGCTCCTGGTCGGCTAGGGGTGGCGTGAGCGGTCGGTGATCAGGGCAGCGCGGACGGGGGGACCTGCAGCTCCTCGTCCAACATCGCGTCTCGAGCGCCCTTCGCGCGCGCCGCGGCGATGGCCGAGGTGACCTGCTTGACCTCTTCCGGTGGGGGCAGGACCGCAGGCATCCCGAGCGCCTGGAACCACAGCTCGCGAGCCCAGCCCATCGTGTGGTACAGGTGCTGGTCCTCTTCCTCCTCGACCTTCGCGTACGCGTCCGTCAGGGCGGCCGCGAGCTCGCCATCGAGTCGGCCCGCGGCCGCGCCGATCAGCTCCCAGTTCTGGTGGTCCTTCGTCTCGGCTTCGACGACGCTCTCGGCTGCCACGAGCTGCGCCGCCGCCGGTCCGCCCTCCGACAGGGCCATCTCCATGGCCTGCACCAGCGCCTGACCCTTGAAACGGACGACGGCCCGGCCCGGGGTCTCCGTCGATGGATCAAGCTGGATCCGTTCGAAGGTCTCTCGAAGGATGGCCTCGTGGTTGCGGGTCTCGGCGAGGTACTTGCCCCACTCCTCCTTGAGGTCATCATCGACGGCGCATCGGATGGCCGCTTCATAGACGAGCTGCCCACCGACCTCGGTCTCGAGCGCCTGGTACAGGAGTTCACGCAGCTGAAGGTCGTCCATCGTGATCCTCTGCGAGACATCGACGCCCTGACGCGTGGTCGCGGGGGCACGGCATCGATGATGGGGACGAGCACCGCGGTCGCCGACGCGTGGCCATGATCGGCGTATTACATCGCCGCGACATCCGGCGCGGTGAGGGCCGGCAGACCTCGCCGGGTCAGCCGTTCGACTGCAACGAGCGACGCCGGAATCTACCGGTCTGCGGGTCACGTTCTCGCCCGCCGGTGCGGCCGACAGGGACGAACGGCTCGCCGGTCTGTGCCCGACGCTCGTTCTCGAGGTCGGCCAGGGTGCCGCGCCCCGTCAGGCGATAGCCAGCCGGCTCGTGGCCCGGGTGGGCATACCCCCAGCGCGGACGATGGTCGTCAGGCCGAGCCGCGGAGACCCGCTCACGGGTCACCGCCCGGACCATGTCGGCCGGGCGAAGCGGTCCTCCGCAGCCTCGACACAGGTCGGTGCCCGACGCGCGCATCGAAGGGTCGCGCCGCGGTACCCGATACCCGGAGGACTGCCCTGACGGGATCGAACGAGTGATCTGTTCCCGGCTGGCGCCGGCGGACGGCGCGTCAACCGATGATGCACGAGGCATCCCACACCTCCAGTCGTCTCACTCCGACCGAGGGCAGTGGCTCCACCGCGTCACGCCGCGGGATGTCGGATGGCCAGATGCGCGGCACCTGCCGACATCGGGGTCAGGCCTCAGGCCAGTGCGAGGGGACCCCGTCCACGTCGATGTCGGACGCCCACGGCGAGCGCTCCGACATCACCCGACCGGACAGTAGCGGACCGCACGTTGCCGACAAGCGGAGGCTCTGGTCGGGAGCCATCGCATCGGCGTGACAGCCCCCGTGAACCTCTCCGATCAGCGTTCCGTCGGCACCCGAAGCGCGTGACTGGCGCCAACGACGGAGATCGTCGACTCGAGCGAGGGCGCGAGCCGATCGACGAAGACCACGATGTTGTGGCGTGACGGATCGTCGAGGAAGGCGGCCGAGGGCGCCAGCAGACCATCGAACCCGCCTTGTCGGCGGACCGTGCGAGCCAGCTCCAGACAGCGATCGCGATCCAGCACCCAGGTCGGCTCCTCTGGGATCCAAAGCACCGTCCGGGTCTCCGCATCTCGGAGGTCGACCACGGCTTGCAATCGCACCTCGACCGTCCAGAGCGCGACGGTGGAGCCGCGTTCCGCCCAATGGCGGCCCTGCTCGGCGATCGCCACGCCAGGGTCCGATCCGAGGTAGATGGTGGGCTCACCGGGAGCGCTCCAACGATTGCCGTTGGTGGTAACGAACTCGTCGGCACGGAGGCCCGGCTTGTCCGGCCCGGTCGAGGCCGCCGATCCGGCGAACGGTTTGGCCCGGAGCGCGGTCATGCTCGACACCGCTCGCGCCGCCGTCGTCAGCGGAGCCGCGAGGCCGCGATCCGTCATGCGTAGAACGAGCCGCCGGTCACCGGGACGACCGCGCCGGTCACGTAGCTCGCCTCCGGCGAGGCCAGGTAGACGAACGCGCCGGCCAACTCTGCCGGTTGGGCCGGACGTCCCAGCGGGCCGCCCTCGCCGAAGTGCATGAGCTCGTCGGGGTCCGTGGTCGTCGCCACGAGGGGCGTCAGGACGGGACCCGGAGCCACGACATTCACCCGGATCCCTCGTGGACCGAGCATCTCCGACAGGGCCTTCGAGAAGGTCACGAGGCCGCCTTTGGTCGTCGCGTAGGCCAACAGGTTGGGGGACGGTTGCGCCGCCTGGATCGAGGCGACGTTGATGATCGAGCTACCGGCCGGCATCACGGGCGCGGCGGCCCGGCACAGCCAGAATGGCGCGGTGAGGTTGACCCGCAGGATGCGCTCCCACTCTTCGGTCGGGACATCCTCGATGCGGTCGCGCGGGGTCTGCGTCGCGGCATCGTTGACGAGGATGTCGAGGCCGCCCAGCTCATCGACGGTGCGCTCGATGAGGGTCCCGCAGTGCGCTTCGTCGCTGATGTCCCCGCCGATCGCGAGCCCGCGTCGACCGGCGCCTTGGATCATCGCGATCGTGTCCGCTGCATCGTCCTCTTCATGCAGGTACGAGATGACGACATCGGCACCTTCCCGGGCGAACGCGATGGCGACCGCCCGCCCGATGCCGCTGTCCGCCCCGGTGATCAGCGCGCGCCGGCCGGTGAGCCGCCCGGAGCCGACGTACCCGTCCTCCCCATGGTCGGGCCGTGGCTCGATGGCATCGACGTCGCCGTTGGAGCGGTCCTCACGTCGTGGGAAGGGGGGACGGGCGTACGCATCCCGCGGGTCGACCAGGCTGGGCCTGGTGCGATCGATCGAAGCCTGGGTCAAGAGGGTTCTCCTTCCTGAAGCGGGCCACGATGCTCGGCCCGCGCTCGCCACGTCCGGACGAGCCGACCGGGCGACTGACTATCGGCTCCATATCAGTGCTGTCCGGGAGGCCGTCGGTCAGCGGTGCCCGCTCGACCGGGCTGAGGCGACGAGCCACAGCGGGCCACTGACCGGACGTGCCGGTGGGACCGCCTCGACCGGCTCTTCGGCGACCGGCTGGATGGTCACGAAGCGACCATCCCAGACCATGGGCAGCGGCTCGTACCGCCAGGCCGTGAGGAAGCGGCGCAGCGCACGGACCGTGAGCTCCGTGTTCGGCGGCATGTCGTAGCCGTCGCGGCTCTGTCGTCCGTACAACGGACCAACGACGCGGACGGTCGTGACCTCGAAATCGTCGGTCACCAGTGGGTCGGCCGTGGCACTGAATCCGGTCAGGATCCAGCCGTGCCCGCCGTGGGCGACCGTGAGTGCGACCGGGAGATTCGTCCGTCGCAGATTGGTCACCGCGGACCGGACGGCTGCACCGAACGATCGACTGGCGACGAGCCGGTATCGATCGTCCACGAAGTGGCGCAGGCCCGCGGTCCAACCGGTGGGATCCACGCCAGCCGAGGCCGGCAGGTCGTAGCGGTTGTGGTCGCGCATCCAGGCGTTGTAGCGAGCCTGCGAACGGCGGCTGTGGTCGTCGTCTCGCTCGACGAGGTTGCGCACGATCTGGACGCCGGCGGCCGTGCACCACTGCCAGGTCTTCTGGGTGGTGAATGCGCCGCGCCGGTAGAGGTCGATCGACCCGTCCCAGTCCGCCGCCGACGGAGCCGACGAGGGCGCCGCTGCTGCGGCATCGAACTCGGCCGCGGCGACCGCGCCGGCCGAACCACTGCCGAACTGCGCCAGGAGGAGCACGAGTGCGGCGCAGCGTCCCGCAAGCCGGCACATCCCAAGGGTCATGGGGACATCATGCCCCCGAGAACGGGATCCGGCCGCGGGGCATGTTTGTTCCCCTCTTGCACAAATATCGATGCTAGGCTGACCCGCGTAGTCCATCACGGCATCGCACGGCTTCATCCCGCCGTCGGCCGCAGCAGCACCAAGGAGGGACCGCGTGGGCGGGGCGTTCTTCAGCGATGTGACCGAGCCGATCCGCTTCGAGGGCCTCGGGTCCTCGAACCCACTCGCGTACAAGGTCTACGACAAGGACCGGCAGGTCCTTGGGCGACGGATGGCGGAGCATCTCCGCATCGGCGTCTGCCTCTGGCACTCGTTCGCGTGGCCCGGGACCGACATGTTCGGTGCCGGGACGATGGACCGGCCGTGGCTGGCGATCGGCGAGGATCCGATGGACGCCGCCCGGACGAAGATGGCGGTCGCCTTCGAGTTCCTGCAGGACCTCGATGTCCCCTACTACTGCTTCCACGACCGCGACGTCGCGCCGGATGGGAAGAGCTTCGCCGAGTTCCGCTCGAACCTCGATGCGCTCGCCGACGATGCGCTGGGCTACCAGGAGCGCACGGGCACCCAGCTGCTGTGGGGCACCGCGAACCTGTTCACCCATCCGCGGTACGCGGGCGGCGCGGCGACCAACCCGGACCCGGAGGTCTTCGCCTACGCCGCCGCGCAGGTCAAGAACGTGCTGGAGATCACGCTCCGCCTGGGCGGCGAGAACTACGTGTTGTGGGGCGGCCGAGAGGGCTACGACACCCTCCTCAATACCGACCTCAAGCGCGAAGGCGATCAGCTGGCGCGCTTCCTGCACCTCGTCGCCGATCACAAGCACAAGATCGGCTTCACGGGCGCGCTCCTGATCGAGCCCAAGCCGATGGAGCCCACGAAGCACCAATACGACTACGACTCGGCCACGATCCATGGGTTCCTCGTCCGCAACGGGCTCGAAGGTGAATACCAGCTGAACATCGAGGCCAACCACGCCACGCTGGCGGGCCACTCGTTCCACCACGAGGTCGCCTACGCGGTCGCGCACGGGATCATGGGCAGCATCGACGCCAACCGGGGGGACCCGCAGAACGGCTGGGATACCGACCAGTTCCCGAACTCCGTCGAGGACCTCGCGCTGCCGCTGTACGAGATCCTCAAGGGCGGAGGCTTCACCTCGGGCGGCTTCAACTTCGACGCGAAGCTTCGCCGCCAGAGCATCGATCGAAACGACCTGCTGCTTGCCCACATCGGCGGCATCGATACGCTCGCGCGAGCCCTCCTGGTCGCCGCCGACCTGCTCGAGCAGCGGACCCTGTCGTCGCTCGTGGAGCAGCGCTACGCAGGCTGGTCGGAGGGGCTCGGGGCGCGGATCATCGCGGGCGACGAGACGCTCGAGACGCTCGAGGCGAAGGTCGCCGCCGGCGAGATCGACCCGGCGCCGGTGTCGGGCTCGCAGGAGCAGCTTGAGAACCTCGTCAACCAGCGCATCTGGGCCGTCGACCGCTGAGCCCGATGGCATACGTCATCGGGATCGACGCGTCGACGACCGCCACCAAGGCGGTCCTCCTCGACGAGGCCGGCGCCGTCGTGGCCGTCGGCGCGGTCGAGTACGGATTCGAGACGCCGCAGCCGCGCTGGTCCGAGCAGTCGCCCGACCTGTGGTGGGATGGCGCGATCCGGGCGATCGGGCAGGTCCTGTCCGCGAGCGGCGTGCCCGGGGCGGATGTGGCCGCGATCGGGCTGACCGGCCAGATGCACGGGCTCGTGCTGCTCGACGCGTCCGACGCGGTCCTGCGCCCGGCGATCCTCTGGAACGACCAGCGGACCCAGGAGGCATGCGACGAGATCCGGGCGGCGATGGGCGGCGTCGAGCGACTGGTGGAGATCACCGGCAACGACGCGCTGACCGGATTCACGGCACCGAAGCTCGTGTGGGTGCGCGATCACGAGCCCGAGATCTGGTCGCGCGTCGCGCACGTCGTGCTGCCCAAGGACTACGTTCGACTGCGCCTGACCGGCGAGTACGCGCTCGACAAGGCCGATGGGTCGGGCACCGCGCTGTTCGACCTCACGGCACGCGATTGGTCGGCGGAGGTGCTCGAAGCGCTGCGGATCGACCCGGCGTGGATGCCGCGGACCTTCGAAGGACCGGCGGTCACGGGCATGGTCACGGCCGAAGCGGCATCGCTGACCGGGTTGCGTGCGGGCACACCGGTCGTGGCCGGGGGTGGCGACCAGGCGGCGAACGCCGTGGGAGTCGGCGCCGTGCGGCCAGGGGTCGTGGCCCTGTCCCTCGGCACGTCGGGCGTGGTGTTCGCGACGACCGATACCCCCATCCGCGATCCGCGCGGTCAGGTCCACGCGTTCTGCCACGCCGTGCCGGGGCGGTGGCACCTCATGACCGTGATGCTCTCGGCCGCCGGCTCGCTGCGCTGGTTCCGGGATGCGCTCGCGCCGGGCGAGGACTACGGGGCACTGGCCGCGTCGGCGGGCGACGTGCCGGCCGGCAGTGACGGGCTGTTGTTCCTCCCCTATCTCACCGGGGAGCGCAGCCCACATCCCGATCCCCTGGCACGTGGTGCGTTCGTCGGCCTGACGATCGGGCATGACCGGCGGCACATGACGCGGGCCGTGCTGGAGGGGGTGGCGTTCGGGCTGCGCGACGGGCTCGACCAGATGCTTGCGGCCGGGATGCCTGTCCCCGCCCAGGTCCGGGCCAGTGGCGGCGGGACCGCCAGCCCGGTCTGGCGTCAGATCCTCGCCGACGTCCTGGGCGCGGAGATCGCGACCGTCTCGACCGCCGAAGGCGCGGCCGCCGGCGCGGCGCTCCTGGCCGCCGTCGGGGCGGGCTGGTTCGAGGACGTCGAGGCCGCCACGGACACGCTGGTCCGGGTCACCCCGGTCGCGGCGCCCGGTTCGGACGCGGGGCCGTATGCGGAGGCGCACGGGAGGTATCGGGAGCTGTACCCGGCACTCGCTCCGACGTTCCACCGGATGGGGTGACGCCGCCCCCTACGAGTGCAGCTCGGCCAGCTCCTGCTCGCCGAGCTCACCGGGCTTCTTGCCCATGATGATCATCCCCAGGACCTCGTCCTTGGTGACGCGGTCCTTGTCGACGGTCCCGACGAGCTTGCCCTGGAGCATCACGGTGATCCGGTCGGCCAGGTCGAAGACGTCGTGGATGTCGTGGCTGATCAGGAAGATGCCCAGGCCCTCCTCCTTCAGTTGCGCCGTGAGCTCACGCACCTGGGTCGTCTCGGCCGGGCCGAGCGCCGCGGTCGGCTCGTCCATGATCAGGACCTTGGCATTGAAGTGGATCGCGCGGGCGATCGCGATCGACTGGCGCTGCCCACCGGACAGGGACTTCACCGGTGTCTTGAAGTTCTTGAAACGCGGATTGAGCCGGCCGATGACGTTCCGCGTCGCGGCCTCCATGGCGGCATCGTCGAGGTTCCCGAGACGGGTCCGGATCTCGCGGCCGAGGAACACGTTGGCCGCAGCGTCCACGTTGTCCGCGAGCGCGAGCGTCTGGTAGATCGTCTCGATACCGAGCGCCTTGGCGTCGCGCGGGTTGCCGATGCTCGCCGGCTGGCCGTCCACGAGGATCTGACCGGAATCGGCCGGATGGGCGCCGGACAAGACGCGCATCAGGGTCGATTTGCCGGCACCGTTGCCGCCGACGAGGCCGACGACCTCTCCCGGATAGAGGCTGACGCTCACGCCGTCCACGGCATGGACCCCGCCGAACGCGACTCGGATGTCGCGCATCTCGACGAGCGGCCGGCGGTCAGGCGCCGGCGTGGCGGTGGGCCGTGCGTCCGCCGTGCCGCTGGCCGGTGGCGCAGGCACGGCCGGGGTGGTCACCGGCACGCTGCCGGGGACGGACGGCGCGGGCTCGGGCGGGAGATCGGGGATGGTCATGGTCGGGTCCTCCGCTCGCTCAAGCCGTGCGACGGCGGATGTAGGTGTCCAGGCCGACGGCCGTCACGAGGACGAGGCCGACGACGATGTCCTGCACGGGGGAATCGACCTTCAACAGGACCATGCCGGACTGGAGCGACTGCATGATCACCGCGCCGAGCACGGCGCCCGGGATGGTCCCGATACCGCCGGCGAAGGACGTGCCGCCGATGACGGCGGCCGCGATGACGTACAGCTCGCTCTGCGTCCCGAGGCCGACGGTCGCGGCGTTGAGCCGAGCCGACAAGACGGCAGCCGAGATCGCCGCGAGCATGCCCATCAGCACGAAGGTCCCCATGATCGTGCGTCGCGTGTTGATACCGGCCAGCTCAGCCGCGTCGGGGTTGCCACCGATCGAGAAGACGTACCGGCCGAAGCGTCGACGGGTCGCCAGGAACGTGATGACCACCGCGGTCCCGATGGCGATGATGACCGGCATCGCGATGCCGGTCGGGATGATCAGGCCACCCTCGGGCTCGGTGATCCCGTTGGCGACCGCGTACTCCGTCGCGAGGTTGGACGGCCAGGGATAGCTGTTCGCCACCCAGACCGCGCCGAGCGCCGCGACACAGCCGAAGACCGCCAGCATCACCTCTGCCCACATCGGACGAAGTGGGAACCCGTAGCGCCGTCGCCGGCGACGGCCGGCCCACAGGCTGTAGAGGACGAAGGCGATGGCGATGCCGGCCACGAGCCAGCTGAGCGCCTCCCCGAGGGAGCCCTTGGGCCCACCTCCGAGCAGCGCGAAGGTGGTGTCCATCGGGGCGATCGTCTGGCCCTGGGCAAGCTGGAACGCGAGGCCCCGCCAGACGAGCAGGCCACCCAGCGTGACGATGAAGGAGGGCACGCCGATGTACGCGATGACGAAGCCCTGGATCCCGCCGACGAGGGCGCCCAGCGCGATGCCGGCGGCCAGCGCGACGATCCAGGTGTAGGGCTGCTCGAACCCGAGCCCGAAGGTCCTGGGGATCCATTCAGCCTGGAGCATCGCCATCGTCATCCCGGTGAGGCCCAGGATCGAGCCGACGGACAGGTCGATATTGCGGGACACGATGATGAGGACCATGCCGGTCGCCATGATCGCGACCGAGGCACTCTGGACCGAGAGGTTCCAGAGGTTGCGCGACGTCAGGAAGAGACCACCCGAGAGGATGTTGAACCCGATCCAGATGACGACCAGGGCGAGGACCATCCCGAGCAGACGGGTGTCCACCTCGAGCGCCTGGAGCGCCGATCGCGCGGATCGACGCGGCGGTTCACGCGTCACGGTCGTGCCCTGGACGGCGGTAGCCTCGGTCATCTCGACGCCTCGCTAGACGACACGGGATAGGGTCGCGCCCTGTGCCGCGGCGGGACCGCGGGCACAGGGCGCAGGTGGCACGTAGGGTGGTCGAGGCCTACTGGCAGGCAGCGACCGAGGTGTCGGTCACGCCCTGGCAGAGCGCATCCTTGGTGATCCATCCCGCGTCGACGACGACGTTCAGGTTGTCCTTCAGGATGGGCTGCGGCGTCAGGAGCTGGGACTTGACGGTGTTGCCACCCGGCGTCGTGAAGTCCGCCGTGTCGGGGACTGCCGCGACATCCGGATCTGCGCAGAGCGCGATGGCAGCCTCGCCGGCCGCGGTGCCGAGCTCGCGAGCGTCCTTCCAGACGTCCACGGTCTGCGTGCCGAGCGCGACGCGGTTGAGGGCGGCCTGATCGCCGTCCTGACCGGAGACCGGCACCTTGCCGGCCAGGCCCTGTGCCTCGAGCGCCGCGACGACGCCGCCGGCCATGCCGTCGTTCTCGGACAGCACCGCGTCGACGTCGTTGTTGGCCGAGGTCAGGATCTGCTCCATGTTGGTCTGAGCGACATCCGGCTTCCAGCCGTCGGTGAAGGTCTCACCCACGATCTTGATGTCACCGGCGGTGACAGCGGCGCCGATGATCTCCTCATAGCCCTCGCGCAGGAACCGCGCGTTGGCATCCGCCTCGTTGCCCTTGATGATCGCGTAGTTCCCCGAGGGCACGAGCTTGAAGATCTCGCGTGCCTGCATGCGCCCGACTTCGATGTTGTCGAACGTGATGTACAGGACGCCCGGATCCTCGATCAGGCGGTCATAGGCGATGACCGGGATGCCTTCGCCGATCGCGCTGGTCACGGACGGCTTGATGGCGACATCGTCCTCGGCGAGGATGATGACGACCTTCGCGCCCTGCGAGATCAGGTTCTCGACGTTGGTGGCCTGGGTCTCGGCGGAGGACTTCGCGTCGTTCGAGATGTAGGTGCCGCCGCCGGCCTCGATGGCCGCCTTGATGGCGGGCTCATCCCACTTCGCCCAGCGCTCTTCCTGGTAGTTGTTCCACGACATGCCGACGGTGCAACCACCGCCCGCGGCTGCGCTCCCTGCGGGGGCGCTTGCTGCGGCGCTGCCCGCGGCGCTCGGTGCGGCGCTCCCACCGGTCCCGGTGCTGCATGCCGCGAGGGTCATGGCTGCGATCGATGCGACCGCCGCCAATCGACGAATGGACATCGTTTGCTCTCCTCCTGTGGTGTCGTAGCCCCTCCGAGCGACCGACATCGGCCACCAAGGCTATCACTCCGATTCCCGGGTCCCGCCGCAGTCTCACGGACCGCGCGACGGCGCCGGATCGACCGTTTCCTCCTTTCGAATCCTCCTCAGGCGCTGATCGATGCCAGGGCCGCCCGACGCGGCCGAAGCCACGCCGACGGGTCGCTGAGCAATGGTTCGAAGGCGAGTTCGGCGGCGCCCATCAGTGGGGCGTCCTCGCCGAGTGACGCCGGCGCCACGCGCACGAGCCGACGGGTCGCGGGCAGCACCCGGCGATCCAGCTCGGCCTCCATCGTGGAGCGCAGGAACGGGAAGCCGGTCGCCAGCGTGTTGCCGAGCAGGACGAGGCGGGGGTTGAGGATGTTGATGATCCCGGCCAGGCCGATGCCCAGCCAGCGACCCGTCTCGGCCAGGGCGGTGAGCGCCGCGCGGTTGCCGGCCTCGGCCTCGCGCAACAGCACGGACAGGGCTTCCTTGTCGACGCCGATCTCGAGACCGGCGCGCCGGAGCATCGCGCTGCCGCCGACCTCCGTCTCCCAGCACCCGAGCGAACCGCAGCGACACGGCAGGCCGTCCGGGTTGACCGGGATGTGCCCGACCTCCCCGCCGTAGCCGGCCTCCCCGATCAGCGGGGTGCCGCCGATGATCAGTCCGCCGCCGACGCCGACCGATCCCCAGATGAGGACGAGGTCGTCGACACCGCGGGCCGCTCCACGTCGAGACTCGGCGAGCGCGGCGAGGTCGGACTCGTTCGCGAAGGCGAGCGGGATGTCCGGGCCGAGGGCGTCGGCGAGCCGCTCCCCGAGAGGCTCGTCCCGCCATCCGAGGTTGGGGGCCATGGAGACCATGCCATCGCTGCGCCGGACGATGCCGACGACCGCCACGCCGGCGCCGAGCACCTCGGCATCGGACGGCAGGCCGTCGCGGACCGTCCGCGCCAGGCCGGCGAGCTCGAGCGCGATCTCGTGGACGCCCGTCCGGCCCGGCGGCAACGGCACGCGGACCTGGGCCAGGATCGTGCCGCCGAGGCCGACCGCTGCGGCAGCCAGGGAGTCGACGGCGATCTCGAGCGCAAGGACGACCGCTCCCTCAGGGTTCGGTCGGACCACGGGAGACGGCCTTCCCGGAGTCCCGTCGAGGGCCGCCGGGCGCTCGACCACGAGGCCACCGGCGACGAGCTCGCCGATCAGGGCTCGGATGGCGCTCCGGGTCAGCCCGGTCCGGTTGACCAACTCCGAGCGCGACGAGGGCCCAGCGACATGGAGTGCCCGAAGGATGCCGCTGAGATTCGCCCGGCGGACGGTCTCGCTCCGGTGTCCGAACTCGTCGCGACCGTTCAACACTGGGGTTTGTGTTCCTCTCGTCGAAATGTGTGTGCGAGACTCGTACAACGGCGGGGCCATGTCAAGGAGGAGCGATGACGGCGTTGCGTTGGGGGATCCTGTCGACGGCGGACATCGGCACCGGGAAGGTCATCCCGGGGATGCGACGCGCAGCCCGCACGGAGGTCGTGGCCATCGCGTCGCGCGATGTCGAGCGCGGTCGCAACGTCGCCGACCGGCTCGGGATCCCGACCGTGCACGACGGCTACGAGGCGCTCCTCGCCGACCCGAACGTCGATGCCGTCTACATCCCGCTGCCGAATCACCTCCACCCCGAATGGACGATCGCAGCCGTCGAAGCCGGCAAGCACGTGCTGTGCGAGAAGCCGCTCGCCATGACCTCCGCGGCGGCCCGACGGATGGTCGATGCGGCCACGGCCAAGGGCGTCATCCTGGTCGAGGCGTTCATGTACCGGCTCCATCCGTCGTGGCTGGCTGTCCGCGAGCTGGTGGCATCCGGTCGCATCGGCCGGGTCGTGGCCGTCCACACCGTATTCGCCTACTACAACGATGACGCCACGAACATCCGGAACATCCGTGCCTACGGCGGGGGCGCCCTGTACGACATCGGGTGCTACTGCATCAATGTCGCCCGGATGGTGTTCGGGTCGGAGCCGACGGCGGTCCACGGCGCCATCCGGCGTGACGCCCTGAGCGGCGTCGACGTCCTGACGAGCGGGCTGCTCGAGTTCGGCGATGACGGTGTGGCCACCTTCACCTGCGGGATCCGGATGGAATCGGACCAGCGTGTCGAGATCTACGGCAGCGAGGGGCGGATCACCGTCGAGATCCCATTCAACATCCCGCCCGACCGGGGGACCCGGATCATCGTGACGGCCGGTGGCGATCCGCCGGTGGCGCCTGCCACCGAGATCCTTGACTTCGCCACCAAGGACCCGTACGCCGCGGAGGTCGAGGCCTTCGCCGCCGCCGTCCTCGACGGCGCCCCGCCGCCGATCCCCGCCGACGACGCGGTCGCCAACCTGCGGGTCATCGAACGCGTCGTGGCGGCCGCCGAAGACGGCCGCAGCGCCTGACGCCCTAGGGCGCCGTCCCGTCGAAGTAGCGCAAGGCCAGGGCCATGGCGTCCTTGCCGCAGATCGAGCCGATCTTCCGGCCTTCCAGGTCGTCGCTCGGGATGTGGATGCCCATGTACAGCCGCGAGATGCCGGCGAGGTCCGCGGCGTCGTAGTACGTCGCCCACTCGATCGTGATCGGCTGCGTCGGGCCGGCCTCGTGCACGAGCTCGCCCGGCTTGCGGCTGAACGAGCCAAGGCCGCCCGGGAAGTACTCGTTGCCCGTGAAGGAGGTCATGACCTCGGCCGCGGCTCGGCTGAACGTGCTGTGCCCGGACGGGAAGCCGGCAAAGGCCGGCGTCACGAACGTCGAGCGCTGATACGGCACCCAGTCCACGGCGCGGATCCAGCCGACGCCGCTCGTCTCCGTCTTGGGATCGGCCGGGAAGCCGCGCCAGGCGCGGACGGCGATCTCGCCGCGATACGACGCGAGGTGGGCGTGCCGCTCGCCCGGGTAGCTCGAGTCGGGCGTGATGACTTCGATGAGGCCGGGGACGAGCGGCAGGCCTTCCGGGTCGTACGCCCGCCCGGCCGGATCGCTCGACTGGCCCTTGCCGCCCATGTACCGGATCATCGAGATCGGCCGGGCGGAGTCGTAGAAGCCTTTCACGCCCCAGGTCGCGATGGCCGCATCGTGCACGGCGCCATTGAGCGCGAAGTACAGCTTCACGTCCCACTCGAGGCGATCGAGCTCCGGCCCTGCGCCGCCGAGGCGATGCTGGAAGCCGGGCGAATCGGAGACCTCGTTCGCGAGGACGTTCCAGTGGCCGGGCGGTGTCTCGGACTTCGGACCGTCGGCCCAGTATTCCGCGAGGACCCGGGCGAAGTCGGCGCGCGGGACGACCTCCGGCTCGTACGGCTGGCCGGTGGCCGGGTTGACGGGGTGGCCCGTCCCATCGTTCGCGCCGAGGGTGTTCCCACCGAAGCTGGCCGGGCTGATGTCGAGGGTCTCGCCGTCGACCGGGTCGAGCTCGCTGCTGCGCCGGATGATCTCGACGGCCTCGTCCTTGAACGCCTGGTCCGTGGCCTCACCCAGGCGAGGCGGGGGTCCCGGGTCGATGGGCGTTCCGGTGTCCGAGGGCGGCAGCGCGAACGACGCCACGTGACCCCAGAACGGGCCGATGAAGGCTTGGATGTTGCCCGGGATCGGCAGGCCGTTCTGTGAGACCTGCTTGGCCAGGGACAGCGGCTGCCAGCGATTCGGGTCGCGCATCTCGGTGCCCGACTCGGTGACGAGGAGCGGGTCGTTGACAGCCGCGTAAGCCGAGTCGACGTAGCGCTCGGCCTCCTTGGCGCCGTCGGCCTCGCCGAAGGCGATCACGGCCGCCCCGATCCGATTGCCGATGGCCGCCGGATCGTCGCCATCGGCGACCGCGTAGTCGGTGCGGTAGCAGAGGGAGGCCATGGTGGCATCGAGCTCGGTGGCCGCCGTCTGCAGATCCGAGACCGTGCCGAAACGCCACAGCAGGACGCGGTAGGCGGCATAGCTGATCGCCGCCTCTCGGGCGATCTTGACGTCCTCCGCCTGGTGCTTCTCCTCGACGAGGTACTGGTCGGCGGTCCCGTCGTAGGTCGCCCACGCGTCCCACATCGCGGCCGAGACATGGAAGAGGTTCCGGGCGTGGACGGTCGGCGCCGGCACGACCTGCCGGATGAGCCTCAGGGTCTGGTCGTCCCAGACCCTGGCCACCGATCGCCCCCCGAGATCGGCTGGCGTGCAGCCTTCGCGTAGGTAGGGCGGAGTCGAGGCGCAGGCCGTGACGAGGGTGCTCAGCACGACCAGCGAGAGGGCGATGGCGGTCCGACGACGACGGCTCGTGTCGGCTCGATGGCTGGCGCGCGAGCGCGAAGGCCAGACCTGCATCCTGTGGATCCCTCGGCGTGACGGACGGCCCACGGTGGCTCGTGTGCCACGGCTGGGATGGACCGGCCGGGGGAGGATGCCCGGTCCGTGCCGCCCGGTCAATCCCATGGTGCCGGTCACGCGACACACGATGGCCGATCGCCGCCGCGTCCGTATGCTGTGCGACCGGCAGCGGCGATGGGCGACGGCCGGGTCGCCGGATGAGGAGGCATGACGGTTCTCGAGACGGATCCGGGTCCGCCAGCGCCGACCACCCATGGTCGAGCGCGCCCCGGCCGAGGCCGGCTGGTCGTCATCGCGGCCGTGGCGCTCGGCGTCCTGGGGGTGGCCGTCCTCGCCTGGTGGGTCGCCTCCCGTTCGTGGACCGGGGCAAGCACGCCCGCCGAGCTCACCGCGCTGGGCGCGCCACGGTTCGTGGAGGTCTCGGCCGCCGCCGGGGTCGACCAGGTCTACGACGGCGACTTCAGCTTCTACGTGGGCGGCGGCGTCGCGGCGTTCGACTGTGACGACGACCGCCGCCTGGACCTCTATGTTGCGGGCGGCGAACGGCCGGCCGCCCTGTATCGCAACGCCTCGACGGTCGGCTCGCTGGCCTTCACCGCCGAGCCGTCCGAGGTCACCGACCTGCCGGCGGTGACCGGTGCCTACCCGATCGACATCGACGGCGACCGCCTGACCGATCTCGTCGTCTTGCGGGTCGGCGGGAACGTGATCCTGCGTGGCCTGGGCGATTGCCGGTTCGAGCGGGCCAACGAGGCACTCGCGATCGATGGCGGCGACGCGTGGACGGTAGGATTCAGCGCCACGTGGGAGACGGCCGGGGCACGGCTGCCGACCCTGGCCTTCGGCAACTACGTCGTCCCCGAGCCGGCGAGCGAGGGGATCGGCGACTGCGACCGCAACTGGCTCGTCCGGCCGGACACCGACGCGTCGCATGCGACGTATGGCGCCGCGACCGCCCTGGATCCCGGCGCCTGCGCGCTCTCGATGCTGTTCAGCGACTGGGACCGATCCGGCCGACGGGATCTGCGGATCTCGAACGACCGCCACTACGACCCGAACGCGGAGGAGCAGCTCTGGCGCATCGCACCCGACGAGGCACCGCGACGGTACTCGCGGGACGAGGGCTGGGAGCGTCTCCAGATCTTCGGCATGGGCATCGCCAGCGAGGACCTCACCGGCGACGGGTACCCGGAGGTCTATCTCACCAGTCAGGGCGACAACAAGCTGCAGACCCTGGCCGACG
>DASPHN010000278.1:0-2609 GCA_035629655.1 Saccharimonadales bacterium (SeqCode) | reverse complement strand
GATCGGCGACATCATCGGCGGCCTGTGGCTGGCCCACACCGCGGCCCACGAGGGCCTCATCGCGGCCCACGCCATCGCCGGCGACGCGGATGTCCATGAGATGGACTACACCACCCAGCCACGCGCCACCTACTGCCGTCCGGAGATCGCCTCGATCGGACTGACCGAGGAGCAGGTCAAGGCCGCCGGCACGGCGTACAAGGTCGGCAAGGTGCCGTTCCAGGCGATCGCCAAGGCGATCATCGGCGGCGAATACGAGGGCTTCGCCAAGGTCATCTCCAACACCGAGAACCAGGATGTGCTCGGTGTCCATATCGTCGGACCGCACGCCACGGACCTCATCGCCGAGGCGTCGCTCGCCTTCGAGCTCGATGCGACCGCCTGGGAGATCGGGGGCGCGACCCATGCCCATCCGACCCTGTCCGAGGTCATCGGCGAGGCGGCGATGGCCGTCGAGGGTCGCTCGATCAACTTCTAGCCCCAACGACGCACCAGGAGGGCGCATCCGCGCGATGGCCGTGACCCGAGGCGACACCACCACCAGCCTCGCGGCCTCCGTCGGCCTGGCCGACGCCGATCTCGTCGAGATGTATCGGTACGTCGCGCTGGCACGTGCGCTCGACGAGCGGATGTGGATCCTCAACCGCGCGGGTCGGATCCCGTTCGTCATCTCTGGCCAGGGCCACGAGGGAGCGCAGGTGGGCATCGCCTGGGCGTTCCAGCGCGGCCACGATTGGATCGCGCCGTTCTACCGCTCGATCGCGACCTGCCTCACGTTCGGGATGAGCCCGCGCGACATCATGACCGCGCAGTACGCCACCGCCAGCGACCCGTCGTCCGGTGGTCGCCAGATGCCCGGTCACTACGGCTCGCATGAGCACAACCTCGTGAGCGTCTCGTCGCCGGTCGCCACGCAACTGCTCCACGCCGTCGGGATCGCGTTGGCGGCCAAGGTCCGCAAGACCGGCCAGGTGGCGATGACCACGATGGGTGAGGGGAGCAGCAACCAGGGCGATGTCCACGAGGGTCTGAACTTCGCGGCGATCCACAAGCTGCCGTTCATCTTCGTCGTCGAGAACAACGGCTATGCGATCAGCGTGCCGGCGGCCCGCCAGGTCTCCGTGCCGAACGTCGCAGACCGCGCGGCCGGCTACGGGATCCCCGGCGTGGTCGTGGACGGGAATGACGTGCTGGCCTGTTACGCGGCTGCCCGCGATGCGGTCGCCCGGGCCAGGGCCGGCGAGGGCCCGACCCTGATCGAGGCCAAGGTCACCCGTCTCACCGGCCACTCGTCGGACGACCAGCAGACCAAGTACCGATCCGAGGAGGAGCTCGCGGAGGAGCGCGGCCGCGATCCGCTCCCCGCCTTCCGTGCGCAATTGCGGGATGCGGGCATCCTTACGGACGAGATCGAGACGCGGTTCACCGACGAGATCAAGGCGGCCGTGACCGATGCGACCGACTTCGCGGAATCCGAGCCCGATCCCGATCCGGCGACGGCGCTCCGCTATGTCTACGCCGAGGCACCCGAGCCTGACGGGGGCCCTGCCTGATGCCGGCCCGGACGTTCATCGACGCCATCCGCGAGACGCTCGCCGACGAGATGCGCCGCGACGAGTCGGTCATCGTGCTCGGCGAGGATGTCGGCAAGAAGGGTGGCGTCTTTCTCGCCACCGACGGGTTGTGGGCCGAGTTCGGCGACGACCGGGTGATCGATACCCCGCTGACCGAATCGATGATCATCGGCGCCTCGATCGGGGCTGCCGTCAACGGCCTGCGACCGATCGCCGAGATCCAGTTCGCCGACTTCATCTTCCCGGCCTTCAACCAGATCGTGTCCGAGGCAGCCCGGATGCGCTACCGCTCGAACAACGGCTACGGCGTCCCGATGACGATCCGCGCGCCGTACGGCGGCGGCGTCCACGGCGCGCTGTACCACTCGCAGAGCGTCGAGGCGTTCTTCACGCATGTGCCGGGCCTCAAGGTGGTCGTGCCCTCGACCCCCTACGACGCACGCGGGCTGCTCCGCTCATCGATCCGCGACGAGGATCCGGTCCTGTTCTTCGAGCACAAGAAGATGTACCGCTCCGTCCGCGGCGAGGTGCCCGACACGGACTACGTCGTGCCGCTCGGCAAGGCGGCCGTGACCCATCCCGGGTCGCAGATCTCCGTCATCGCCTACGGCCTGATGGCGCACTACGCGCTCGAAGCCGCCGATCGCGTCGCCGATGAGGGGATCAGCGTGGAGGTCGTGGACTTGCGCACCCTCCGACCGCTCGATACGGAGACGGTGCTCGAGTCGGTCCGGAAGACCGGCAAGTGCCTGATCGTCTACGAGGACAACCGGTTCGGCGGGTACGGCGCGGAGGTGGCCGCCATCGTGGCCGAGGAGGCGTTCGACTACCTCGATGGGCCGGTCACCCGGATCGCGGGGCCCGACGTGCCGGGTGTCCCGTACAACCACGTCCTCGAGGAGTGGTTCATGGTGAGTCCGGAGAAGATCGCGGACGGCATCCGGACCCTTGCGGCCTACTGAAGGATCGCGGCGCCGGACCGGGGCGGACGTGGGACGTACGTGACGGATCTCGCGACGGTCGAAGCCCGCTTGT
>DASPHN010000277.1:0-16397 GCA_035629655.1 Saccharimonadales bacterium (SeqCode) | reverse complement strand
CGACGCGGCGGCTCGTCAGGCCGGCAGGTCGTAGCGATCGCCCGGATGGACCATCGTCACCGGTCCGTCGAACCGCGCCGTGACCGAGGCGATGGTCGCTCCCTCGTCGAAGCCCATCTGGAGGTGGGTGAGCAGGACGCGGCCGGGCGAGGTGCGCGCCGCCAGCCCGCCCACCGATGGGCCGTCGAGATGCGCGGCGCCTGGCACGACCGGACCCGGTCCGAACGAGACCTCGGTCAGTAGCGTGTCGCCGGGGCGCAGCAGGGCGGCCAGGTCACCGGCGCGGCCGCAGTCACCCGAGTAGACCAGCCCGGCGCCATCACCGCCCTTTGGCGCGAGACGGACCCCGTAGCTGTCCGCCGTGTGCGTCACGCGGGCGGCTTGCACCTCGAGGTCCCCGATGTGCAGCACACCCGGCCGGAGGACTTCCACATCCAGCGAGGCCGCGCTGAAGCCAGGCTCTGCGTGGAGGTCGTCCAGCCGCGTATCCAGGCCGGCCGGAGCCACGACGCGGACGCGGCGCACCGGCTTGAACTGCCAGCGCAGGTAGTGCCGCAGCACGACGAGGTCGATGAAGTGATCGGGATGGAGGTGGCTCACGATGACGGCGTCGAGCGTGCTGGGCTCCACGAGGCCTGCTAGCCGCGGGAACGAGCCCTGGCCGAGGTCGAGCAGCACGGCGGTCGAGCCGAGACGGACCAGGTAGGCCGCGCCGGTCGCGCCGGCGCGGTCGGTGTAGGCCGGGCCGGCGCCCAGCACATCGAGTCGGATCGTGTCGCCGGTCCGGGCCGCCATCACGGCCAAATGTAGCGGAACGAGACCGGTCAGCCGCCGCCCTTGCCGCCACGCGGCGTCTCGGCCGGACCCGGCGGCTCGGTCCCAGCAGCAGCCTCGTCGCGGTCGACCGGCGGCGTCCGGTCAGGCCGCGGCGTGCGCTCCGGCTTTCCGTTCGGCGGTTTCGATGTCGGGTCAGGCTCGGCCGTCGCCTCGGGCGGGGGAGTCGCCTGCGGCTCCGCGGTCGGTGCCGGCTTCCGGGTGGCCTCGGGCCGAGCGGTCGGCTCGGGCTTGGCGGTCGCCCCCGGCTTGGCGGTGGCTTCGGGCTTGGAAGTGGCTTCGGGCTTGGAGGTGGCTTCGGGCTTGGCGGTCGCTTCCGGCTTGGCGGTCGGCCTGCTCTCGGGGGCCCCACCTGGCTGCCCGGGGACGCCGACGCCGTTCCCGCCGCCATCCCCGTCCCCAGGATCCCGTCCATTGATCGTGTCGATCGCCTGGCCACTGTGCTCGATGGCGTGATCGATGGCCTGCTGGATCCCGGAAGCCGCCGCCACCGGCAGCCGATCGGCGAGGGCCTGGAGCACCTCGAGGTTCTGCGCGACCCCGGCTTCCAGCGCCGCCGATGCGACGTCGTCATCGAGGACGGCTGCGTTCGTCGACGCCTCTTCCACGATGCGTGCGTACGCGCCGAGGGCCGCGTTCGCTCCATCCAGATCCCCGGCGGCGCTAGCGGCGGCCGCCTCGGCCAGCCGTGCGTCGAGCCGGTCGAGCTGGGCCAGCATGCGGGCCGAGGGATCCGCCGGCAGCACCAGCGTCTCGACCCAGACGCGCGCCGCATAGAGCGGTCCACCGGGCCGCGCCGCGAGGGCCGTCCCGGTCATCGCGCTGAGCGCAAGGGAGGCAGCGAGCAGCACCGCCGCCGTCCGACGCCACGGGGCGCGTCGCGCCGCACGCAGGCGCGCCGGCGTGACCCCATCCTCCTGGCCGACCACGCCGGCGGGACGCCTCAGGACCGCGAGCGCGGCGTCGGCACGAGCGAGGTCGGCTTGGCGATGCGCCACCGCCAGGACCCGCGCGCGCATCCGGCTCGTCGCGGCGAGGTCCGGCGTCAGCCGCGTCTCGGCGAACGCCAGCAGGCGTCGCCCGAGTTCCGCGTCCCCAGCCATGAGATCGATCATCGCGTCGTCCATCAACGGATCCGCCGGCGTGCATCGCGTGACTCGTCGTCCCGCAGTGCCGACCCGGACTCGTCGATCGCGAGCTGACGCCGCAACGCGGCGATCGCCCGGAACTGGAGTCCGCGGACCGTTCCTTCCTGCTTGCCCATCACCTCGGCCGCTTCACGGGCCGACAGGCCGGCGAAGAAGCGCAGGGCGATCGCGTCTCGTTGCTCTTCGGTCAACGCCGCCATGGCAGCGGCTACCTCGTCCAGCTCCTGGCGATCCACGGTGACCTGTTCGGGTCCCGCTTCCTGGCCGGCATGGGTGGCTGCGGCGTCCAGGTCCGCGTGGTCGTGACGCGTCCGGACATGATCGATGACCGTGTTCCTGGCCAGCCGGAAGAGCCAGCCCCCGAACGGGATGCCCCTCGATTCGTATCGAGGCAGGGCCTCCAGGGCCTTGACGAAGACGAGCTGCGTCAGGTCCTCCGCGTCCGACGGGCGATGGACGCGGCTGGCGATGTAGCGGTAGACCGGAAGGTGGTAGTGATCGAAGAGCGATCCGAAGGCCCACGCATCCCCGGCCTGGGCCTCTGCCACCAGCCGCTCGATCGCGGCATCGTCGAGCGTCACAACGAATGTCCGGCGCTGACGTTAGGCGCGCGGTCGAGGCCGATGGTCACCGGACCGCCACCGCGTCGGAAGGTCAGCGCGTCGAAGCCGGCGGCGGCCGCGGCCTCGTAGCCCTCGTCCAGGCCCCATGCGAACTGCGCCGCGCGATGCGCGTCCGAGCCGACGGTGACCGCCTGCCCGCCCATCGCCCGGTAGCGGGCAACGATCGCGGCCGAGGGGTAGAGCTCACCGGCCGGCTGGCGCAGGCCGCTGGTGTTCACCTCGAGCGCGGTACCAGACTCGACGAGCGCGTCCAGCAGGCGTGTATACAGCTCCGGGGCGGCGGCGAGGTCGGCGGCCGTCACGTGCGGGGCCAGGTACCGCTTCACCATGTCGAGGTGACCGATGGCGTCGAACAGGCCGGAACGCGCCCCCGCCTCCACCTCGTCGAAGTACGGCGCGACGATCTCGGCCAGGGAGCGGCCAGCCACCCAGCTCGCCACGTTGGACGCCTCGTAGACCGAGCCGCGGTAGACATGGACCGAGCCGATGACGAAGTCGTACGGGTGCTGACGCAGGTGGTCGGCGATGTCGTCGGCGAAGCGCCGATCCCAGGTGATCTCGACCCCGAAGTGGATGGCGAGCCCGGCATCGGCCCACCGTTCGGCGGCGTCGCGCACGACTCGCTCGCGCTCTGCGAAAGCCGTCCGCCGGTAGGCTGGGGCGCCAGGCTCGAAGTCGACGTGGTCCGTGATCGCCAGCTCGCGGATGCCGCGAGCGACGGCCTGCTCGGCGAACGCGTCGATCGGGACGTCGCTGTCCGGCGACAGATCGGTGTGCAGGTGCGCGTCGAGCGGCAGATCGCGGGCCTGCCGGTCTCGCGACATCATCGGTGGCCCCCCGGCTGCCCGTTCATCCGCGGATGAGCCCCAGCTCGAGGCCGACGGTCGAGAACGCCTCGAGCGCGCGATCCAGCTGCTCGTCGGCGTGGGCCGCGGTGACGATGGTCCGGATTCGAGCCTGGTCGAGCGGCACGGTGGGGAAGACGACCGGCTGGGCGAAGACGCCGTGGCCGAGGAGCCGGTCGCTGAAGCGCATCGCGGTCTCCGGGTCGCCCATCATCACCGGGGTGATCGGCGTCTCGGAGCGGCCCGTGTCGAACCCGAGCCGGAGCAGCTCCGCCTTGAAGCGGGTCGTATTGGCCCACAGCCGCTCGTGCAGGTGCGGCTCCTCCTGCATGACCTTGAGGGCCTCCCGACACGCGGCGACGACGGCGGGCGGATGCGAGGTGGAGAACAGGAACGGGCGTGCGCGCTGGGTGAGGATCTCGCGCAGGGCCGTGCTGCCCGCCACGTACCCCCCGAGCGAGCCCACCGCCTTGCTCAAGGTGCCGACCTGGATCGCCACCCGACCGTGGAGGCCGAAGTGGTCGACGGTGCCGCGTCCGTCACGGCCGAGCACCCCGGATGCGTGGGCGTCGTCGACGAAGACCGCGGCGCCCGCCGCCTCGGCCGCCTCGACGATCCCGGTCAGCGGGGCGATGTCCCCGTCCATCGAGAAGACCCCGTCCGTGACCACGAGGATCAGCCGGTAGGGCTCGCCATGGCCGTCGCGACCCGTGGCGACCGCCTCGTCGAGGACCGTCCGGAGAGCCTCGACGTCGGCGTGCGGATAGATCTTGCGCGGCGCCTTCGAGAGGCGCATGCCGTCGATGATCGAGGCGTGGTTCAGGCTGTCGCTGACGATCAGATCGGTCTCGCCGGTGATCGTCGGGATGACCCCGGTGTTGGCCGTGAAGCCGGACTGGAAGGTCAGGACGGCCGGCGTGCCCTTGAACTCGGCGAGCTCCGATTCGAGTGCCTCGTGCATCGACATCGTGCCGGCGATCGTCCGGACCGCGCCGGACCCGACGCCGAAGTCGCGGACGGCGGCAAGGGCCGCGTCGCGCAGGCGTGGATGGTGGGTCAGCCCGAGATAGTCGTTGGAGGACAGGCTGATGAGCCGCCGCTCGTCGACCGACACGATGGGGCCTTGCCCGCTGCTCATGACCCGGAGCGCGCGGTACAGGTGACGCTCGCGCAGGGCCGCGACCTCGTCCTCCAGGAAGGCGAGCGGGTCGGGCCTGGGCGTCAGGGTCATCGGGTCGTGCGCGCTCTCGGACATCGGACCAGCGATGGTCGCAGACTCACGCCGTCCAGTCCATGATGACTTTGCCGGATTCGCCGCCCCGAGCGGCGGCAAATGCCGCCTCGTGCTCGCGGAACGAGAACCGATGCGTGATCGCCGGGGTGAGATCGAGCCCTGACTGGAGCATGACCGACATCTGGTACCAGGTCTCGTACATCTCCCGACCGTAGATCCCGCGCAGCGTCAGCTGGTCGAAGACGACGCGACTCATGTCGATCGCGATGTCCTCGGTCGGGATCCCGAGGATCGCCATCCCGGCGCCATGGGCCATGTTCGCGAGGGCATCGCGCAGCGCATCCGGGTTGCCCGACATCTCGAGCACGACGTCGAAGCCCTCGACCATGCCGAGCTCGCCCTGGACGTCTGCGAGCGTCCGCGCGCGAGGATCGACGACGATCGTCGCGCCCATCTGCTCGGCGAGGCCGCGCCGGAACCCGTTCGGGTCACTCACCACGATGTACCGGGCACCGGCATGGCGCGCGACGGCCGTGGCCATCAGCCCGATCGGCCCGGCGCCGACGACCAGCACGTCCTCGCCAAGGACCGGGAATGCGAGCGCGGTATGGACGGCGTTGCCGAACGGGTCGAAGACCGCGGCCACGTCCTCGTCGATGCCCGGCCAGTGGTGCCAGACGTTGGTCACCGGCAGCACGACCTGCTCGGCAAAGGCGCCGTCGCGCTGGACGCCGAGGCCGACGGTGTTCGCGCACAGGTGCCAGCGACCCGCTCGGCAGTGCCGGCACGTGCCGCAGATGACGTGGCCCTCCCCGCTGACGATGTCGCCGGGGGAGAGGTCCGTCACGTTGCTGCCGACCTCGAGCACTTCGCCGACGAACTCGTGCCCGACCACGAGCGGCGGTTGGATCGTCTTCTGGGCCCAGGCATCCCAGTCGGCGATGTGGAGGTCCGTGCCGCAGATGCCCGTCTTTCGGACGCGGATCCGGACGTCGTTGATGGTCATCGGGGGTTCGGGGACGTCGATGAGCCCGAGCCCCGGGCCGGCGTCCGTCTTGACCAGGGCCTTCATGCCGTGGCCTCCGCCTCGACGATGGGGTTCTCGACGGTCCCGATGCCCTCGATCTCGCAGCGGACCCGGTCCCCGGGCTCCAGGAAGACCGGCGGCTCGCGGAAGACACCCACGCCGCTGGGGGTGCCGGTCGCGATGACGTCGCCCGGCTCGAGGGTGATCGCGTTCGAGATGAACGCGATGAGTGTCGGGATGTCCCAGACCAGGTCGGCCGTCGTCCCATCCTGCATCGGATGCTCGATGCCGTCGGGGGTGATGCGCCAGCTGCGCAGGCGGAGCCCGTCGCGTGGATCGACCTCGTCGGGCGTGACCATGACCGGGCCCATCGGCAGGAAGGTGTCGCTGCCTTTGGCGCGCAGCCACTGACCGTCGCCGGACTCGCCGGGGGCGAGCGCCTGGGGCGTCCCCTGCCAGTCGCGGGCGCTGATGTCGTTCACCACCACGTAGCCGGCGACGTGGTCCATCGCGAGTGCGGCCGGGATCCGCCGCGCTCGGCGGCCGATGACGACGCCGAGCTCGACCTCGAGGTCGAGGGCGCGAGTGCCGGGCGGGCGGATGACCGCCTCGCCGTCGGCGACGACCGCGTTGGCGAACTTGCCGAAGAGCAGCGGTCGGGTCGGGGCCTTGCGTCCGCCTTCGGCCACGTGCTCGCGGTAGTTCAGGCCGACGCACACGATCTTGCCCGGCCCGGGGATCGCCGCCGCCGGGCGCCGATCACCGATCGGGATCGCCTTGGAACCTCGGCGCATGGCGCGCCGCGCTCCCCGATCCAGGCGACGTTGCCAGTCATCCTCGTACCGAAGCCACGAGGTGATCCCAAGGTGCGTCGACGCCCCGCGTCCGAGCCTGCCGTGGCGTTCCAGGGCGCGACCGGTCACCAGCCCGTCGTCGACCTCGACGCCGAAGCGCTCGCAGTCGAATCGATCGTGATAGGCGCGCAGGCGCATCGCCGGACCTCAGCTCGGGCTGGGCGAGGCGGCCTCGCTCGGCACGGCGGACGGCGCCACCGACGGGGCGACCGACGGTGCCACCGAAGCCGGCGCGACCGAGGGAGCCACCGAGGCCGGCGCGACCGAGGCGCTGGGCGGGACCGAGGCGCTGGCGGCCGGCGGCGCGCTCGGCGCCTCGCAGAACTTCTCGGGATTCGTCTTCTCGCCGAAGGCTGCGTCGAACTCGATGATCGCGGCGGTATCGAGCTCCTGCAGCGGCAGGACCCGGTCCCAGACGAGCGCCGCCATGGGCCAGGCCATGTCGTCGAAGCGGACGAAGACCGGCCCCTCACGCGTGCCCGCAGGGAACCCGCAGACCGGGCTCGGCGGATAGTCGTCGTAGAACGCGCGCAACGCCGCCTGGCCTTCCGGCGTGGCGGCCGGGCTATCGCCGCGGTAGAGCAGGACGAGGGCGCCGTGCTCGAGGTTGTGCACCCAGTTCTGCGGGATGAGGGTGTCGTCGACGCTATACACGCGTGGCGCGACCGGACCGATACCCGAGGCGATGTAATGCTTGCCCGAGGCCGGTGGGCAGTTCGTGTAGGTCACCTTGGTGCCCTGGGCGACGTGCTGGTTGCCCATGTCCGACTGGACGAAGCCCGGCTGCGGCGACGTGCCGGCGGCCGGCGAAGCGGTCGCGGGCGGATCGAAGACGTTGGAGCAGGCGTACGCCGGTTGGGCGGCCGACGTGAACACGAACAAGCCGACCAGTGCGATGCCGGCGATGGCCGCCACGGTCACGATCGCCGTCCGGTAGCGCTCCATGAAGCTGCGCTTCGGCTGGTAGCGCGGCCGCTCCCGCCGGCCCGCCCGCGGGGCCTCGCGGCGGATCGGACCGGGCGCGCCGGTCGTGCCTGCGCCGCTGGTGCCGGAGCCGCCCGAGCCGGTGGCGGATGTGGTCGGGCCGGCCGGACGGCTGGCGTCCGGGGCGCTGCCCGACGGGCTCGCGGCGCGTTGGCGCCGACGGGATTCCTTGCTCACGTCGTTCCTCGGTGCGGTCTGTGGGGTCGCCGGATCGTCGTCCGACCCGGCGGCGACGGGGGCCGCGTCCGGGTGAGGGTACCGTCCCGCGAGGATTCGGTTCGGGGGAGGCCCTCGTCAGGCCGGGTTCACGCCTCGCTCAGATAGGTGCGGACCTCGGGGCGCAGCAGGCCGCGAAGGAGGAGCAGGCCGAGCGCCGCGACGAAGATCGCCTCGATGACGAGCTGACTCACGACGAGCAGGGGGACCAGCGGCACGGTCAGGCTGGCAAGCCCGATGGCCAGGCCACGGGCGGCCTGCTTGCGTTGGAGGACGAGGGTCGTCGTGAAGATGGTGTACGCGAGCAGGACCATGACGATGACGCCGAGCAGGCTGATCGGCGCGGCGATGGCCTGGTCCACCACGAAGCGCAACGACAGGCCGATCCCCGAAAGGATCAGCAGGGCGTAGAGGAGGAAGAGGCGGATGCCGCCGGGCATCGCGCGCAGGCGGTCCCACATGCAGCCGGCATCGTACCGCGAGGCGCCGAGCGGCCCGGACGTTGCAGTTCGTGCCGGCTATTGACACCGGCGCGCCACCTGCCTAGAGTCCGCTAAACCGGTTTGCTAAACCGGTTTGCATCGGTGTCGGGCCCCCGCCTCCTCCTCCTCTGCGGAGGCCCCCCACCGTCGCCTCGACAGCTCGGCAGGAGGCCGCCGAGCCGGGATCGGGGCCACCAGCGGAGTCGGAGCCGAGTGGAGCAACGGACCCAGCGCCCGCGGATCGCGGATGTCGCCCGCGAGGCCGGCGTCAGCAAGACGGCCGTCTCGTTCGCGTTCAACTCCCCGGATCGGCTCGCCCCGGAGACGGCGACTCGGATCCGCGAGGTGGCCGATTCGCTCGGCTATCGGCCGAACCCGGTCGCCCGGATGCTGACCCAGCGCCAGACGATGACCATCGGCGTGCTGACGCCCCAGGCGCTGAGCGTCATCTTCAGCAACCCCTTCTTCGGCGCCTTCAGCGAGGGCGTGGCGCTGGCGGCCGAAGAGCACGGCTACGGCCTGCACTTCATCTCGCCGCTGCACGGCAGCCTGGCCGGCGCGGTCGACCGGGCGACGGTCGATGGCGTCGTGGCCATCGGGCTGTCGGACGGCCACCCCGAGGTCGAGCACATCCGCCGTGCGGGCCTGCCCATCGTCCTGGTCGACTCGACCGCCCTCCCAGAGCACGGCTCGGTCGAGATCGACGACGTCGGCGGGGCGCGTGCGGCCGCCGAGTACATCCTCAGCCTCGGCCATCGCGATGTCCTCGTCCTGGGCGTCGAGCCACCGGCTCCCGGCGGACCCGACCCGGACGGCGTGACCGGCCGACGGCTGCGCGGCTACCGTGAGGCGTTCGCCGCGGTCGGGGCCTCCATCCCCGACGAGCGGGTGATGGTCGGCCCCGCCAGCATCGAGGGCGGCCTGGCCATCCTCGACCGCGCCTGGGAGGACGGCCTGCGCCCGACCGCCGTGCTCGCGATGAGCGACGCGATGGCCATCGGCGCGATGCGCGCCCTGCGCGACCTGCGTCTCGATGTCCCGGGCGATGTCAGCGTCGTCGGCTTCGACGACATCGACCTCGCCCCGCACGTGGACCCCCCGCTCACGACGGTGCATCAGCCCATCCGTCGCAAGGGCGAGGAAGCGGTCCGCCTGCTCCTGACCGTCGTCGAACGACGGGACCTCGCCAAGCCGGAGCATCGACGACTGGAGACGCGGCTCATCGTCCGCGCCTCGACCGGTCCGGTGCCGAGTCACCGGAAGGAGGTGGCCGGCCGCCGAGACTGAGATCGATGACGGCGAGCGACTCCCGAGTTCGGTGCGGCTCGCCAATGGACGTACCGAATCCAGGCCGCTTCCGCGGCGATCATCAGGCCGGTTCGACCGGCCAGAGCGGTCGGCTCCAGTGCCGACCATCTGTTGGGACCGGGCCCTCGTCCCGGATCGTGAGAGGAGACAACGGAACGACATGAAGAAGCAGCTTCGCCTCGCGGCGCTCGTGGCAGGGGTGGCGATCATCGCCGCGGCCTGTTCCTCGGGTGGCGCGAGCACCGCGCCCAGCGCGGCAACCTCGGCGGCCCCGACGGCTGCCGCATCGACCGGCACCGAGTCGACCGCCCCCGAGTCGACCGCCCCCGAGTCGCAGGCTCCGGCCGCCCTCGCCGGCGAGCTGACCCTGTGGCATTCGTACTCGTCGGGCGCCGGCACCGAGCTCGACGCCCTCAACGAGGTCCTGGACACCGTCAAGGCGGCGAACCCGGAACTCGTCGTCAATGTCCTGGAGGTCCCGTTCAACGACCTCTTCACCAAGTACGACACGGACGCCGCCACCGGCGGCGGGCCTGACCTGTTCATCGCCCCGAACGACTCGATGGGTCGCCAGGCACGAGATGGCGTCATCGCCGATCTGACGGCCGCCCTCGAGGGCAAGCTGACCGGGAAGACCGAGACCGCGGTCAACGGCTCCAAGGTCGGTGACGCCCTGTTCATGGTCCCCGAGTCCCTGAAGGCCGTCGGCCTCTTCTACGACAGCGCGAAGATCGCCACGCCCCCTGCCACGACTGACGCACTCCTCGCCGGCGTCACCGATGGCTCGATCAAGGCCGGCTTCTTCGGCGGCAACAACGGCCTGTACCACAACTTCGGCTGGTGGGCCGGCTTCGGTGGCCAGCTCATGGACGAGACCGGCAAGTGCATCGCCGACCAGGGTGGCGTCGCAGACGCGTACGCCTACCTCGTCTCGCTGCAGACCGCCGGCGCCAAGTTCTATCCGAACTACGACGACATGGCCAACGACTTCAAGGCCGGCACCATCGACCTGATCGTCGACGGTCCGTGGGCCACCGGTGGCTACAAGACGACCGTCCCCGGCGTCGCGTCCGCGCCGATGCCGGCCGGGCCGTCCGGGCCGGCGCAGCCGTTCGCTGGTGTCGACGGCTGGTACATCAACCCGGCGAGCGCCGACCTCGACCTCGCCGTCAACTTCGCCCTGGCGATGACGGACGAGACCGCCGAGCAGGTCTTCGTCGATAAGGCCGGTCATATCCCGGCAAACACTGCCAACACCATCACCGACCCGATCACCCAGGGCTTCGCCGACGCGGTCGCCACCGGCTTCCCGCGCCCGCAGGTCCCGCAGCTCGACAACTTCTGGGGGAACTTCGGGACCGCCCAGCAGAAGATCCTCGAAAGCGGCGCAGACCCTGTCGCCGAAGTCGCGACCGCGTGCGCCGCGATGAATACGGCCAACGGCCTCTGATCCTTGCGCAGCGCGCCAGCGGGTTCCCCGAGGGAGCCCGCTGGCGCATCATCTGTCACTCGACGCGCATGCCCAGCCCCCGATCCTGACGCACGGAGGAGAGGACCGGATGACCGCAGTCGCAGCGCCGCTGCCAGCCAGGCGGCGACCACGCATCGGTCGCGACACGAAGACCGCGATCCTGTACCTGACGCCGGCGTTCCTGGTGATGGGCTTCATCACGTTCTACCCGCTGCTATTCCAGACGTATATGTCCTTCACGGACTTCGGCCTGCGGAACCTGCGGCCGGGCGCAGAGGCGCCGCCGATCGTCGGGCTCGACAACTACGTCAACGTCCTGACGAGCAATCTCTCGATCCCGAACTTCCATTTCATCCGGCTGATCTTCTTCAACATCTGGTGGGCGCTCAGCAACGTGGTCATCCACGTCATCCTGGGCGTGATGATCGCCCTGCTGTTGAACACGCCAGGGCTGAAGTTCAAGCGGATCTGGCGGGCGGTCTACATCCTCCCGGTGGTCATCCCGCCGATCATCGTCGCCACCGTCTGGCGCAACATGTTCGACACCGACTACGGGGCGATCAATCAGGTCCTGACGATCATGGGCGGCTGGTTCACCATCCCCGCCGACGTCTTCCAGATCAACTGGTTGCGGTCGGACACGGACCCCATCCCGTTCATCCCGTTGCCGCTGGCCTACTTCGCCCTGCTGACGGCGAACACGTGGCTGGGCTGGCCCCTCAACTCGGTGGTCGCCACGGGGGCCCTGCAGAGCATCCCTGGTGAGCTGTACGAGGCAGCGGAGATGGACGGTGCGTCCTGGTGGCAGAAGTTTCGGACGGTGACGCTGACCTACCTGCGACCGGCGATGCTGCCGTACGCCATCTATGGCTTCGTCGTGACCTTCAACCTGTTCTACCTGTCGTACTTCATGTCCGCCGGCCAGCCGTTCGGACGTACCGAGCTGCTTGTGACCCAGGCGTTCCGCCTCGTCAATGAGCAACGCCTGTACGGGGTCGCCGCGGCGTTCTCGGTCTTCATGTTCTTCATCCTCCTGACCATCACCCTGATCACCAATCGGTTGGCGCGGGCCACGGCGCGGTTCGATGCCTGAGCCCACGCAGCCCGTTCGATCGGAGGACGACCGATGACCTCACTGGCCCGCCAGGGCACGTTCTCGGGCACCGGTCTTCGAGCCTGGGCACGCCGGCGCACCTCCAGCGAGAAGCGGCTGCCGCTTGGCCGGCAGCTCCTGTTGCAGGGCATCTGCCTGCTCATCGCCTTCACGGTCCTGTTCCCGGTCCTGTGGATCTTCAGCCTGAGCGTCGACCCGCGTGGGTTGTCCCGCCCCGACGGCCTCAACCTGATCCCGCCGGGCTTTACATTCGACGCGTATGCGCAGGTGATCCAGCAGCCGACGAGCAATCCCGTGTCGTTCTGGGAGCTGGCGCGGAACAGCTTCATCGTGGCGGCGAGCACGGCGATCGCCTCGGTAGGCATCGGGGTGACGGCGGCGTACGCGTTCTCTCGGCTCGACTTCAAGGGACGAGAAGTGCTCATGATCGCCATCCTCGGCGTGCTGATGCTGCCCGCCGTCGCGACGATCGCCCCGCTGTTCATCTTGCTCACCCGGGTGCAGGTCGGCGAGTTCGTTCTGGGTCGGACCTTGGTGGGTGTGATGGTCGCCGTGGTCTCTGGCGCGTTGCCATTCGCGATCTGGAACCTGAAGGGCTATCTCGACACGATCCCCAAGGACCTCGAGGAGGCCGCGGCCGTCGACGGCGCCTCACGCAACCAGTCGTTCCTCAAGGTCATCCTGCCGCTGGCCACGCCGGCCCTGGCGGTGACGGCCTTTCTGGGCTTCATCGCAGGTTGGACCGAGTTCTACTTCTCGGTGATCTTCCTATCTGATCCGGGACAGTTCACGCTGGCCTTGGCCCTCAACGGGATGGTCGGCCAGTACGCCACGCAGACGCCGTGGTCGATGTTCAGCGCGTTCGCGATCATGTTCGCGCTGCCGGTCTCGATCGTGTACATCTTCCTGCAGAAGTACATCATCGGCGGCCTCGCAGTCGGCGGCGTCAAAGGCTGAGTGGCGGTCAGTCCGGCGCGCCGCCGGACGGCGCTGGCGTGCGTTGCCGGCTGCGCTGCTCGCTCACGCCCATCTGAGGGCGCTCGCTCCGCTGCTCTCCGGCGCCCTCGCCAGCACCGCCCTGCGGCACGCTTCGCACGACCCGTGCGCTGGCGTGCGTTGCCGGCAGCGCTGCTCGCTCACGCCCGTCTGAGGGCGCTCGCTCCGCTGCTCCCCGGCGCGTTCGGCTGGAACACGACTTGTTACGAACTCGGGCGGAACCGGCGTTCGGCGGTCAGTCGGAACAGGTCGGGTGCCATCGGACGGAGGAAGGACCGATCCCCCCTCGCTCGAGCCGAGTCCGTCACACGTGATGTGCCAAGGCGACGCGTGCCGGCACGCCCGCGCACTTGGAGCCCGCGAGGCGCTAGTCCTGCGGGGGGCCGAGGCGGAGGATCAGGTCGGCGTGGGGGGCGAGGTCGCCGACCGGCCATCCCGTGAGCCCACCGGTGGAGGTGATCGTGGGGGTCGGCAGATCCCCGGAGAGATCGCCCAACGCCACGCTCGGGTCGAACGCACCGCACAACGGCCCGTCCGCCAACGACACCGAGACGCCCGTCGCGGGCTCGGTCCCGAGGTTCGAGATCACGAACAGCGCCTCCTGGCTCACCGGGTCATGGCGAAGCACGGCGTACACGTCCTCCCCGGTGGTCTCGAGGGGCACGATCGCGCTGGTCGGGGCGAGCGCCGGATGGCTCTCCCGGAGGGCGATCAGGTCGCGGTATCGGGACAGGAGCGACTCGGGGTCCTCGCGCTGGGCGGCGACGTTGGTGGTCGATACATCCTCGGCCATCGCTTCCCACGGCTGCCCGCTGGTGAACCCGAAGCCCGGGCCTTCGCCCGTCCAGGGGAGCGGCGTCCGGATCCGCTCGTCGGGCTTCCGGCCACGCAGTCCGATCTCCTCGCCGTAATAGATGAAGGGCACGCCCGGGCTGGTCAGCAGCAGCGTCGCCGCCTGCTTGGCCGCCGCCACGTCTCGACCCAGGACGTCGAACGAGCGGTCCTGATCATGATTGGTCAGGAACGCGGCGTAGCCACCGGCCGGATATGCATCGGTCACCTCCGCCTGGATCATCGCGAGCGAGGCCGGATCGCCGAACCGCACGGCCGACAGGAACTGGCTCGCCAGTCCGAACTCGAAGGCCAGGTCCAGGGCATCCTCGTTGACATAGCGGGCGGCGCTGGACGTCGCATCCCAGACCTCACCAAGGACGAGCGCCGTCTGATCGTCACGTTGCACGGTCGACCGGAAGTCGCGCAGCCAGGTCAGCGTCTCGGGCGCATTCGCCAGGACGTCCCCGTCCTCGATGAGATGACGTGCCGCGTCCAGGCGGAACCCGGCCGCACCCATCTCATCGAGCCAGAAGCGAGCGACGTCCCGGACCTCGTTCGTGACGGCGGCGTCGCGCAGGTTCAGGTCGGGCATCCCATCCCAGAAGTAGCCGTAATAGAAGCGGTCGCCATCGGCATGCCAGACCGGCGCCCCAGCCGGACCGCTCACGGCCGGTCGCGTGTCGGACCACACGTACCAGTCCTCGTGCTCCGAGCCGCGCGTTCGAGCGTCCTGGAACCACGGGTGCTCGACCGAGGAGTGGTTGAGCACGAGGTCCACGATCACCCGGATGCCGCGCTGCTCGGCCGCCACGACGAGCGCCTGGAAGTCCTCGTTCGTGCCGTAGTCGGGCTCGACGGTCCGGTAGTCGGAAACGTCGTAGCCGTGGTAGCTCGGCGACTCGGCGACGGGCATGAGCCACAGTGCTGTGACCCCCAGGTCGTCGTGGGTCTCGGGGTTCCCGTCGTTCAGCGAATCGAGCCGCTCGGTCAGGCCTCGCAGGTCGCCGATGCCGTCGCCGTCCGAGTCGGCGAAACTGCGCACGAACACTTCGTAGAAGACGGCATCGAGCCACCACGGCTGGGCCCCCGGATCGGTGACGGTCGGGGGCTCGCAGGCGGGCGGCGGTCCGCCCGACGATGGCGGGAGCGACGCAGCGGCGACCGGGCTGGCGGACGGCGCGACCGATGAGGCCGGGCCGGTCGACCCCGATGGGATGGCCGGGGGCCCACCACAGGCCGAGGCGATCACGGACAGCACGGCAGCGAACACGAGCCAACGACGGGAGGTCATCGGATGGAGTATCGCCGAGATATCGGGAGCGAGAGCGAGTGAGCATCGACACGCCGGCCTGGGTCCGCGACGCGGTCTTCTACCAGATCTTCCCCGACCGGTTCGCCGCGAGCGACCGGGTGGTGAAGCCCGGCGCGATGGAGCCCTGGGACACGCCGCCGACGACCCATGGCTTCAAGGGCGGAGACCTGCTCGGCATCGTCGACCGGCTGCCCTATCTCGAGGATCTCGGCGTCAACGCGCTGTACCTGACGCCGATCTTCGAGTCGGCTTCCAACCACCGGTATCACACCTATGACTACCTCCACGTCGACCCCCTCCTCGGTGGCGACGATGCGCTCCGGGAGCTGCTCGATCGCGCCCACGAGCGCGGGATGCGGGTCGTCCTCGACGGGGTGTTCAACCACACCGGGCGCGGCTTCTGGCCGTTCCACCACATCCTCGAGACCGGCGGTGCCGCGTCGCCGTATCGAGACTGGTTCCACCTCGACGCCGACGTCCTCGCCGGCCATCGGGTCATGACGCCCTACCCGCCGATGGACGCCCGGACCGGCCAGTCGCTCGGGTACCAGGCCTGGTGGGGTCTGCCCGCCCTGCCCAAGCTCAACACCGATCACGCCGACGTCCGCGAGTACCTGCTTGGCGTCGCGGAACACTGGCTCCGGTTCGGGATCGACGGCTGGCGCCTCGACGTGCCGGCCGAGATCGACGATCCGGCCTTCTGGGCGGCCTTCCGCCGCCGCTGCCGGGCCGTCCGGCCGGACGCCTACCTGGTCGGCGAGATCTGGGAGGTCGCGCCAGACTGGCTGCAGGGCGATCGGTTCGACGCGCTCATGGACTACCCGTTGGCCGAGGCCATCCTCGGCTACGCGGCCGGCGAGTCGCTCGACTGGGGCGTCGTGCACGCCCACCACGAGTACTCGAAGCACATCCGCCCGCTCGATGGCGCCGGCTTCGCGGCCCGCGTCGCCGAATTGCTCGGGGTCTACGACCCGGACGTCGTCGCCGTCCAGCTCAACCTCATCGGCTCGCACGATGCTCCGCGGGCGCTCACCGTCCTCGGTGGGGACGTCGCCGCGTTGCGCATCGCGACCCTGCTCCAGGCGGTCCTGCCCGGCGCGCCGTGCGTCTACTAC
>DASPHN010000276.1:0-3867 GCA_035629655.1 Saccharimonadales bacterium (SeqCode) | reverse complement strand
TGCTTCGGCCCATCGCTGAGCGAGACGAGGATGTAGAGGGACGGCTCCGCGAACCGTCCCAGGTCGGAGCCGCTCTCCGTCATCGGTCCACCTCGATGACGCCGCACGCGACGCGGGCGCCACTGTTCCCCGTCGGATCGGTCACCTGATCGTCCTCCGCCGAGTGGATGACCACGGCCGAGCCGTCACCGTCGAACAGCGAGGTCGGGCCGGCAGACAGGGTCGCGCGGTCCGTCGTCGCCTGGAGCCGACCACGGCCCGCGACGTTCACCTCGAGGTTCGGCAGGTCCCCGGCATGGGCGCCGGGTGCGCCATCGAGCCCGTGGCTGGCGCCGAGCGGGTTGTGGTGACCGCCGGCCGATGCGAACGTCGGCCCGATGCAGGACCCGATGCCGTGGAGGTGGATCCCATGCCGGCCGGGCGTCAGACCTTCGACCTGGACGTTGACGTGGACCCGGCCGGTCGCATCCTCGGTGAGTCGCGCCCAGCCCACCGTCGCACCCGCGCCATCGACCAGCCGGGCACTCGCGGCGGTCGTGCCGCTGGCCGCCACTGCCGACACCGTCAGGCCGATGATCGCTCCGGTGCCGATCAGGCCGAGCGCCGTCCGGCGCCATCCATCGATCCCCATCACGCCCTCGCTTCTTCATGTCGTCCGTCTGACGATATAGCGTGACACGATATATATTCCCATTCGCGCGGAGTGTCAACCCCTGACTCGATCGCCGATCCGCTTTGGTACGATCCGGCGCGATGACCACCTCGCACGTCTGGGACCGCGCGGCCGTGCCGATCGTCCGCGATGGCCGGCGACTGCCAGAGGTCGCGGCCCTGCCGGCCGGCAGCGGGCTCCCGACCCTGGACGAGCTGTTCGACTTCATGCGCGACGCCGAGCTCCGGTTCGCGACCCTCCGCCTGCGGGTGGTCGAGACGGTCCGGTCGGCTCGCGGCGAGGAATCACTCCGATCGGATGTCCTCCTCCGTCACGCCGGTGATGCGCGCGTCACCACGAGCCGGCCCGGTGACGTCCTGGGCACCGACTACGAGGTCTGGATCTCCGACGGCGACCTCGTCCGGACCTACAGCGCGGCCCACAAGCTGGGCACGCAGCGGCCGGTGCGCAACCGCCCGCGCGGTCTCGACGATCGCGACTTCCCAGGCTCGGCGAAGGTCTACGAGCCGGTCACCGCCCTCCCGTATGAGACGATCCCCGACACGTTCGTCCACCCTGGCGGCTACTGCCAGAACGTGCTGGCCACGGGCCGCTGCCATCTCGCCGGCACCGAGCAGCTCGTCGGCCGCGAGGTCATCCTGCTCGGCTGCGACCACCCGCGGACGACCGAGATCGCGGGGGATCGACCCGACTTCCACATCGACCTGGCCATCGATCGCGCCACCGGGATGATCCTCCGCCTGGTCGAGACCATCGGGGGCGAGGTGACGCGGCTGGCCGAGGTGACCGCCATCGGGACGGATGCGCCGCTGCCGCCGGGCGCCTTCGAGTTCGCGTTCCCGACCGGCACGACGATGCTCTACTGAGCCTCCGCCACATCCGGCGCCAACGCCCATCGCGGGCCGTACGATGCGCCGGTCACGACATCGGCCCGTCCTGCGGGTCGATCGCGCAGAGGGGTGCTCGATGAGCGACCAGGACCACGCGACCAGGCACCCGCGACTGGCCGAGCTGGAGACGATGGTCCGCGACGGCCGGATCGACACGATCGTCGTCGCCTTCGCGGACATGCAGGGCCGGCTCATGGGCAAGCGCGTCCAGGGACAGGCGTTCCTTGACGGCGTGATCAGCCACGGTGCGCACTTCTGCACGTACCTCCTGGGTACGGACATGGAGATGAACACGCCCGAGGGCTTCAAGCTCATGAACTGGGACACCGGCTACGGCGACTGGGTGGCCGAGCCGGTCTGGGACCAGCTGCGCGTCCTGCCGTGGCTGCCCGGGACCGCGATGGTCCTCGCTGACGTCGTCGACGAGGAGACCGGCGAGGAGATCCCGATCGCGCCGCGGACGATCCTCAAGCGCCAGATCGCCCGGGCGGCCGAGGCCGGTTTCGCGGTCAAGGCCGGCTCGGAGTTCGAGTTCTACGTGCTCAAGGACTCCTGGGAGGAGCTGGCCGAGCGTGGCCATCCAGTGCCGCGCACCTTCGGCCACTACAACGAGGACTACCACCTGCTCCAGGCCACGAAGGCCGAGCCACTCCACCGCCTCCTGCGCAACCAGATGACCGAGGCGGACGTCCCGATCGAGTTCTCCAAGGGCGAGGCCGCCAACGGCCAGCACGAGGTCAACATCCGCTACGACCACGTCCTCGAGTCGGCGGATCGGAGTGTCGTCTTCAAGCACGGCGCCAAGGAGATCGCCTACCTCAACGGCTGGGGCATCACGTTCATGGCCAAGCCGGACCATCGCTGGACAGGGTCATCCGGGCACCTGCACATGAGCCTCTGGGATGTCGTCAAGGACGTGCCGCTCATGCATGCGACCGGGCGCGAGAAGCCCGGACCGTACGGGCTCTCCACGGTGGGCCAGCAGTTCATGGCCGGGATGATGACGCTGTCGCGCGAGCTCGCGGTGTTCATCGCCCCGTTCATCAACTCGTACAAGCGCTACGCCTCACTGTCGTGGGCGCCGGTCAACGTCGTCTGGGGTCGCGACAATCGGACCACCGGCTTCCGGCTGGTCGGACGCGGCCCCGGCCTGCACGTCGAGGATCGCTTCCCCGGCGGCGACATGAACGCCTACCTCACCTACGCCGCGATGGTCGGTGCCGGCCTCTACGGGATCGAGCATGGCCTCAAGCTCGAGCCGGAGTTCAAGGGCAACGGCTACCTCGCGACCGGCCATCCGCGGATGCCGCGCGCGATGTACGAGGCCATCGCGGCGCTCGAACGCTCTGAGGCGGCCGTCGAGATCCTCGGCCAGGACGTCGTGGACCACTACCTCAATGCCGCCCGGGTGGAGCAGGAGACGTTCGATTCGATCGTCCATCCGTGGGAGCGCGAGCGCTATCTCGAACGCGGCTGAGGGACGCTCGACAGCCGCGCGCCGCTATCCTCGGCGATATCGCGCGCGCCCCGACCGTCATCGGCGCGCCATCCAGGGGTGCCAGTGACGCGTCGCACGTCTCCTGACCCAGGGTCGCCGCCGGTCACGGCGGAGAGCTCGTCCGATCCGGCCGCCCTCCGGGGACGCATCGCCGAGCTCGAGGCACGCGACGCCCGACACGAGCGCAGCATCATGGTCCGGGACGCGCTCTATCGCATCGCCGAAGCCTCGAGCGCGGCCACCGACCTCCAGGACTTCTATCGCACGGTCCACCGGATCGTCGGCGAGCTGATGGATGCCCGGAACTTCTACATCGCCCTGTACGACGCCGACCGTGAGGCGATCAACTTCCCGTACTACGTGGATACGGTCGATACCGACCTGCCGGACCCGGCCGTCTGGGAGCCGATGGGCGTCGGCGATGCGAGCGGGGTGACCGCCTACGTGCTCCGGACCGGCAAGCCACTCCTCCTCGACCCGGCGCTCACGGCGGCGCTGGAGGCGGGTGGCGAGATCCAGCCGGTCGGCGCGTCGAATGCTGGCGATTGGGTCGGAGCCCCGCTCGTGACGCAAGGGCGGACGCTCGGCGTCATCGCAGTGCAGTCCTACACCAGCGACCTGCTCCACACGGAGAGTGACCGGGACTTGCTGGCCTTCGTCGGGCAGCACATCGGTTCGGCCCTCAGCCGCGCCCGGGCGATCGAGGAGACGCGCCAGCGCAACGCCGAGCTCGCGCTGATCAACGAGATCGGCGAGGCGCTCGCCCAGCAGCTCGAGTTCGGCGCGATCATCGACCTCGTCGGCGA
>DASPHN010000275.1:0-3479 GCA_035629655.1 Saccharimonadales bacterium (SeqCode) | reverse complement strand
GCCGGTCCCTCCGGCTCGTTGTGCAGCTCGTGACGGAGACCCGGGTACGTCCGGCGTTCCACCCCGGGTGCGCCCTCGAAGACCTCGGAGGCGGCCGCCGGCACGAGACCATCGTCCAGGCCATGGAGCACGAGGGTCGGGACGCCAAAGCCCTGTCCGGCCAGAGCGCGGACCCTGGCCTGCTCGCTGAGGCCCTCAGCGCCGAAGCGAACCGTGCCGGCCCTCCCGTTCAGCGGATCGCGCCCGGCGATCGCACCGACCGACGGGTCGCGCGACAGCGTCGACGGGTCGATCCCGGTCGGCACCGCGAGGGTGGGAACCACCCGGGCCAGCATCGGCGCGAGGGTCTTCTTCCAGGCGGCCAGCGTTGACTCGAGGCCGGGCGAGCCGAGGACGACCAGGTCCGGCCAAGGACGACGGTCGGCGGCATCCTCCGGGAGGAGGTAGCCGGCCACGATCAGCCCGCCCATCGAATGCCCGTAGAGGACGACGGGACGGCCCTCGGCCCCGGCCCGGACCACGGACAGTCGCTCGGCGAGGTCGTCGTGGTACTGCGACCAGCGGTCGACGTGGCCGCGCCGCCCGCCCGACGCGCCGTTGCCACGCTGGTCGTATGACCAGGTGTCGATGCCGGCCGCAGCCGTCCGGTCGCCGACATGCTCGTACCGGCCGGAGTGCTCCCCCAGCCCGTGGACGAGGAGGAGCGACGCCCAAGGTGGTTCCGTGCCGACGGGCGGCCAGTGGCGGACCAGCAGCTCCGTGCCGTCCGGCGCGGTTGCGTGGCTCACGACAGATGACACCGCGGCAGCGTAGCCGTTGGCGCCCTCGATAGGATGGCGCCATGGGTGTCGCGGACGGTTGGGTCGAGCTCGGCGATCGGTTCTTCGTTCGCCGCTATGCCTTCTACGACCAGAACATCGGCCTCGTGCTTGGGCGCGACGAGGCGCTCGTGATCGACACCCGCTCGACGCCCGGCCAGGCCCGGGAGGTGATCGCCGACGTGCGCGAGATCACGCGCGACCCGGTGACGGTCGTCGTGGATACGCACGGCCACTTCGACCACGCGTACGGCAACGCCTGCTTCCGACCGGCCACGATCTGGGGCCATGAACGGTGCGTCACGTTCATGGAGCGGACCGGCGAGATGCGCAAGTCCGCGATCGCCCGTGACGAACCCTCGATCGCCGCCGAGCTCGAGGAGGTCGTCATCGATCCCCCCGACCGGACCTTCTCGCAGACCGCGTCGGTCGAGGTCGGTGGCCGCGAGATCCGCCTCAGCTACCTGGGTCGCGGCCACACCGATCACGACATCGTGGTCACCGCTCCTGGCACCGACGTGGTCTGGGCGGGCGACCTGGTCGAGAACGGCGCGGTGCCCTTCTTCGGCGACGGCTACCCCCTGGACTGGGTCGCGACCGCGGCGGCCCTGGCGGTGCTCGTCGATCCCGCGCGCGGCGTCGTCGTGCCTGGCCACGGTGACCACGCCGGCCGGGCGATGGTCGACGCCCAGGCGGCCTCCTTCGGGCACCTGGCAGACCTCGCTCGCCGGGTGCACGCCGGCGAGCTGGATGTCGAGGCGGCCATCGCCGCCCACCCGTTCCCCGAGCGTCCGCCCGAGGAGGCCCGCGAGGCTGTCGAGCGGGCGCTCAAGCAGGTCGGTGGCGGTCTGGACTGACGCACGACCGCCTCACCAGGCGGTATAGCCGCCGTCGATGACCAGGACGCTGCCAGTGACGAAGCTCGCCGCGTCGGAGGCGAGGTAGAGCACCGCCGGCGCGATCTCGGACGGCTGGGCGACGCGGCCCATCGGCGTCCCAGCGAGCCAGGCCTCCTCCCAACCCGGCGTTTCCATCCCGCGCAGCGTCAGCTCGGTGGCGACGTATCCCGGCGCGACGGCGTTGACCCGGACGCCGCGCGCACCCCACTCGGCCGCGAGCGACTTGGTGAGCATGATCACCGCCGCCTTCGAGACGTTGTAGGCGGCCTGCGGCTGGGGCCGATTGACGACGAGACCGGACATCGAGGCGATGTTCACGATGGACCCGCCCCCCGCGGCGAGCATCACCTTCCCGACCTCACGGCAGCACCAGAACACCCCGTCGCAGTTGACCGAGAGGATGTCCCGCCACTCGTCGTCACCGGTCTCCTCGGCCGGGGTGTTGCGCACGATCCCGGCGTTGTTGACGAGGATGTCGATGCGGCCGTGGCGCCCCACGATCGCGTCGACCGCGCGCCGCACGGAGTCCGAGTCACGGACGTCGATCTCGACGAACGTGCCGCCGACTTCGGCCGCAGCCGCTGGACCGGTCTCCTCGTTGCGGTCCGCGATGACGAGGGTCGCACCGGCGGCTGCCAGCGCGCGTGCGATCTCCAGTCCGATCCCCTGGCCCCCGCCCGTGACGACCGCCACGCGACCATCGAGGGCCGGCGCGCCGGTGCCGGCGGCGGGAGCGGCGGCATGGGTGTGCATGCGATCGATTACATGCGACGCGTCAAGCAGCCGCCGTCGATGGTGGTCTACCGTTTCCGACGCTGTGGCCGGCCGCGCGTGGAGGATGGATGACTCGCCAGGCTGTCATCGGGATCGACATCGGCACCTCCAGCAGCAAGGGCGTCCTGGTCGGGTTGGACGGGACCGTGCTGGCGCGGGCGGACCGGCACCATGACGTCCGACGGCCGCAGCCGGGGCACGTCGAGATGGATGCGGCGATCTGGTGGGACGAGTGCTGCGCCATCAGCCGTGCGCTGACCAGCCACGACGCCGAGATCGTGGGGGTCGGCGTGAGCGGGATGGGCCCGTGCCTGGTCGTCACGGACGCGGCCGGGGAGGTGCTCCGGCCCGCGATCCTGTACGGCATCGACACGCGGGCGACCGCCCAGATCGAGCGCCTCGAGGCCCGCCTCGGCGCCGAGGCGATCGTGGAACGCGGTCATGCGCGGCTCACCTCCCAGGCCGTCGGGCCGAAGCTCGCATGGATCGCCGACGAGGAGCCCGCCGTGTTCGCGCGGACCCGCCGCCTGTTCATGACGAGCTCATGGCTCGCCTGGAAGCTCACCGGATCGTATGTCCTCGATCACACCTCGGCGAGCCAGGCCTGGCCGCTGTACGACGTCGCTGCCGGGGCGTGGTACGCGCCATGGGCCGATGACATCGCGCCCGAGCTCGAATGGCCGACGCTCATGTGGCCCGGCGACATCGCCGGCACGGTCACCAAAACCGCCGCCGCACGGACGGGCCTCCCGACCGGGATCCCGGTCGTCGCCGGGACCATCGATGCCTGGTCGGAGTCGGTCAGCGTTGGCGCGACCCGGCCGGGCGACCTCATGCTGATGTACGGGACCACGATGTTCCTCATCGCCGTCGTGGAGCAGCCCATCCACTCCCCGTCGTTGTGGGGGACGGTCGGGGCGCTGCCCGGCACCTTCTCACTGGCCGGGGGCATGGCGACCTCGGGCGCGATCACCAGCTGGCTCCGCGA
>DASPHN010000274.1:0-5070 GCA_035629655.1 Saccharimonadales bacterium (SeqCode) | reverse complement strand
CCAGCCAGTCGCGGGCTTCGATGGCTGTCATGTCGCCAAGGAACTCGAGGGAGTAGTCGCCGCGTTGTTCGCGCACGAACCGAAGCGTGGCCTGCAGGCGTGGCGCCTTCTGGTTGGCCAGGCCGCCTGGACGGATGACGTCGGTCAATTCGGGGAGTGGTGCGAACTCGACGCGCGCCCAGTCAGGAGCCGCTCCGGCCGGCAGCCCGACGCCACCCCAGCCCGCGCCCGGGTTGTGGTCGGCCACCGGCCCGCCGCCGGGATACGCCTGCCGAAGGGCCTCGAAGGCCACCTCCGCATTGGTGTCGGCGCTGTTCTGGGTGAGGATCGTGAGGATGAGCTCGCTCGTGGGGTCGAGGCGCCGCTCCCAGACGGGGCGGCCATACAGGGTCGCCAGCCCGTCGAGCGTGAATGGCACGATCCCCGGGCGGTAGCGCTCGAGCCGCTTCGCGTAGCTCGCGCCAGGATCGGAGAATTTGCGCTTCTTCGGGCGCTTGCGCTTCGGCCTGGCGGACGCGGCCACGATCGTGACCTCGATGACGCCGACCGGCTCGATCTCGTCCATCAGGCCAGTGATACCAGACGGGCCGTGCGCGTCGCACACCGGATGAGCGGTTCGATGCCCGAGGCCATCGCTTGCTCGACCGTCTGTGGCCGCTCGACGACCGGCACGGCCACGGCACCGACGGCAGCGAGCGCCTCGATCCCGTCGACCTCGACGCCGCCGCCGACCGCGATGCACGGGACGCCGGCGGCCTGTGCGCGACGAGCGACACCGAGCGCCGTCTTGCCGTAGCCGGTCTGGGCATCGATCCGTCCCTCGCCGGTCAGGACGAGGTCGGCGCTCGACAGCCTCGACGAGAACTCGGTCGCGTCCATCACAAGGTCGACGCCCGGCCGGAGAGCGAAGGCCGCGAACCGATCCTGGATCGCGAGCAGGGCATACCCGACCCCGCCGGCCGCGCCAGCGCCCGCGGTCATCCGCTCCGCGCGTCCGCTCCCCGCGTCGAGCGCGTCGGCGAACCGTTCGAGCCGGCCATCGAGATCCGCCACGAGGGCTGGGGTCGCGCCCTTCTGCGGTCCATAGACGGCGGCCGCCCCCGTCGGGCCCAGCAGCGGATTGGCCACGTCGCAGGCGACCTCGAGCGTGACGGTCGCCAGCCGCGGGTCCAGGCCCGCCAGATCGGCCGTCGCGCCATCACGGTCCGTGGCCGCGCCCAGCCCCGCCAGCAGACCGGCGCCGCCGTCGGTCGTCGCACTCCCGCCGATGCCGAGGACGATGTGCTCGACGCTGGCATCCAGTGCCGCCCGCAGCGCGTCGCCGGTCCCGACCGAGCTGGCCGCCACGGCATCGCGTTCGGCGGTCGACACGCGCGACAGGCCCGACGCCTCGGCCATCTCGATGGCCGCCCGACGTCCATCGTCCGACCGAAGCCACCGAGCCGTGATCGGTCGTCCGAGCGGGTCGCGAACGGCCGCGCTCTGCCACTCCCAGCCGCCGGCTGCCGCGATCGCTTCCAGGGTGCCCTCGCCACCGTCGGCCAGGGGGCAGAGCAGGATCGTGTCGTCCGGACGCGCGATGCCCCAACCCTGGGCCAGGGCTCGCGCTACCTGCACAGAGGTCAGCGAGCCCTTGAACGAATCGGGCGCGATCAGCACCGTCCGCGCCCCGCTCATCGCAGGTCCTTGTAGAAGAACGTCGTGGCCGACGGCGTCCCGTCCGGCAGCAGGGCGTGGTTCGGGACGACCCCGACGACCTGCCAATCGAGCGCCCGATAGAACGCATCGGCCGCGCTGTCCGTGACCGTGTCGAGGATCAGCAGCCAGCGACCGTCGGTGACCGCGCGCGCCTCTGCCGCGGCCATGAGCGCCGCGCCGAGACCCTGGCGCCTGGCGCTTCGCGACACGATCACCTTGCCGATCTCGGCCCGGTGGGGTGAGTTGGGGTTGCGGGAGCGGATCAGCAGCACGGACCCGACGATCCGCTCGCCGTCCAACGCGACGAACGGGGTGATGACGCCAGCTTCGACCTGGCCGATGCGCTCCTCCCACCAGCCGGCGGCCTGGGACACGGTCACGCCATCGAGGAAGTTGACGCCTGCCCCGCCCGCCACGGCGTCGACGATCAGGGCGGCGAGCTCCGGGATCGCGGCCCGGTAGGCCTCGGCATCCAGCGCCCGGACGACGGGCGTCACCGGACCGGCGTGTCGAGCCCCGCGCCGCTGGCCGCGCGGCGGCGCTCGAGGTACTCGGGGATCCGGATCATCGGCGGTCGCTCCTGGTCTGCGAGCTCGATGACCTCGAGCGAGAGCCGCCCGCGACCGGAGCGGGGCAGCTTCATCGTCGAGCCGAGCTCGGCGAACAGGCGCGCCTTGCGTCGTTCCTCGAGGCGCTTCATCACGGCCTGCAGGATCACGAACGACATCCGCGAGAGGCCCTCGAGCTCCTGGTTGCGATGCACCCGCCGCTCCAGGTCGACCTGCCCCAGACCCTCGATGCCGACCCGCTCGGCGGCATCGATGAGGTGCCCGATCTCGACGGCGTAGCCGGTAAAGAACGGGATCGATTCGAGGAGCGCACGACGTCCGGCGTACTCGCCCGCCAGCGGCTGGATCAGGCCCGAGAGCTCCGGGTAGAACAGGTTGATGAGCGGCCGCGCGACGAGCTCCGTCACACGTCCGCCGCCGCCCTCCTTGAGCACGCCGCCCTCGACGATCGGGCGCTGGTAGTAGCCCTTGACGTACTGCAGCCGCGGCTCGTGCAGCAGCGGGCCGAGCGTCCCGTAGACCATCCGGTGGTGCCAGCTCTTCACGTCCGTGTCTGCCCACACGATGATGTCGCCGGAGGTCTCGAACACCGACTTCCAGAGTGCCTCGCCCTTGCCCTTGAAGGATCCGTAGCGAGTGAGCACGTCGGGATGCTGGACGACCCGCGCCCCCTCGGCCTCGGCGATCTCGCGCGTGCGATCGGAGGACGACGAATCGATGACGAGGATCTCGTCGAGGAGCGGCACGCGACCGACCATCTCGCGGATCGCCTTACGCACGATGGGGCCGATCGTCTCTTCCTCGTCGAGCGTCGGCAGGACGAGCGAGATCGTGACGCCCTGCTTCTCCTAGAGCTGGACGAGCCGTCGCAGATCGCCGAACTCGGCGTGGTGGAAGTTCGATTCACCGAACCAGCGCTCGACGCGGGCGGGGACGGCGCGGGCCTCCTCGGCGGCCCGGTCGGCGGCGGCCAGCGTCTCGGCCTTGGAGGCAAGCGACTCGAAGGTCGCGCCACCGATCGTCTCGCGGGTCTTGACGACCACGACGGTCGGCTTCGCTCGCGCGGCGACCGCCTCGGGGAGTGACCCGAACAGGTACGACTCCGCGCCGTTGCCACCCGGCACGGCGGACGCGCCCATGACCACCAGGTCGGCCTTCTCGGCTTCGCGCAGGATGGCGTTGCGGACGTTGGGCGCCTCGCGCAGCACACCCTCGCCATGGCCCCGGAGGTGCTGCTTCACGAACGTCGAGAGGGCCCGTTCGGCTTGGGCCCGGACGGCCATCGTGATGCCGGGTGGAACGAGGTGGAGGACCACCACGGTCGCGCGATGGTGGGTCGCGATGGCGTCGGCGAATCGGATCGCCAGCTCGGCGTGGGGTCCGCCGCGGACCGGCACGAGGATGCGCTTGATGTCGCGTGAGCCGCGTTGCTTGACGACCGCGATGTCGCACGGCGCGTCGCGCACGACCTCGTCGATCGTCGGCGAGAAGACCGTCGGGCCGTTGGGATCGCGGCCGGCGGGGAGCTTCCCGCCCCAGCCGAAGATGATGAGGTCGGCCTCCTGCTCGGCCGACGCTTCGATGATGCCTTCGGCGGCATGGCGGCCGATGCGCACGATCGGGTGGATCGTCGTCCCGGTGGGCGCGTAATCAAGGACCTTCTGGAGCAACCGTCGGGCGTGCCGTGCGCGCGTGGCACCCTCCGACAGGGGCATGCCCTCCGGGACCTCGACGATGCCGAGTGCCGACAGCTCGCCGGAGCGCGGATCGAGCATCGCGGCCCCGAGTCGGATCAGCTCCTCGGCCGTGCCCGGGTTCGCGACCGGGATGAGGATCCGGGCCGGGAGCGGTGACTTCGGGCTCATCCGGGGCGGCCTCCGGCCTCGAGGGCACGCCAGCGGTCGACGAGATACGGCTTGAGCAGCTCGAACTCGCGGGCCTGGCGTTCGACTCGCTCCTCGGCCTGCTCGGTCGTGACGTTGCGGTTCTCGATGACGAACGACCCGACTCGCCCGAAGTAGATCGGGACGAGGGCGGCGACGAGGGTCTCGAGCGACGGCCTCGGATCGCGCGCGGTGATCACCAGGTCGTAGATGACCCGCGCCCAGAGGTCGTCCGGGAAGTGGAAGGCGCTCACGGCATCGGCCATCTCGAGGGTCGTGGCGCTGGCCGAGGACACGTCGCCGCCGATGCCGAGCTTCGTCTGCGCGCTGTCTCCGAGCCGGCCGGCCTCGGCCGCGAGCTCGAGGACCGTGGCCAGGGTGGCCGGTGCAAGCATCGATTTCCAGGTCTCCGCGAGGGTCAGCGATCCCACGTGGAACTCGGACAGCAGGCGGAGCGTGTTGACCTCGAGGGGCGGCGGCTCGATGACCCGTTCGAAGCCGTAGGCCGGCACGTCGTGACTGCCGGTGATGTCGAGCCAGTGGTCGGCGTGCAGGTTGGCGAGTCGCAGGATCGTCCCGACGACCTGACGGAACATCGGCCCGAGGTCGGAGCCCGGGTCCTTGGGGTCGTGGATCTTGGCGCCGAGTCGTGTCTGGCAGACCGCGAAGCCGCCGGCCATCGCCGAGGTCGTCATCCAGATGTCGATGCCGAACTTGCTGACGTCGTCGGTCCAGTCATCGAGCGTGAGGTAGTGGCGGACGAGATCGCCGCTCACCCCGAAGTCGCCGCCGATCGGCTGACGGATGCGGTGACCGTACAACGCGCGGGTCAGCGGGTACGTGACCGTATTGGTGATCGTGCCGTCGTACTTGTAGCGGGCGTAGAGCGGGGCGACGAAGTCATAGCCGCCCTTGAGGAT
>DASPHN010000273.1:0-6564 GCA_035629655.1 Saccharimonadales bacterium (SeqCode) | reverse complement strand
GGGACGCGGCTCGGCGGTGATGGCGGTGCGGCCCGGTCCTCGGGTGCGTGGGAACCGGGTAAGCGACAGCATGACCGTTCACTCCGGGACTGGGGCGGCGGACCACATCGCTGCGATCTCTGGCCATGGCTGGGGATGGATAAGTGCCGATGAGCGCCGAAAGTACCACGCGCCCGTTGTTGCGCAACATTGCAGAAGCGTGTGTGCGTTGCGAGGGAGCACCGCAAACCGAGTCGGGCTCCCTGTGCATGGTTCGGAGAGGGTCGTTGCGGTTCGGTCCGGGGACCTCGAGGGCATCCCTGGCCGGCGTAGCGCGACCGTCGGAACGTCCTCCCCGGCCCCCTGACCCCGTTCGGGGTCCAAGCAGCATGGTCATGGCCCGATCGGCACCTGGGTGTCGCCTAGCCGACACCCCTGGTGACGACTCGCTCGTCGACGCGGTAGCGCGCCACCGCCCGGTCATCGAGTGAGACGCCGAGGCCCGGCACGGTCGGCGCGACGATCGTGCCTGCCCCGACCTGGATCCAGTCGGAGAAGAGGCGGTACGCCAGGTCGATCTGGTACTCCGGCACGGTCATCTCGACGGCGCTGACCGTCGGCAGCGCGGCTGCCAGGTGGACGTGGATCTCCGGGAAGACGTGGGGGATCACCGGCCGAGCCTGGAGGCTGGCCAGGGCACAGACCTTCACCGCCTCGCTGATCCCACCCATCGTCGTGGCATCGATGCGGACGACGTCCGGCACGATCGTGCGAAACAGCTCCTGGAAGGCCCAGCGACCGACCGCATCCTCGCCGAGGGCGAGTCGCATCCCGGTGTCCTGGCGAAGCCCGGGCGCCAGGCCGATGAGCTCGGGGGCGAATGGATCCTCGATGAACGACAGGCCGAGATCCTGCCAGCGACGAACGACCGGGACCGTCGTGTAAAGGTCGCGCCAGGCCCAATGGGCGTCATAGGCAAGTTCGGCGCGGCCGTCGATCGCGGCGGCGGCGGTCCGGATCCGCTCCGTGTCCGAGGACAGGTCCCCGGCCGCGATCTTGATGATCGAGAACCCCCGGCTCGCGTAGTCGTCGATCTCGCGCCCGAGCGCGTCGAGCGTGACGCCCTCACCTGCGTAGCCCCCGGCGACGGTGAGCGGGGCGCGGTCCCGGGCGCCACCGAGCAGCCGCCAGATCGGCTGACCCGCGACCTGCGCCTTCACGTCCCAGAGCGCGATGTCGACCGCGCTCAGAGCGCGCATGAAGATGCCGCGGCCGGCGATCGTGAGGTTGCGGTAGTACAGCCGCTCCCAGAGCGCCTCGATCATCAACGGATCCTGGCCGACCAGCAGGGGGCCGAGGTTCCGCTCCACGATGGCCGCCACCGGCGAGTCACGGGTCATCCCGTAGCCGAGCCCGCGGACGCCCTCGTCGGTCTCGACGATGACGAGGATGTACTCGCGCGATTCGAAGCGCAGGTCGCCCATGATGATCGGCCGCGTGAGCGGGATCGAGCAGGTGACGGCCCGGACCGAGCTGATCTTCATCGCCGTGGATTCTAGGGTCGCGACCGGCTCGCGATCTGGTGGACGGACGGTCCACCCCGCGGGGCGTCCCGGTGACCGCGACGGGGGCGCTGGCGGTCCGGCCGCGTGCGCCATCCTTGGCCGGCCATGGATCTGACCCTGACCCCGGCGCAGCTCGAGCTCCAGGCCCGTGCCCGATCGTTCGTTCGCGATGTCCTCCAGCCGGCCGAGATGGGATTCGAGCGCGCCGGCGGGCGCCTGTCGGATGCGGAGCGAGGCCACATCCGTGCGGCATCCATCGAGGCAGGGCTCGTCGGGGGGCCACTGCCCGTGGAGGTCGGCGGGCAGGGCTGGACGGCCATCGAGCAGGTCCTCGTCCACGAGCAGCTGGGGCAGGGGACCGGCGGCCTGTGGTCGTTCATCCCCGGTGCCTATAACGCGCTGATCCATTGCGACGCCGACCAGCGTCGGCGCTATCTCGACCCATCGTTGCGCGGCGAGCGGTTCGGGAGCTACGCGATCACCGAGCCCGGTGCCGGCTCTGATGCACGCCGGCTCGAGGCGACCGCGATCCGTGATGCAGCGACCGGCGAGTACGTCCTCGACGGCGAGAAGTGGTTCGTCACCGGGCCGCCCGACGAGACCGATTTCATGATCTTCCACTGCCTCGTCGTCGACGGCGAGGAACGAAAGCCGACCCTCTTTCTCGTCGACTACGACACACCCGGCCTGACGATGCGTCACGACCCTGACTACATGCACACCTTTGCTGACCGGCACCCGCAGTTCGTGCTCGAGGGCGTCCGGGTCCCGGCGTCGGCCGTGTTGGGTGGGGTCGGCCGCGCGGACGAGCTGACCAACGAGTGGTTCGTCGAGGAGCGCATCCACATCGGGGCGCGCTGCACCGGCGCCATGGAGCGCCTGCTGACCCTGGCAGTGGAGTGGGCCACGGAGCGCGTCCAGTTCGGCGAGCGCATCTACGACTTCCAGGGCGTGTCGTTCCCGCTCGCCGACTCCGCAGCGGATGCATCGGCGGCTCGCCTGCTCACGCGCGAGGCGGCCTGGCTCCTCGACAGCGGCGCCGACGCGAAGGTCGTGCACGCCAAGGCGTCGTTGGCCAAGCTGTTCGCATCCGAGGCGGCGTTCCGCTGTGCCGACCGCGTCGTCCAGGTGTTCGGCGGCCGGGGCTACATGCGCGAGTTCGCACCCGAACGCTTCTTCCGCGAGCTGCGCGTGGACCGCATCTGGGAGGGCACGTCCGAGATCCAGCGGCTGATCATCGCCCGCGCGCTCGAGAAGCGCGGCGTCGAGCAGGTCGTCGGGTGAACGCCGGACGCTCGGCGGCGGATCGATGACCGAGGTCGTCGCCAGACCCGGCTCGACCGGATCCGGCTCCACGGAGGAGCCCGACCAGGCCGCACTTCCGGCATCGAGCGGGGCCATCGACCTGGGGCCGCTCTTCGCGCCGCGCTCGATCGCGATCGTCGGCGCGTCCGCAAGAAGCTGGATCGCCGGGACGGTGCGCGACAACCTGCGGATCATGGACAGCGAGACACGCTGCCACTTCGTCAATCCCAAGTACGACGAGCTGCTCGGCCAGCCGTGCTATCCGAGCCTTGACGCCCTGCCCGAGGTCCCCGACATCGCGCTCGTCGCCCTCAACCCGCTTCGTGCGGCGGGCGTCACGGCGGACGCCGCGGCAGCCGGGGTCCCGGCGGTCATCATCCCCGGCGGTGGTGTCGTCGAGGGAGGTGCGGCCGCCGCCACGATGCAGGCCGAGGTGGCCGCCATCGCCCGGCGTCACGGCCTGGCTCTCGTCGGGCCGAACTGCATGGGTGTGATCGACTGGACCGCGAACAGCGCCGCCTACATCGGCGACGTCTCGCCATACCTGCCCCGCGGTGGGGTGGCGGGCATCGCCCAGTCCGGCTCCGTGACCGACGCCTTCGTCCACTCCGGGTCGCGGATCGGCTTCAGCCGGATCATCAGCTGCGGCTCCGAAGTGGTCCTCGACGTCTGCGATTACCTGGCGTACTGCCTCGACGACCCGGAGACGACCTCGATCATCCTGTTCCTCGAGGGCTTCAAGCGGCCGGAGCGGTTCCTGGCGCTGGCCGATCGGGCCCTCGAGCTCGGCAAGCCGATCCTCGCCGTCAAGGTCGGCCGGAGCGAACAGGCCCAGGCGGCGGCCGTCGCCCACAGCGGCTCGCTGGCCGGCGAGACACGGGTGACCGATGCGGCGCTCGACGCCGCCGGCGTGATCCGCTGCGCGGACCTCGACGAGCTGCTCGAGGCAGCCGAGCTGGTGGAGGGCATCCGGCGCACGGGACGGGGCGTCGGACGGGGCCGGACGGGTGTCGTGACCGTGTCGACCGGTGAGGCGTCCCTGATCGCGGACCTTGCGCCCAGGACCGGGATCGACCTGCCGCCCATCCCGGCCGTGGCGCGTGAGGCCATCCTCGAGCAGCTTCCGACGATGGGTTACATCGGCAACCCGCTCGATCCGTGGGGCGCAGCAGAGGCGAAGGTCGCCTACGGCGCCGTGTTCGAGGCGATGGCCGCCTCGGAGGCGTACGACGTGCTGGTGCTCGTGCATGACTTCCCGTACCGCTCGATGCCCTCGGAGGTGGACACCGCACACGACGTCACGCACCCGTTGCTCGATGCGACGCGGGACCGCCCGGGGGTCCTGCCGGTGTACGTCTCGCTGACCTCGGGTGAGCCGACGCCGGAGACGAAGGTCGTGCTGGACAAGTCCGGGAGCGGCGCGCCGTTGCTGCGCGGCGCGGTCGAGGCCTTCACGGCGATCGCCTCGGTCGCGCGCTGGGAGGCCAGGCGGGACGGACGCCGCATCGACGGACCGTGGCGCCGGACGTGGCCAGCCATGGCCGCCGACCGGACATCGTTCGGGGCAGACGCGGATGCGGCGGCCGCGGGGGCGTCGGCCATCGGCGCGGCGCGTCGTGCGCTCCCGGAGCGGGAGAGCCTCGAGCTGTTGCGGGCGGCCGGACTCGCGGTCACGGCCGCTGTTGCCGTGCCGCACGCGGACGCGGCCGTCGAGGCCGCTCGACCACTGGCCGGTCATGCCGTGGCCCTCAAGCTCGACGCGACCGGGCTGGTCCACAAGACGGACATCGGCGGCGTGCGGCTCGGTCTCGTGGGCGACGACGCGGTTCGGGCCGCGGCGACGGAGCTTCTGGCCCTCGGTCGGCGCCACGGCCTCGACGTGCGCGGCCTCCTCGTGGAGCCGATGGCCGATCCGGGCGTGGAGCTCATCGTCGGGCTGCGTCGAGACCCATCCTTCGGGCCGGCCGTCGTCGTCGGGCTGGGCGGTGTGCTCACCGAGGTCCTCGACGACGTCTCGATCCGGTTGGCGCCGGTCGGCCGAGATACGGCCCTGGGCATGCTGGACGAGCTACGCGGGACGAGGATCCTCGATGGCGTGCGTGGCGCGCCGGCGGTGGACCGCGCGGCCGTGGCGGAGCTCGTCGTGGCGCTGTCGCGGCTCGCCATCGACCGCCCGGACATCGTCGAGGTCGATCTGAATCCGGTCATCGCCGCACCGACGGGGGCCGTCGCGGTCGACGCCCTCGTCGTCCTCGCCGACGCGGGCGACGACGACGATGCCTGATCGAGCCGCTCCGGGGCCCACCAAGCCCCTTGTCCGCACGATCGAGACTCCCTGGGGCGTGCGCCTGGTGCTGGACCGGCCGGACAAGCTCAACGCCCTGTCCGGGCCACTCGTCGCGGAGCTCGTCGCGGCGCTTGATGCCGCCGAGGCCGACCCCCGCGTGCGCGTCATCGTGCTCCAGGGCGCCGGCCGTGCCTTCTGTTCCGGTTACGACCTGACCGAGGAAGCGGAGGGCGCGATCGGCGGGCCGGTCCAGTGGCGGGACCTCCTGGCCGCTGATGTGGCGGCCACCCTCCGGTTCCTGGACTCGCCGAAGCCGGTCATCGCCCAGCTTCACGGCTACGCGCTGGCTGGTGGGCTCGAGCTGGCGATGGCCTGCGACCTCATCGTCGCCGCCGAGGGCACGAAGCTCGGCGAACCCGAGATCCGCTACGGCTCCGCACCCGTCACCCTGCTGATGCCGTTCCTCATCGGCCAGAAGCGCACCCGCGAGCTGCTGCTTACCGGGGACCTGATCGACGCGGCCGAGGCCGAGCGGATCGGACTCGTCAACCGTGTCGTCCCGGCCGATCGCCTGACCGCCGAGGTCGACATCCTGGCCGATCGGCTGGCGAGGACGCCGCCCGAGGTCATGGGCCCCACGAAGCGGATGCTCAACCGAGCGATGGACGCCGCGGGGTTCCGGTTGGCGGTCGAGGCCGGACTGGACCTCGGCGCCATCATCAACGCCGCCGAGACAGCCGAGCAGCGCGAATGGGACGAGATCGTCCGTCGAGACGGCCTGAAGGCGGCCCTCGCCTGGCGGGATCGGCGGTACGACGAGCACCTCGCGTCCAGCGCCCGGGGTGGCCCGATGGTCGGGGGCGACGACGCACCGGTCGACCCGCGGAGGGACTGACCCAGACCGCGACGCGGGGTGTCATGCCGGCGCCATCCGAGGGAAGCTCACGCATCTGTCGGATGGGCGGTGCGCCGTCGCACCGGACCACGGTCTACCCCGGGTGGGACCTCTTGGCCCCTTGTTGCGGACCCGTTCGTGGCCGACCGTCCGGATATGCCCCACCTGCGCCGTGCCCGCACCATCCTGAGCGTGTCCCTCTCCGTCCTCATGGTCAGCGCCGTGGCGATCGCCCCGGCCGCGGCCGCCGTGACCGACACGGACGGGGATCGCCTCCCCGACACCTTCGAGCGTGACCTCTCCTGGACCAATCCCAAGGTCAAGGACAGCGACGGCGATGGCACCACCGACGGCCGGGAAGACCCGGACAAGGACACGCTGACGAACCTGCAGGAGTACTACTCCGCCACGCATCCGCACAAGGTGGACACGGACAAGGACGGCACGCGGGACGACTACGAGAACCGGGACGGCGACCCGCTCTGGAACCGCACCGAGTTCAAGGCCGGCACATCGGCCGATCGCAAGGACAC
>DASPHN010000272.1:0-16598 GCA_035629655.1 Saccharimonadales bacterium (SeqCode) | reverse complement strand
CCGGCCGACTCGGCTACGGTTCCCCACGATGATCGAACGCCAGATCCTGCCCTACGGCACGTGGCCATCGCCGCTCCGACCCGAGGACCTCGTCACCGACGCGATCCGGCTCGCGGAGCCCTGGGTGGACGGTGACGACCGCTACTGGATCGAAGGGCGGCCCGAGGAGGGCGGCCGGCGGGTCCTCGTTCGCGAAGGGCTTGATGGCGGCGCCGTCGACCTGACCCCGGCGCCATTCGACGTCCGCACCACCGTGCATGAGTACGGCGGTGGCTCGTACGTCGTCGCGGGCGGGACGGTGGTCTTCTCGCATCGGGCGGACGGGCGCCTCTACCGGCTCGATCCGGGCAGCCGGACGCCCGTCGCCATCACGCCCGAGGGCCCGTACCGCTACGGCGATCTGCGCCCGGATCCGATCCGTCGCCGCTTCCTCGCGGTCCGCGAGGATCACGGCGCCGACGGCCAGCCGACTGCCGCGATCGTCGATGTGCCGCTCGACGGCGAGCGGTCGCCGCGGGTCCTGGTCGAGGGCCCCGACTTCCTCGCGTCGCCTCGCCCGTCGCGCGACGGAACGCGGCTGGCCTGGCTCGAGTGGGACCACCCCGACATGCCATGGGACGCGACGCGACTGCGTGTGGCGCTCATCGCCGAGGACGGCACCCTTGGCCCGTCCGACCTGGCCGCCGGCGGCCCCGACGAGTCCATCGTCCAGCCCGAGTGGGGGCCCGACGGCGCGCTCCACTTCGTGAGCGACCGGAGCGGCTGGTGGAACCTGTACCGGCTGGACGCGGGCCCGCGCCTGACCCCACTCGCTCCGATGGATGCCGAGTTTGCCGACCCCGCCTGGGTCCTGGACCGATCGAGCTACCAGTTCCTCGATGACGGCTCGATCGTGGCCATCGCCCGGACCGGCGGGCGCGACCGGCTCTTCCATCTGGAGCCCGGCGAGCACCTCAGCGAGGTGCAGTCCGAGTTCACCGAGTTCGACGGGCTGCGCGCGGGCGCCTCGTCGGTCCTCGTCATCGCGGCCTCACCGAGCGCCTCGCCGGTCGTGCTCTCGCTGGACCCGGTGACCCTCGCCCCGACCGGCATCCTCCGGCGCTCGAGCAGCGTCGCCCTGCAACCCGCTGACGTCTCGATCCCGGAGGCGATCACGTTCCCATCGGCCGACGGTCGCGAGGCGCACGCGCTGTTCTACGCACCGCGCAACGCCGTCGCCGTCGGACCGGACGGGGAACGTCCGCCGCTCGTCGTCCGCTCACACGGCGGTCCGACCGCGAATGCCTCGACCGCGCTCGACCTCGCGAACCAGCTGCTCACGAGCCGGGGCATCGCGGTGGTCGATGTCGACTATGCCGGCAGCACCGGGTACGGCCGAGCGTACCGGCGGGGCCTCGATGGCGCGTGGGGCATCGCTGACGTCGACGATTGCGTCGCGGCGGCTCGCTTCCTCGTCGATCGCGGCGACGTCGATGGCGACCGCATGGCCATCGAGGGTGGCAGCGCCGGCGGCTACACCACCCTCGCGGCGCTCGCCTTCCGTGACGCGTTCGCGGCCGGGATCTCGGCCTTCGGCGTGGGCGACCTCGAGACGCTCGCCCGGGACACGCACAAGTTCGAGGCCCGCTACCTGGACCGTCTCGTCGGGCCGTACCCGGCCATGGCCGATGTCTATCGCCAGCGCTCGCCGGTCCACTTCCTCGACGAGATCTCGTGCCCCGTGCTCGTCCTGCAGGGCCTCGAGGATCACGTCGTCCCACCCAGCCAGGCCGAGGCCATCGTGGCCGCGCTCGACGCGAACGGGATCCCGCATGCGTACCTCGCGTTCGAGGGCGAGGGCCACGGATTCCGCGGCGCCGACGCGATCCGGCGTTCGCTCGAGGCGCAGCTCGCGTTCCTCGGCGCGGTCTTCGGGTTCGAGCCGGCCGGCGACATCCCGACGATCGACCTGCCCGGCCTCGAGGCGTGGCGCGCCCGTCGGGGTGCCGTCACCGTCTAGCCACCGACCCAACGCACACGGAGCGGCCGAGCCCGTGCCCGCGCGCTGATCCGGCGCCGACCCCGCCCGCCCAGCCATCCCCCCGACCCACGAGACCGCCCAGCCCATGCACCTCGGCCCCATCGAACTGGTCTTCATCATCCTCGCCGTCGCGACCGGCCTGTCCTTCGTCGCGCGCCGCCTGCGGATCGCCGAGCCGATCCTGTTCCTGCTCGGGGGCATCGTCCTCGGGTTCCTGCCGGCCCTCGGGGTCGTGCCGGAACTGCCGCCGATCGAGCTCGAGCCGGACGTCGTCTTCCTGCTGTTCCTGCCGCCGATCCTGTTCGGCGCGGCGTACTTCACGCCCATCCGTGACTTCAAGGCGAACCTGCGAGCCATCCTCCTGCTGGCCGTCGGACTCGTCCTGTTCACCGCGGTCGCCGTGGCGCTCGTGGCCCAGACGCTCATCCCCGAGATGACCTGGCCGGTCGCCCTGGCCCTCGGCGCGATCGTGGCGCCGCCCGACGCGGTCGCCGCGACCGCGGTCCTCCAGCGGCTCGGTGTCCCTCGTCGCGTCGTCACGATCCTCGAGGGCGAGAGCCTGGTCAACGATGCGACGTCGCTGATCATCTATCGGACGGCTGTCTCGGCCGTGGCGATCGGGAGCGCGTCGCTGCTCGGCGCCGGTATCGGCTTCGTCGTCGTGGGTGTCGGGGGCCTCGTGGTCGGCGTGGTGATCGGGCTCGTCATCACGCGGGCGCTGCAGAAGACCGGCGACCCGATCCTCGAGATCATCCTGACCCTCATCGCGCCGATCAGCGCCTACCTGAGCGCCGAGCTGCTCGGCGTGTCCGGCGTGCTGGCGACCGTGGTCGCCGGCTTGATGACCGGCCGGCGCGCGGCCCGCGTGCTGTCCCCGGATGCCAGGCTGATGGGCATCGGCGTCTGGCAGACCCTGATCTGGGCGATCAACGCGTTCGTGTTCGTCCTGATCGGGCTGCAACTGCCCGAGATCGTGCGCGACCTCGAGGCGTACTCGCCAGGACAGCTGCTCGGGCTCGGCGCGATCGTCAGCCTGACCGTCATCGTGGCGCGCATCGTGTGGGTCTTCCCGGGGACCTACCTGCCGCGCGCGCTCAGCGCCCGGATCCGCGAGCGCGAGCCCTATCCGCCGCCTCGGGCCGTGTTCATCGTGTCCTGGGCCGGGATGCGCGGCGTGGTGTCCCTGGCCGCGGCCCTCGCACTCGCGCCGGACTTCCCGCAGCGCGACCTCATCCTGTGGCTGACGTTCTGCGTCATCGCCGCGACGCTGGTCGGCCAGGGGCTGAGCCTGCCGTGGCTGATCCGTCGGCTCGGCATCACGGCCGGGACGAGCGGCGATACAGAGGAGGCGCACGCGCGGCTGGCCGCGGTCGAGGCGGCCCTCCAGCGGCTGGATAGCCTGCAGGGCGAGTATCCGGACCACCTGCCGCTCATCCAGCAGCTCAAGGACCAGTACGACCACGAGGCGACCCATGTCTGGCCGAGCGGCGATGCCCCGCACGACGAGGCCGAGCTGGAGCTGCTCGACCATCGAGCCATCCGGAACGCGGTCCTCCTGGCCGAACGGGAGGCCGTCATCCGCCTTCGCGACGATGGCATCATCAACGACGAGACGCTGCGCTCGATCGAACGTGACCTGGATCTCCAGGCACTGCACAGCGGCGCGTGACGACCCCACCGACCGGGACCATCGACCGATCCGTGAGCCTCCGAGGCCCGTGCTAGGCTTCCCGGCCATGAGCATCGTCGACGCCCCGCAGTACCTGTTCACGTCCGAGTCGGTGACCGAGGGCCACCCGGACAAGATGTGCGACCAGGTCTCGGACGCGATCCTGGACGCCATCCTGCGCGACGACCCCGATGCCCGGGTCGCCTGCGAGACGGCGACGACGACCGGCCTGGTCCTCGTGCTCGGCGAGATCTCGACCCACACCTACGTCGACTTCCAGTCGATCGTCCGCGAGACCGTGCGCGACATCGGCTACACCCGCGCCGACTACGGCTTCGACTACCAGACCTGTGGCACGCTCGTCTCGGTCAAGGGCCAGTCGCCCGACATCGCCCAAGGCGTCAACGAGGCGCTCGAGATCCGCGACGACGCTGCCTCGGCGTTCGAGCTCGGCGCCGGCGACCAGGGGATGATGTTCGGCTTCGCCTGCCGCGAGACGCCCGAGCTCATGCCACTGCCGATCGCGCTGGCCCATCGCATGGCCCGGCGACTGGCCGAGGTCCGCAAGTCCGGGCAGCTGCCGTACCTGCGCCCGGACGGCAAGACCCAGGTCACCGTCGAGTACGAGCTGGGCGTCCCGAAGCGCGTGCGCACCGTCGTCGTCTCGGCCCAGCACGACCCGGACGCGCGGCCCGAGCGTTTGCGCTCGGACATCGTGGAGAGCGTCATCCTGCCGTCCATCCCGCGCGAGCTGCGGGAAACGGATCCGGTCATGCACGTCAACCCGACCGGGCGGTTCGTGACCGGTGGCCCCATGGGCGACGCCGGCCTCACCGGCCGCAAGATCATCGTCGACTCCTACGGCGGCATGGCCCGCCACGGCGGGGGTGCGTTCAGCGGCAAGGATCCGACCAAGGTCGACCGCTCGGCGGCGTATGCCGCCCGCTGGGTGGCCAAGAACGTGGTCGCCGCCGGCCTCGCCGATCGCTTCGAGGTGGAGGTCGCGTACGGCATCGGCATCGCCCGGCCCATCTCGTTCTCGGTCGATTCGTTCGGCACGGGCGCGATCGACGACGGCGCGATCCAGGCGCTCATCGAGCGCCACTTCGACCTTCGCCCGGCATCGATCATCGCGGCGCTCGACCTGCGTCGGCCGATCTATCGGCAGACCGCGGCGTACGGCCACTTCGGCCGGCCCGACCTCGACCTGCCCTGGGAGCGGACCGACAAGGCCGCGCTGCTCGCCGCTGAGGCGGGCCTGCCCGAGCCGGTCGCCAGCCTCTGACCGACGCCGTCGGTCGGCTACCCGCCCGACTGCTCGGCGACCATCCCGGCCACCCCACCGCCACGCTTGCCGCTCTGTCGGCGCGCCTGGCGCGTGAGCAAGAGCTGGCCGATGACGAGGATCCCCAACGTGATCAACAGCATCAGGGCGGCCACCGCGTTCGTGGCCGGCGTCACGCCGCGCCGGATCTGCCCGAACACGTAGAGCGGCACGGTCGAGGTGCCCCGGCCATTGACGAACGTGGTGATGAGGTAGTCGTCGAAGGCGAACGTGAACGACAGCAGGAACCCGGCGACGATCGCCGGCAGGAGCTGCGGGAAGGTGATCTGCCAGAACGTTCGCAGCGGTGTCCCGTACAGGTCGTTGCTCGCCTCCACGAGGGTTCGATCCATACCCGACAGGCGAGCGCGGACGAGCAGCAGCACGAGGCTGATGTTGAACAGCGTCAGCGCGCTGACGATGGTGTGGTACCCGAAGCCGATCTCGACGCCAGTCGACGTGGTCACGATCCCGTCGCGGCCGATGGTGCTGCCGAAGAAGACCAGCGTGGCCAGGGCGATGACGAGCTCCGGCACGATGATGCTCGTGTACGTCAGGCCGTCGAACGGAAGCCGGAACCATCGCGGGGTCCGCTGCAGGCCGAGGGCGGCCATCGTCCCGACCAGCGTGGCCAGGATGGCGGTCGCCAAGCCCACGATCGCGCTGTTGAGCAGGTAGCGCTGGATCTCCCTGTTCGTGAGGACGTACTCATACCAGCGCAGCCCGAAGCCGTCCCAGTCGGTGACGCGGCGCTCGGTGTTGTTGAAGCTGAAGAAGACCACCACGACGATCGGCACGTAGAGGAACAGGTAGACGAGCAGGGTGTGGCCACGCAGCCACGCCTCGACGAACGACCCACCGCGATCGACGGCGGCGCGGGCGCGGCCGCGATCGGCCTTGGAGGTCGCGAGCGGCACCGCTGGGGCGCTCACAGGACGCTGACCTCACGGCCGCGGCGGCCGCGGTTCGTGCCCCACACGTAGATGGTGATGACGACCAACATGACGAGGATCAACACGGCCGCGTAGGCGGAGCCGGCCGGCCAATTGCGGGCCTCGAGGAAGCGCAGCACCAGGGCATTCCCGATGGTGAACACCTGGCCGTAGCCGAGCAATTGGGGCACGACGTACTCGCCCATCATCGGGATGAAGACGAGGATGCTGCCGGTGATCAGGCCAGGCCAGGCGATCGGCAGCGTGACCTGCCGGAACGTCGCCCATCGCCCGGCTCCGAGGTCCTTGGAGGCTTCGACCAGGGTGCGATCCATGCGCTCCAGGGTCACGTACAGCGGGAAGACCATGAGCGGCAGATAGCCATAGACCATGCCCAGCAACACGCCGAATTCGGTGCCAAGGATCCGGAACGCCGGGTTACCGACCAGGTCGCCGATGGCGCCCCCGAGCCCCTCCGGTCCGAGGATGAGCAGCCAGGCATAGGTGCGGATGAGGAAGCTGGTCCAGAAGGGGACCACGAGCAGCACGATGAAGAGGCCCTTACGGCGTCCCGCCCGCGTCGCGATGTAGTAGGCCAACGGGAGTCCGACGAGCAGGCACAGCAAGGTCCCGATGCTGGCGAGGGTCAGGCTGGTGACGAACGGCGCGGGGCTTGCGAACACCGCTGCATAGTTGTCGAGGGTGAAGCCCCCGGCATACCCGCCGATCGGACTGCGTTCGCCGAAGCTGAAGACCAGCACGAAGGCGAGCGGCAGGACCAGCAGGATGACGTACCAGGCTGCCGCGGGCAGCACGAGCAGCGCCGTGACCAAGCGGTCACGGCGCCGACCTGGCATGTCGACCGGCCGAGCCGCGTCGGTCGGTCGGTGCGCGGTCATCGGACTCCTGCCGTACGGTGTCAGCCGCCGACGCTGGAGACGAACTCTTCCCAGATCTCGACGCGGAGCGGATCCGTCGAGACATCATTCGCGCCTTCGAGATTGGCGAAGGCCGCGTCGGGCACGAACACCGTCGGGTTGGCCAGGAGCTCGGGATCGACGAGCTTCTTCGCCTCGTCGTTCGCGGTCGCGTAGTAGTTGGTCTCCGTCTCGCGTGCCTGGATCGCCGGCTCATGGATGAAGTTCAGCCACGCGTAGGCCGCCTCGGGATGCGGCGCGTCCTTGAGGATCACCCAGCTGTCCATCCAGTAGAGCGTTCCATCCTCAGGCACGTTGTAGACGGTGTCCGCGGTCTCGGCCTCGGCCTTGAGCTCGTCGATGCCGCCGGTCCAGGTCAGCCCGAGCACGGCCTCTTCCGTCCGCAACTTGTCCTGATAGGTGTCGGAGTCCCGGACGAGGACGTGCGGTGCGAGTCCTCGAAGCAGCTCGCGTGCCGCGTTCAGCTCGGTCGGATCGGTGGAGTTGAGCGAATAGCCGAGCGCCTTGAGCGGCGCGGTCAGCACATCACCGGCAGAGTCCACGACGACGATGCGGCCCGAGTACTTCGGCGCGACCTCGAAGAATTGCTTCCAGGTCTTGACCTCCTCGGTGACGACCTTGGTCCGCACCGAGATGCCGGTCGTGCCCCAGTCCTTGGGGAGGTGATAGGTGTTGTACTTGGCCTGCGGCCCAGCGGGGTCGAAGAAGTTCTGGAAGGTCGGGTTGATGAATGCCGCGTTCGGGATCCGACTGAAGTCGAGCTCCTCGATGAACCCCTGGTCGGCCATCGTCGGCACGAACTCGCACGTCGGCGCGCAGACGTCGTAGAGGCCGGTCGCGCCGCCCTGGAGGCGGGTGAGGAGCTCCTCATTGGACGGGTAGATGTCGTACGTGTACTCGGCGATGTTGTAGCGGGCCTTGAACTCCTCGATGTTCTCGAGGTCGATGTAGTCGGCCCAGTTGAACATGAACAGGGCGCCCTCCGTCGCATACGACGGAGCGGGCACCTCGCCCGTGGAAGCCCCGGCACTCGCCGGCGGGGCGTCGCTGGCCGGCGGCGCGGCGCTGGCCCCGACGGACGGGGCCGCCGACGTGCCGCCGCCCTGGCTACAGGCCGCCAGGAACGCGGCCGTCGCCGTCAGGCCGCCCGCGGCCAGGAACCCGCGCCGGTTCAGGCGCGCCTCGTGCATCCCATGCAGCATCTCGTGCAGCGGTCGCTGTGCCACGGTCACTCCTCCTCCATCGGCCCGGACCATCCCGGGTCGAGCTTCGGCCGCCTCATCCCGCGAGGACGAGGTTGGCCTCCTCGTGCCATCGGACGATCACGGGATCGCCCGGGCCTGCTCCCGGCGCGCCGCCGGCCCCCGATGCGTTCTGGTGGCGGACGATCAGCTCGCCCGCCTGGTCGGTCTGGACTCGATACTCCGTCTGATCGCCGAGGTAGGTGCCCTGCAGGATCCGACCCGGGATCTGGACGTGCCCGGCCGGGGCCTCACCGGCCATCCCCGACGGCAGGACCTCGAGCCGCTCGGGTCGGGTGGCGACCGTGACGTTCTCGCCGATCGTGGGTCGCCGGTCCGGATCGGTCATCCGTCCGCGCATCGTCAGGCCCTGGTCGCTTCGGACCGTGGACCAGCCGGTCGCGTCGACCTCGAGGATCGAGGCCGGGAAGAAGTTGGTCGTCCCGATGAAGTCGGCGACGAAGCGGTTGACGGGTCGCTCGTAGAGCTCGGTCGGGCCACCCTGCTGCTGGACCTGGCCATCCCGCATGACGACGATGACGTCGCTCATGGTCAGGGCCTCCTCCTGGTCGTGGGTCACGTACACGAACGTGATCCCGACCTCGCGCTGGAGGGCTTTCAGCTCGAGCTGCATCTCCTTGCGCAGCTTGAGGTCGAGGGCCCCGAGCGGCTCATCGAGCAGCAGCACGGTCGGGTGGTTCACGAGCGCCCGGGCGAGGGCCACTCGCTGCTGTTGGCCGCCGGACATCTCCCAGGTGCGGCGTCGTTCGTAGCCGCTCAGGCGGACGAGGGCCAGGGCCTCGCCGACCCGCCGTCGCTCCTCGTCCCGCCCGACCTTCCGCTGGCGCAGGCCGTAGCCCACGTTCTGGGCGACGTCCATGTGCGGGAAGAGGGCGTAATGCTGGAAGACCGTGTTGACGTTGCGCCGGTAGGGCGGGACGCCCGCGATGGGCTGACCGGCGAGCAGGATCTCGCCCTCGGTCGGCTGCTCGAATCCGGCGATCATGCGCAAGGTGGTCGTCTTGCCGCAGCCCGATGGTCCGAGGAACGAATAGAAGGAACCGCGGGCGATCCGCAGCTGCATCCGGTCGACCGCCGTGACGTCGCCGAATCGCTTCGTGACGTCCAGGATCTCGACATCGGGTGGGGCCTCGGTCCCGGCACCGCCGGCCACCGATCCGGCGCGGGTGGCGGAGCCGATCGACGCCGTGGGGGCGGCGTCCGTGACGGGGGCGGTCAACGGCGGTCCTCGAGCTGCGGTCCCGGGCACTGCGCGACGGACCTGTAGCATCGCTACAGGATCGCTGCATGGTACGGGCGAGGGGGAGGGGCGTCAACGCGGGTTTCGTGCGAATCTCGCAATGTTCTGGCGCCGGAACGGCGGCCCGTGACGGTCGACTGTACCTATACTTCAGTCATAGTCCGAGTCGACCGATCCCGACCCTGCGGACCTGACATCGAGGACGCCGGTGACCACCGACCTGCAGCTCGGCTCGCGCATCCGGGGCCTGCGCCAGGGCCGCCAGATGACATTGCGCGACGTGGCTGAGCGGGCCGGCGTCACCGAAAGCTTCCTGTCCCAGGTGGAGCGTGATGTCACGAGCCCGTCCATCGCGACGGTCCAGCGCATCGCGCGTGCCCTCGACCTGTCCATCGCCCAGCTCTTCGCCGAGCAGCCCGAGACGGGCCGGGTGGTCCGGCGCGAGGCGCGCAAGCGGGTCGCCTACCCCGGTCTCAAGGCCGTGGACGAGTTCCTGACCTCCAACATGGCGGGCCGCCTGCAGGTGATCATGTCGACGATCGAGCCCGGCGGCGGGACCGGCGCGGAACCCTATACCCACGACTCGGACGAGGAAGTCGTCGTGGTCCTGACCGGCGTCCTCGACCTGTGGGTGGCCGACGAGCACTACGTGCTGCGCGAGGGTGATGCGATCACCTTCCCGTCGCGTCTGCCGCATTGGAATGCCAACCACTCTGCGCAGCCGGTCACGGTGCTCTTCTGCGTGACGCCGCCCAGCTTCTGACCGGGACGGGGGTGGACCATCGTCCATGGGTCAGGGCCGGTCGAGCTCGCTAGCCTACGGAGCATGGACGACCGCGCAACCCTCCCCACCCGACCGACACACCGGACACGCCGGCTGGGCATGGCCTCGGTCGCCGCGTTCGCCATGATCGCCGCGCTGCCATGGCCGGCGGCGGCCGCCGAGGAGCCGACGCCGACACCGGCGGCCACCGCGACCCCGACGCCCACCCCGACACCGACGGCCGCCCCGACCGCGACGCCCACCGCCACGGCGACGCCGACCGCGGCGCCGACGGCCGCGCCCCTCGCGACGCCGCGCCTGCCGGCGGCGCCCACGGCGACCGCGGGCTCCGGCTCGACCCCACGGCCCCTGGCCCCGCCGGCCCCGGCGCCGACGATGATCACCACGACGAACCTGCGCTACTCCTCGACGCGCCTGAGCGCCGCGATGGTGAAGCAGTACACGAACTACTACTGCGTCCCGGCGACCACGCAATCGATGGTCAACCTGATCAAGGGCACGTCGAACCGGACGCGCGCGACGCAGGACGCGTACTACAAGGGCACGCGTGCCCACAACAAGTACCGCTACGAGACGAAGGGCAATGACCCCGTCGGCTGGGCCTGGGCGGTTCGCAACTACAGCGGGCGCACCGGCTACCAGGCACGCTCGTTCACGAACAAGACGCTCGCCCTGAACGCCATCGTCGACGCGATCGCCCGGACCGGCAACCCGGTCGGCGTCCCGGTCCGTGGCGGGACCCATGCCTGGGTCGTGCTCGGCTACCGCATCTCGAGCGACCCGACCGAGCCGTCGAAGCGGACCATCCTGGGCTACTACGTCAGCGGTCCGCTCGGATCGCCGACTGATCCGTGGGTCTCGAAGTACATGACCCAGGCCGACTTTCGGAACGTCTTCACCCAGTACCACGAGTGGCAGTTCACGGTCGTCTGGGAAGGTCGCTGGGTGATCATCAGCGAGTAGCCCCGCTCGACGGCTACGATGGGGCCCATGTACGCCGTCATCATGGCCGGCGGCGGCGGGACCCGGCTCCACCCCTTGAGCCGACCCGAGCGACCCAAGCCATTCCTGCCCCTGCTCGGCCGCGAGAGCCTCCTCCAGCTGACCGCCGCCCGCCTGCCCACCGCGGACATCACGGTCGTCACCGACCGGCGCTACGAGCGGTTCGTGCGCGAGCAGCTGCCCTCGGCGGCCGTCGTCCTCGAGCCGATGGGTCGCAACACGGCGGCGGCCATCGCCCTCGCCACGCTGGCCATCGATCGCCCCGAGGACGAGGTCATGCTCGTCGTCCCGGCGGATGCGCACATCGATCCGGAGCGGTCCGACACGTACCGGGACGTGCTGGCCTCGGCCGGCGAGCACCTCGCGACGGGGGCGTTCGATGTCGAGGACCCGCTCGTCACCCTGGGCGTCCAGATCGACCGGCCGGCGACCGAGTACGGCTACCTGTTGCCCCGAGTCGATCGCGGGGAATCGATCGGTGGTGTCCAGGCCTATCCCCTCGCCGGGTTCGAGGAGAAGCCGCGGCCGAGCCGTGCCGAGGAGCTGCGCGAGATGGGCGGCGTCGCCTGGAACGCGGGCATCTTCCTGTGGCGCCGCCGGGCGATCCGGGCCGCCCTGGAGCGCTACACCGGCCTCATCCAGTCGCTCGCCCCGATGATCGCCGCACCGCAGCAGATCGAGCGCGCCTACGAGGCGATCCGGCAGCCGCTCTCGATCGACCACGCGGTGATGGAGGGCGCCGCGGCCAACGGCCGGGTCGTCATGGCATCGATGGACGTCGGCTGGTCGGACCTCGGCTCCTGGACCTCGCTCCTCGCGGCGATCGGCGCCCGCGGGGAAGGCTCGGTCGTGCAGGCCGGCGAGACGATCCAGGTGGCTGACGACGACCTCATCGTTCGACGGGTCGGCGGTCGTCTGGGCGTCATCGCCCCGCTGGAGCGCGGTAGCATGACCGCGGCGCAGCCCCTGGCGGTCCTTCGCGGCACCGCTCCCGACATCGAGGTCATCCGGACGCTCATCGACCGCTGCGCCGAACCGGGAGGCTGACCCTGGCGACCTCGAGCGGACCCACGATCCCGACCCCCATCGTCTTCGGCACCGACGGCTGGCGCGCGCGGATCGCCGACGAGTTCACGTTCGATGCGGTGCGCCGCTGCGCCGACGGCGTCGCCCACCACCTCGTCGACCGCGGCGAGACGGCGAAGGGTGTCGTCGTCGCCTACGACCGCCGCTTCGCCTCGGAGCACTTCGCCGCCGCGGCGGCCGAGGTCCTGCTCGCGCACGACATCCCGGTCGCCTTCGCGGACCACGCCGTGCCGACCCAGATGAGCTCCTACGAGGTGGTCCAGCGCGGCGCTGCGGCCGGGATCGTCATCACCGCCAGCCACAATCCCTGGGTCGACAACGGGTTCAAGGTCAAGGCACCCAGCGGGGCGGCCGCCGGCCCGGACCTGCTCGGGGCGATCGAGGCCCGGCTGGCGGTCAACGGCGATGCGCCCGTCGATCGCCGCCCGTTCGCGGACGCGGAGGCAGCCGGCCTGGTCGAACGCTTCGACCCCTACGAGGGCTACGAGGCGTTCGTCCGGCGGACCGTGGATCTCGATGCCCTCCGTGCGGCGGACCTGCGGATCCTCGTCGATCCGCTCTACGGGGCCGGCGCAGGCTGGCTGCCACGGCTCCTCGGCGGTGGGCGGCTCGTCGTCGACGAGATCCACCAGGAGCGCAACCCGTACTTCGGTGGCCTGAATCCCGAGCCCATCCGGCCCAACGTCGACGAGGCGTTGCGGCGCATCCGCGGCGACGGCTACGACCTCGGACTCCTGCTTGATGGCGACGCGGACCGGGCGGGAGCGGCCGACGAGCGCGGCACGTTCATCCACCAGCTGCAGGTCACCGGGCTGCTGATGTACTACCTCGCCGAGCACCGTGGCTGGCGGGACCCGGTCGTCGTGAGCATCAACAACACCTCGATGGCGGAGCGCCTCGGGACGCACTACGGGATCGAGACCCACGAGACGCCGGTCGGGTTCAAGTTCATCGGGCCGAGGATGATCGAGACGGGCGCGATGATGGGCGCCGAGGAATCGGGCGGCTTCGGGTTCGGGATGCATCTTCCGGAGCGCGACGGGATCTACGCCGACCTGCTGCTGCTCGACCTGTTCCTGCGCGAGCGGGCGGCCGGTCGCTGGCCGGTCTCGACCGCGATCGAGCAGTTCCACCAGCTGGCCGGAGCGTCGTGGTATCGGCGCATCGATGTCCACGTCGATCGCCCGCTGTACGCGGAGACGAAGCGACGGCTGCTCGTCGACCTGGCGGCCGATACGCCCACCGAGCTGGCCGGGGAGACGATCTCGCGGACCGTGGCGCTCGACACCGGCGACGGCTACAAGTTCTTCCTCGCCGATGGCTCGTGGCTGCTCATCCGGACGTCGGGCACGGAACCGTTGGTCCGCGTCTACACCGAGGCGACCAGCGAGCCGCTCCAGGAGGCGCTCCTCGCCGCCGGCGAACGGCTGGTCCGCGGCGGATGAGCGAGGACCCCGCCCGTCGGGTCGACAAGCCGTGGGGCCACGAGCTGATCTGGGCACAGACGGAGCGGTACGTCGGGAAGATCCTGGTCATCGAGGCCGGCCAGCGACTCTCGCTGCAGCGGCACGAGGTCAAGGACGAATCCATCCTCGTGCACGCCGGCCGGCTGCGCCTCTACCTCGAAGGCGATGACGGCGTGGTCCGCGCCGAGGAGCTGGGTCCGGGCGCGGCCCGCCATGTGCCCACCGGGCGCATCCATCGCTACGAGGCGATCGAGCGGTGCGAGCTCATGGAGGTCTCCACCCCCGAGCTCGACGACGTGATCCGGCTCGAAGACGACTTCGGGCGCGAGGGCACGAACGCTCCCTGAGCGGGACGTCCGCGGCCGCTCGGCCGGACGATTCGGGGGGTGACCCGACGCCGACAGCGGTGTACGCTGTCGACACGCGACCGTCACCACCGGTCGATGGTGCATGACCGGACGGCGGCCCCGCGAACGTCCCTGTGGACGACGGAGGTAGGTCGACGATGCACAGCTCACTGATCGGCAAGGTCGAGAAGGCGAACCGCTACGCGCGGGAGCTCGATCGGATCACGATCGACCAGCTCTCGCTGACGTTCCGCGGCGATAACGACACCCATCATGTCGCCCTCGATGCCGGCCAGTGGCGTTGCACCTGCCACTATTTCGAGAGCTGGGGCTCATGTGTCCATCTCCTGGCCCTCCAGAAGGTGATGGGCGTGATGCTGCCCGAGGAGGCCCAGGTGTCGATCTTCTCGGCCAGCCAGCCGGTGGCGACGGGCTGACCCAACAGACATCCGATCGACGAGCGCGGTCGCGAGGGGCGACCGCGCTCGTGCATGTCTACGGGGCGGCATCGACCTGCCAGGCGTAGCTCGCCGTCCCGAGGTCTCCGGGGAACGTGATCGAGACCTCCACCGTCCACGTCCCCGCCGACGGGGCGTCGAAGCCCGGCGGTCCGTCACCCTCGCCGAGGACGACGGCGCCGGCCGGGCCGGTGGCGGCCGCGGGGACCGAACGCGCTCGCCATGACCCGATGCCGATCGCCGGGTCGAGCACGACTGCGAGCGGCTCGCCGACGCCCACGCTGATGGGCGCCCCGGGCAGCCAGGGCGCGTCCGAGCCGCCATCGGCCCAGGTGTACGTGCCGAGCTGACCGACGACGGGGTCGCCGCCCTCGGCCGCGAGCGTTGCCGACGGCGGGGTCGCCGGGATGGCGACGGTCGCTCCGTCCGTCCGGGCCGGCGACACGACGGGCGCGGCCGACTCCGCGGCGGCCGGGGTCGCGCTCGACGCCACGTCCGGGCTCGACCCGGCTGTCGTGGCCGTCCCCACGCTCGACGACGCGCCGCCGCGGCACGCGGCCAGCAGCAGGATGAGGAGGGCGACGGCGACGATCCGTCTCGACGGGAACTTCGAGGGCATGGCGATCTCCCCGTGGCTCATCGACCGGTGGCCAACGGGCACGTGCCGGTACAGGCCGCGACGTTCACGAACAGGACGGCACTGTTGTCGCCATTCAGGCCCTCGCCGCTCGGCGTCGCGAACGAGGCGCGGAACTCCGTGTCCGATCGCAGCGTGAGGCTGGTCGTATACGTGCCGGACGCCGTGCCGGGCGTCATGGTCCCAACGGTCACCCAGTCGGTCGTGCCGGGCGACCGGCGCTGGAGCCTGACGGTGCGTTTCGACAGGTTGTTGCCGCGAAGGCGGTCATAGGTGTCGCGATCGACGACCTCGAGGAACGCCGAGAGGCTCGCCGTCCCGCCGTAGGCCACGGTGGCGGGGCCTGATAGCGTCACGACGCTGTCGATGTCGAGGCAGGTCGAGTACTTCGCGATCGAGTCGACCACGTCGTACTCGCGCTGGAGGGTCGCGACGTCGCAGCGACCCAGCACGTGCATGTCGTAGCCGGCCCGCGGCTTGGTGCGCGAGAACGTCTGGACCACGGCGTCGAGATAGTCGCGATCATCGTCGTAATTGTCGTGGTGGCCGAGGATCTCGATGTGGCCGAACTCGTCGAGCGCGATCGTCTCGGCGTCGTAGCAGCCGTTCGGCGGCGTCGCGTACATCTGACACCACTTCAACGTGCCCCAGTCGAAGACGTGGCCATGCTCGCGCAGCCACATCGTGAATCCGTCGGGGGCCGATCGGGTGAAACACGCCAGGCCATTGACGCCGCAGGTCGCGCCGAGGCCGTAGCCGATCGGATTCGCACCGCTCGCGTCGTAGGCGAACGTCGCGGCCTTGGACGCCTTCGTGTCGGTCACGTCGGCCGCGGCGTCGCGGATCGCGGTCCTGATGGCGGCCGGTGGCTCCGAGCCGCCGCGCCATCGGAATTCGAGGCGCTCGTTCTGGCTGAAGAGGGCGCCGCCGAGGACCGGGTCGGGCCCGTGAGCCATCGCCGGACCCGCGGCGAGCAAGGAACCAGCCACGACGATCGTGGCGAGCGCGGTGATCGATCGGACGGGGGTCATCGCGACACCTCCTCGAATGCGGCGATGTGGCCGTCGGTCGAGCGGCGGACGGTCGTCCGGCGCGGTCCTTCGGCCGGCACGCGACCATCGGCGGAGAGCAGCGCCCACCCGGGAGCCAGGCTGACCGCGCCCCCGCTCCGTTGCGGCGACCCGACGAGCCGCTGGTCGTCGGGCAGCGCGACCGGCCCCGTTCGTCGCCCCCCGTCGGGCGTGACCGTGCGGATGGCCCGTCCTCGCGCATCGGTCTCGTAGACGACCCGGGCCGGTCCGCCGGCCGCATCGGCCGTCAACACCGCGAGCCCGGCCGCCGGTTCGAGGGTCATCACGGGGCCGCCATCCAGGCGGACCGACCGCAGCGGACAGGGCAGGCCGCGGCACGCGCCACGGACGACGAGTCGATCA
>DASPHN010000271.1:0-3667 GCA_035629655.1 Saccharimonadales bacterium (SeqCode) | reverse complement strand
GATCGACGACCTCGAGGTCGTCTCGGACCGCGAGCGGTTCCCCGTGCCCGGCACCCGCGCCGAGAAGCGGGCCGAGCGCCAGGTCGCGGGCTGGTTCATCATCGCCGCCCTGGCGGGCGTCGCCTTCCTCGTGGCGTTCATCGCCTGGCCCTGGGAGTACCGGGGGCCCGGCGAGGAGGGCGGTGTGCTCTACGCCCTCTACACGCCGGTCATCGGGTTCCTCTTCGGCCTCTCCGTGTTCGCGGTCGGCATGGGCGTGATCGCCTACTCGAAGAAGCTCCTGCCCGAGGACCTGACGATCCAGCAGCGTCACGACGGCCGGTCCTCCGAGGTCGATCGCCGCACCGCGTCCGCCCGCCTCGTCCAGACGGGTCAGCAGAGCGGCATCACGCGCCGCAAGCTCGTCTACCGGTCGATCGGTGCCGCCGGCGGGGTGCTCGGCCTCGGCGTGCTGGTGGCCGCGTTCGGGGGGCTCGTCAAGAACCCGTGGAAGGAGGGGCCCAACTCGCCCCTGCTCATCACGGGGTGGCACTCCGAGGACGGCGAGCGCGTCTACCTGCGACGCGACACCGGCGAGTCCGAGCAGGTCGTGCTCGTGCGCTCCGGTGACCTCGCCCCGGGCGCGATCGAGACGGTCTACCCGTTCAAGGAGTCCCAGCGCTCGCACCCGGAGGAGCTGTCCGAGGAGCTCCACTCCCCCGATTCGCCCGTGATGCTCATCCACCTGCGGCCCGACGTCACCGTGATCAAGCGGGCCGGCCAGGAGGACTTCAACTACGGGGCGTTGTTCGCCTACTCCAAGATCTGCAGCCACATGGGCTGCCCCACGTCGCTGTACGAGGACCAGACCAACCGCATCCTCTGCCCCTGCCACCAGTCGCAGTTCCAGGCGAACGAGTACGCCAAGCCCGTCTTCGGCCCGGCGACCCGTCCACTGGCGCAACTGCCGATCGCGGTGGACGATCAGGGGTATCTGTACGCGCGCAGCGACTTCATCGAACCGGTGGGTCCGGCGTTCTGGGAGCGAAGCTCATGAGTGCGATCACCACACCCACCCGCAGAGGCGGAGGCACGGCGATGAAGCTCGCCGGCACCGCTGCTGACGAGGCGGACAGCCGGTTCCACCCCGCCGGGCCGCTCCGTCGTCAGATCAACAAGGTCTTCCCCACGCACTGGTCGTTCATGCTGGGCGAGATCAACATGTACGCCTTCATCGTGCTGCTGATCTCGGGCACCTGGCTGGCGGTCTTCTACGACCCGTCGATGACCGAGGTCACCTACAACGGCGTGTTCCAGCCGCTGCAGGGCGTCTCCATGAGCCGGGCGTACGAGTCGACGCTGGACATCTCGTTCGAGGTCCGCGGCGGCCTGTTCATCCGCCAGGTCCACCACTGGGCCGCGCTGCTCTACGTCGCGGCGATGATCGCGCACATGATGCGGACGTTCTTCACCGGAGCGTTCCGCCGCCCGCGCGAGACCAACTGGGCCCTCGGCGTCGTCCTGCTGCTCACGGGCATGATCGAGGGCTTCATCGGCTACTCGCTGCCCGACGACCTGCTCTCCGGCACCGGCATCCGCACGGGCGTCTCGGCGATCGTCATGTCGATCCCCGTGATCGGGACCTGGTTGCAGTTCGCCATCTTCGGCGGCGAGTACCCGGGCGACATCATCATCCCGCGCCTGTACATCGTCCACGTCTTCCTGCTGCCCGGGATCATCACCGCGGTCATCGCGGTGCACGTGGCGCTGGTGTGGTTCCAGAAGCACACCCAGTTCCCCGGCCCCGGCCGCACCGAGCGCAACGTCGTCGGCGTCCGCATCCTGCCGACGTTCGCCACCAAGGCCGGCGGGTTCACCGTCGTCTCGGTGGGCCTCATGGCGGCGATGGGCGGCGTGTTCCAGATCAACCCGATCTGGAACCTCGGTCCGTACAACCCGGCCAAGGTGTCGGCGGGCTCGCAGCCCGACTGGTACATGGCCGTGTTCGACGGCGCCGTCCGGCTGTGGCCGTCGTGGGAGATGTACCTGTTCGGCCGGTACACGATCCCGGCGATCTTCTTCCCGGCCGTGATCGGCATGGGCATCCTCACCACGCTGCTCGCGCTCTACCCGATGATCGAGCGCAAGCTGACCGGCGACGGCGCCCACCACAACCTGCTCCAGCGCCCGCGTGACGTCCCCGTGCGGACGGCCACCGGCATGATGGCCATGGCCTTCTACTTCTGGCTGGTCGTGGCGTGCGGCAACGACATCATCGGCTACACGTTCGACATCTCCCTGAACGTGATGACGTGGATCGGGCGCATCGGGCTGCTCGTGCTCCCGCCGCTCGTCTACTTCGCGACCTACCGGATCTGCCTGGGACTCCAGCGCGGCGACCGTGAGGTGCTCGAGCACGGCATCGAGACCGGGCACATCAAGCGCCTGCCGCACGGTGAGTTCATCGAGGTGCACCAGCCGCTGGGTGGCGTCGACGAGCACGGCCACGCCGTCCCGCTCGCCTACCAGGGCGCCAAGGTGCCGAAGCGCATGAACGACCTCGGCTCCGCGGGCCAGCCCCTCAAGGGCGGCTGGTTCCGTCCGGACCCGGCCGACGAGCAGGAAGCCCTCACCGGCGGTCACGGTGGCGGCGACCCGATGGAGGTCGAGCCCGGCGAGAAGCGCGAGCTCGCCGGTCGCCCGGACGCCGGGCGCCCGCGCGACATCCAGGAGTAGGTCGGAGCACGTCTGCACGACACGGGCCGGGAGCGTCACCGACGCTCCCGGCCCGTCGTCGTTGTCGGTCCTCCCCCGCCCCCAGCCCCCGGAGCACGGCAGGGCGTGCACCGCTGGTGCAAGCCCTGCGTCCACGCTGGCACTGAACGCCAGGATCGCCACATCGTCGCCTGAGCGACACACCGAGGACGGCGCTGCGGGCTCGTGAGCGGCTCCGGGAGGGACGGGGCTCACTCGTGCCCTGAGCGCCTCACAGGGCCTCTGAGTCCACGCTCAGCAACGCTCACGGAGGACGGCTCGGGGTGTTGCCACAGGGGTCACCGGCCGCGATCTGCGGCTGTGGCTCGCCGGGCACGTCCCGCGCAAACGGCGCGGGGCGGCACCTGCTGCTCGCCGCCCGGGGCGAGCGACGCGCCCTGGGTCCTCGGTCCTCGGGCCTCTCGATCACCAGGCGGAAACGCACCGGCCGAAGGCCACTGCCGGTGCCTTTCGACGTGGTGATCTCCCGAACGCGCGCGGGCCCGGCCCCCGATGCCACGAACGCGCCATTCGCGCGCCTGGAAGCAGCGAACGGCGCGTTCGCTCCGACGACCACGCCCGCTCGGAGACGGGCGGAGACGCACCACAGCCCCGCTCCGACGGGCGGGAGCGGGGCTGTGAGGGCGTCTGAGGGCGTCTGAGGGCCTACGAGAGACCCGCGAGCGGCTAGTGCGCCGACGGACCCGCGTGGTACTCGAACACGAGGCCGCAGATGGCGATGATGAGGGCGACGCCGGCGAGGACGATCAGCCACCACTGCCACAGGGCGATACCGAAGCCCGTGAGGGCCGTGCCGCCCGCGACGGCGATGGGCCAGTAGCTCCCGGGGCTGAAGAAGCCCAGGTCGCCGGCGCCGTCGGAGACCTCGGCCTCGGGGTTGTCCTCGGGCCGCTCCTCGAGCCGCCGGGCCACG
>DASPHN010000270.1:0-2523 GCA_035629655.1 Saccharimonadales bacterium (SeqCode) | reverse complement strand
GCCGCTGGCCGGCGAGGTCATCGCGACCAATCGCGAGCTGGCCGGACGCTCGGAGCTCGTCAACACCGACCCCTACGGCGAGGGCTGGATGATCCGCCTCCGCCTGACCGACCCCGCGGAGGTCGAGGACCTGCTCGACGGCGAGGCGTACGACGCCCTCGTGTCCGCCGGCTGACCCAAGGCGATGCCGTACGGTCCACACACCGGCGCCGACCGCGAGCGGATGCTCGCCGCGATCGGCATCGACAGCGTCGACGAGCTATTCGCGGACATCCCGGTCGAGCTGCGTGCCTCACCGCTCGACCTGCCCGATCCCGAGCCCGAGCTCGAGCTCGCCGCCCGCCTGCAGGCCCTGGCCGGCCGGAACCGAACCGAGCTGACGTCGTTCCTGGGGGCCGGCGTGTATCGACATTGGAGCCCGCCGGCCGTGGACCAGCTCCTCCTCCGCGGGGAGTGGTACACGGCCTACACGCCGTACCAGCCGGAGGTGAGCCAGGGGACCCTCCAGTCCATCTACGAGTACGAGTCGCTCCTCGCCGAGCTGGTGGACCTCGACGTCGTGTCGGCGTCCCACTACGACGGTGCGGCGGCCACGGCGGAGGCCGCGCTGATGACCTGTCGGGCGACCCGCCGCGAGCGTGTCCTCGTGTCGCGTGGCGTCCACCCGCACTACCGCCAGACCCTCGCGACGTACTTCGGCGGCGGCCTGACCTTCGACGAGATCCCCCTGATCGCCGAGGGCGATGCGGCGGGCACCACCGATCTCGAGGCGCTGGACCGGTTGCTTACCGACACGGATCGACCGGTGGCGGGAGTCGTCGCCGCACACCCGAACTTCCTGGGCCTCCTCGAGCCGATGCCGCGCATCGGGGAGCTCGCGCACGCGGCCGGGGCGCTCTTCGTCTCCGTGATCGAGCCCGTCTCGCTGGCGGTGCTCGCCCCGCCCGGAGCCTATGGTGCCGACATCGCGGCGGGGGAGGGCCAGCCCCTCGGCATCGCGCCGCAGTACGGCGGTCCGTATCTCGGCATCCTCGCCTCCACCGACGCACTCGTCCGCCAGATCCCCGGTCGGCTCGTGGGCATGACCACGGACCTCGACGGCCAGCGCGCCTTCGTCATGACGCTGCGCGCTCGAGAGCAGGACATCCGACGCGACAAGGCCGCCAGCAACATCTGCACGAATCAGGCGTTGCTGGCCCTGGCCGCTTCGATCTACCTCGCGACGATCGGTCCGCACGGCCTGCGCGACGTCGCGGCGCTGGGCGCCTCGCAGGCGGCCGCCCTGGAAGCCGCCCTGGCCGACGTCGGCGTCCCACGGCTGCACGCCGGGCCGTATCTGAACGAGTTCGCCGTGCGTGTCTCGGACGCGCGGGCCGTGCATCGCCAGCTGCTGGACCACGGCATCCTCGCGGGCCTCGCCCTGGCCGACGCCGAGCCGGACGACCCGACCCTGGCCGACGGCCTGCTGGTGTGCGCGACCGAGGTCACGACGACCGAGGAGATCGGGCGGTTCGCCGCGGCGATGGCTGCCGTCCTCGCCGGTCGACCGCCGGTCGCCGGCCGGCCACCCAGCGCCGATGCGCCGCCCGCGATCACGGCGGCGGAACCGACCGCCGTCGCGTCCGGCGCCGGAGAAACCGGCTGATGGGCGTCACCGGTCCGCGCCTCCAGCCGACCCTCTTCGAACGCGGCCGACCGGGTCGTGGTGGCGGCAAGATCCCGCACCCGCCCAAGGACGCCCTCGACCGGCTGCCCGCCGACGCCCGGCGCAGCGTCCCACCGGCCCTGCCCGAGCTGAACGAGCCGGACGTCGTCCGGCACTACGTCAACCTCTCGCAGCTCAACTTCGCCGTCGATACGGGCTTCTACCCGCTGGGCTCGTGCACGATGAAGTTCAACCCCAAGCTCAACGAGTGGGCCGCCCGCCTGCCCGGCTTCGCGTCCCTGCACCCGATGGCGCCGGACGAGGCTGCGCAGGGCACGCTGCAGTTGCTCTGGGAGCTCGAGGGTGCCCTGGCCGAGATCTCCGGCATGCAGGCCGTCACGCTCCAGCCGGCCGCCGGAGCCCAGGGCGAGCTGACCGGGATCCTCATGATCCGCGCGTATCATCAGGCCCGTGGCGACGACGCCCGGGACGAGGTCCTCGTCCCGGACAGCTCCCACGGGACGAACCCGGCGACCGCCTCGATGGCGGGCTTCCGGACGATCACCATCCCATCGGCCGCCGACGGCGGGGTCGACGTCGAGGCCTTCACGGCCGCGCTCGGCCCGCGGACGGCCGCGGTGATGATCACGAACCCTTCGACGTTGGGCCTCTTCGAGACCCGCATCGGAGAGCTGCTCGACGCCGTCCACGCGGCGGGTGCGCTCGCCTACATGGACGGGGCCAACCTCAACGCGATCCTCGGGCGATTCAAGCCGGGCGAGGCCGGGTTCGACGTCATGCACTTCAACGTCCACAAGACGTTCAGCACGCCGCACGGCGGCGGCGGACCCGGGGCCGGACCGGTCGGGGTGGGGGAG
>DASPHN010000269.1:0-2836 GCA_035629655.1 Saccharimonadales bacterium (SeqCode) | reverse complement strand
GTGCCTCGTTCAGCTGGCCCTGCAGGAGCAGGTTCCAGCCGCCCAACAGGGCGATGGCAAGGACGGCTGCGATGCGCAGCAGCCACGTCCCGGCCGAGGTCGTGCTCCGGTCCGCGGCACGGCTCGAGCGTTCGGCGGCCGATGGGAACGGGGTCGGGGCGGCGTCGCTCGCGGACGGCTCGCTCGTCGGCGCGGCCGTGATCGTCCCCGTGCTGCCGCGAGCCTGGAGATCGGCTGCAGCGGCTGCCATGATCCGCGTCTTGAGCTCGGCGGATGGCTCCATGACCGGGACGCTCTCGTGAAGCACCGGCAGGACCGATGCCAGCTGCTCGATCTCAGGATGCGCGTCCGAATGGCCGACGAGGTGCGCCCGTACGGCGTCCATCTCGTCCGGCTCGAGCGCATCGAGCACATACGAGGCGGCAAAGTCGCGCACGTCCTCACAGGTCAGGTCCATCGGTCGTCGCGGGTCGGTCATGGTGCGCCCGCCTCTCGATCGGCCGTCGCCGTGGTCTCTTCGTCGATCAACGCCCGACGCATGGCGAGCAAACCGAGACGCATCCGGCTCTTGACCGTGCCCAGGGGCGTCGCGGTCCGCTCGGCGATCTCCTGCTGGGTCAGTCCGCCGAAGTACGCGAGCTCGATGGCCTGGCGCTGCACGTCCGAGAGGACGCCAAGCGCCGCGCGGACGGTCTCCGCATCGAGGATCGCCGACACCTCTCCCCAGACGTCGGGGAGGCGGAAGGCGGGCGGCGGGACCGCCTCTCGCTCGGGCAGCTCTGTCGTCGGGCGACGTCGACGGACGGCATCGATGGCCCGGTGGTGGACGATCGACAGCAGCCACGTCTTCACGCTGCCCCGCCCCTCGATGTAGCGGGCGGCATTCCGCCACGCGCCAAGGAAGGCGTCCTGGACGACATCCTCGGCGAGGGTCGCGTCATTCGTGATGCGATAGGCGATCGAGTAGGACATGGTCTTGTAGCGGTCGTACAGCTCATCGAGGGCGTGGAGTTCGCCGTTGGAGATCCGGGTCAATACCGCCCGATCCGCGTCATCGGCGACGGTCGCGACACGAAGCGGGCGCGGCCCACTCGTCTCGTTCATCGTGTACTGCGCACGGGGGGCGATCCCGGTTCACCGGCCCTGAGCCGGAGATCGACCGCGGCGGCGATCGCGGCGGCGACCGCTTCCTCGGTGGCGGTCGCATCGACGACGATGAACCGATCCGGCTCGGCCTCGGCGAGCGCGAGGAAACCGGCGCGAACGCGGCGGTGGAAGTCGAGGTCGAACTCGGCCTCGAACCGGGTGACATCGCCCGGCGCCTTTCGCGCCAGGCCGATCTCGACGGGCACGTCGAGGAGGATCGTCAGGTCGGGCGTGAGCCCATCGGTGGCGATGTCGGCCAGGGTGCGAAGCGTCGAGCGCGGGACGCCCGCCCCGTCGCCCTGGTACGCGAGGGTCGAGTCGGCATAGCGCGCGCAGACGACGGACCGGCCGGTCTCGAGGGCCGGACGGATGACCTCGTCGACGAGCTGGCGGCGAGCGGCGTTGAAGAGCAGGGCGTCGGTGCGCGGGTCGGGAACAGGGGCCCCTGACGCTGTCCTTGTTAGCAAAACCTCGCGGATCCGCTCGCCGAGCCAGGTGCCGCCGGGCTCCCGGGTCACGCGGACATCCCGGCCACTCGTCGTGAGATGTCGACCCAGCTGCTCCGCCTGGGTCGTCTTTCCGCCGCCCTCGGGGCCTTCGATGGTGATGAACCAGCCCCGCGTGGCCGGCCTCCCGGTTCGTGACATCCGGCCGAGTGTAGCCGACCCCGACCGTGCATCCGGCGACCGCCCGGGCGCGTACCCTCGCCACGATGGGACGCTCCCGCGGCCGTGGGCCGCTGCACCGCTCGCCGCTCCGCGCTGCCCGGGCTGCCGCGCTTGGTGTGCTGCTCGCGGCGGCCATCCCGGCGCTCGCGCTGGCCCATCCGCTCGGCAACTTCACGATCAACCACTACGCAGGACTCCGCGTGGAGCCGACCCGGGTCCTGCTCGACGTGGTCATCGACCAGGCCGAGATCCCGACGTTCCAGGCTCGCATCGAGTTCGATGCCGACGCGGACGGGGAGACGTCCGACGAGGAGATCGAGACCGGCCGGGAGGCGGCCTGCGCCGAACTGGCCGGTGACCTGTCGCTGACCGCCGACGGTGCGGGCCTGCCGATGACGCTGCAGGCCGCCGGTCTGTCCTTCCCGCCGGGCGCCGGCGGGCTGTCGACGATGCGTCTCGTGTGCGCCTTCGAAGCACCACTGCCGGCTGCGCTCGATGCCGAACCGACCCGGATCGCGTTCGCGGATGCGTCGTTCGCCGAGCGGATCGGCTGGCGCGAGATCGTCGCGGTCGGCTCTGGCGCGACACTGGCCGTCAGCGACGGCGAACTTCGAGCCACCTCCATCTCCCAGCGGCTGACGGCCTATCCGGAGGAGCTGATCGCCGCACCCCTGGCTGACGTATCGCTCACGGTGGACGCCGTCGCGGGCGGGCCCGAGCTGCCGCCCGGGACCGTCGTGGATGCCATCGCGATCGACGGCGCCGCCCCGTCGCCGTCGCCGGGAGTCGGGGCCGTGGCCTCGGCTGGACCCACGCCGACGTCGGCACCCGCCGGCGGCGTCGTGCCGGGCGGTGTCTCGGGGGGCGACCTGCCATCCATCTTCCGGACCGCCGACGTGGCGCCACTGGTCCTGCTGCTCTCCGTGGTGACCGCCGCCGCCCTGGGTGCCGGGCACGCCCTCACACCTGGCCACGGCAAGACGCTGATGGCCGCCTACCTCGTCGGGACGCGGGGCACACCC
>DASPHN010000268.1:0-13539 GCA_035629655.1 Saccharimonadales bacterium (SeqCode) | reverse complement strand
CTCACCGGGCCGAGCGGCGGGTACCTGATCGGCTTCGTGGTCGCGGCCGCGGTCGTCGGCCGCCTGGCGGAGCTCGGCTGGGACCGGCGCATCGGTGGGGCGCTCGTGATGATGGCCATCGGCACCGCGGTCATCTACGCGATCGGCGTGCCCTGGCTCAAGGCCGTCACCGGCTACTCCTGGTCCGACGCGCTCGCCGGCGGCATGACGAAATTCCTCGTCTGGGATGCGGCCAAGCTGGCCATCGCTGCGGGCATCTTCCCGGCGGCGTGGTGGCTCATCGGCCGCCGACCGGAAGACCGCTAGGGCGCGTCGGGGCGTCCCCCAGCGACCGGTGCGAGCGTGGCAACGGCGACCCGACCCACGAGGATGACCGGCGTGGAACGGGGCGATCCCGGGCTGTTCGGACCGGACTCGGAAGCCTGGCGCCTGGACCGGGAGGCGATGCTCCTGCTGGGCGCCGGACCTCGGGCACTGCTGCTCCAGATCGCCCATCCGCAGGTCGCCGCCGGGGTGTCCGAGCACTCCGACTTCCGACGTGACCCGTGGCGCCGGCTGGACGGCACGCTCCGAAGCTACCTGCGCATCATCTACGGCTCCACGGCCGCCGCGCGCGGCGAGATCCGTCGTCTCGAGGCGCTTCATCGCGGCATCGTCGGCGAGGGCTACCGGGCGCACGATCCGGAGCTCGGCCTGTGGGTCCACGCGACGCTCGTCGAGTCGACCCTCGTCGCGTACGACAGGTGGCTCGGGCCGCTGCCGCGCGAACGGGCCGTGCGCTTCTATGCCGAGACCCTGCCACTCGGCCGCGCGTTCGGGATCCCGGCCGATCGGCTCCCGCGCGACCTCGAGGCGTTCGAGGGGTACGTCGCGAGGATGCTCGGCCCGGACGGCCCGGTCCGGGTGGGGGCGACGGCACGCGAGCTGGCCGCCTCCATCCTTGCCCCGCCGCTGCCGGGTGCGCTCGGCCGGCTGCCGATCCCACCCGCGGCCTACGCCTGGACGCTGTGGCCGGCCATCGGCCTGCTCCCGCAAGGGGTCCGTCAGGCGTACGGGCTCCGGTGGGGACCGGTCCAGCGCGCCGTCGCCTACTGGCTGGTCGCCGGCTGGCGAGCGTGGCGGCCGTGGCTGCCGAATGGGTTCCGGCAGATGCCGCAGGCGTTGGCGGCGGACCGGCGCATGGCCGTCGCCCGCGGTCAGTAGATCGTCGGGAACCGCGGCGCGAAGAGGGTCTTGCCGAGGTTGGCACTGGCGGCGTCATCGAGCGCCTGCAGCAGTGTCCTGTTGTTCGACAGCTGGTAGCGATGCGTGGCGACGTACCCCTTGAGCGCCGCCCAGAACGCGGCCGAGCCCATCGTCCGTCGAGCGGCGTCGATGAGGTTGCCGCCCTGGATGTAGACCTTTTCGTAGTAGCACGCTGACGTGTAGTCGTAGATCGCCTTGTCCAGACGGCCGGTCGGGCAGCGGCTCGAGCGCTTGAGACCGGTGATGTAGCGCGCGACGAAGTCGGCGGCTGCCTCGTCGGCGAAGGGCTGGCGTGCCTGGTCGTTGCCGACCAGCCCGTAGAACCACTGGTGGGCCGTCTCGTGGGCGACGAGGTACTTGAGGTTCGCCGAGCCGGTGCCGTACGGGATCCAGATCAGCCGCGGCGATTCCATCCCGTAACCGCCGGCCGACTGGACGACCTTGAAGGTCGGGTACGGATACGGTCCGAGCCGGCTCTGGAGCTTGGTGAACGCAGAGACGGCCGCATCGAGGATGGCCGTCGCGTGCGTGGCGGAGCGGTAGTAGTAGCGGATCTTCACGCCGCCGACCGAGCGCTCCTTCGTGTGGTAGTCGGGCGAGGCAGTGACCGTCACGTCGCGGACGTTGCGTGCCTCGAACCGCTGGGTCAGGCCGTCCGTGGACCGGTAGACCCGATCGCCGGTCGTGGCGATGACGAGCTTGCGGTCGGTGATGACGGTGAGGCGAACGAACGAGCTGACCGGGGTGACGAACGGATCGCCGTGGTTCGGCCGATCGAAGGGCGTCTTGCGGCTGACCCAGGGCAGCCAGCGATAGGCGTCGACGATGCCGTTGACCTTGGTGAAGAGCCAGTTCGACCCGCTCAGGCTCGTGCGCAGCGTCGCCGAGTATCTGACCCGGATGGCCGTCGTGGCCCCGGCCGCGAGGATGCCACCCAGTGGCACCACGATCGTCTGGTCGGACTTGGTCGCCGGCACCGTGGTCCCGTCGACGGTCACCGAGGTCAGACGCATCGAGCCGAGTCGCGCGGCCGCGGTGTTGAGCTCGACCCGGTCGATCGACGCGCCCGAGGTGTTCGTGATCGTCGCGGTCGAATCGACGACGAACGACCGCGTGCCGTAGTTCAGGCGAAGGGTCGTGGCATAGGTCGCCGCGAGGTGCAGGCTCGTGCGGTCGACGCTGCCCGGTCGGATCGTCGTGCCGGCGACCAGCGTCGTCCGGGCCACGCCGTCGACGGGCAGGGCTGCCTGGACGCTGGCCGGTGCGATGCCCGCGATCAGGACGGCGATCACCGAGGTCGCGAGGAGCAGCCGGGACGCACGGGGGCGGCGAGCCATCCGCGCCATCCTACCCGTCCATGTCCCGATGTGGCCGCCGCTCGATGGTCCCACCGTGTCGGTCCCGCCCGCGGCTAGACTCCGGTCGATGGCCAGCGGCAGCGTCACCCCAGCGTTCCTCGCCGACGTGGCCGCCCGGCTGCCGGGCGTTCGGGTCCTCAGTGACGCGGCCGATCGGGAGACGTATCGGCACGACGAGACCGCGTACCTGGCGGCCGGCCTGCCAGGCGCCGTCGCGCTGCCGAGGACGACCGACGAGGTGGCGGCCCTCGTGCGTCTCTGCGCCGCGCACGACGTCCCGATCGTGGCGCGCGGCGCCGGCTCGGGCCTGTCCGGCGGCGCCGCCGGTCTCGAGGGCGCCCTGACGATCGCCTTCACCGGGATGGACCGGATCCTCGAGATCGACCGCGAGAACCTGTGCGTGGTGACCCAGCCGGGGGTCATCAACGCCCGACTCAAGGCGGCGGTGGCCGACGTGGGGCTGTTCTATCCGCCCGATCCGGCGAGCTACGAGATGTGCTCGATCGGCGGCAATCTGGGCACGAACGCCGGCGGCCTGTGCTGCGTGAAGTACGGCCAGACCCGCGATTGGGTGCTCAGCCTCGAGGTCGTCATGGCCGATGGCGCCGTGATCCGCACGGGTGGCAAGAACCTGAAGGACGTCGCCGGCTACTCCCTGACTCACCTCATCGTCGGCTCCCAGGGCACCCTTGCCCTCATCACCGAGGCCACCCTGCGACTCCGGCCGGCACCGGGCGCACGGTCGACCTTGCTCGCGTTCTTCGCCACGCTGGAAGCCGCCGGCGAGGCCGTCGCGGCGATCGCGGCTGCCGGCCTGTCGCCCGTGACGCTCGAGCTGATGGACCGGTTCACCGTCCGCGCGGTCGAGGACATGCAGGGCCTCGGCCTCGACCGCGACGCCGCGGCGATGCTGATGATCGAGTCGGACCTGCCCGGTGTCGCCGGCGACGATGAGCTCGCTCGCGCCGAAGCGGCCTGCACCACGGCCGGGGCGACCGCCACGATCCGGTCCCGCGACGCCACCGAGGCCGACGCCCTGCGGCAGGCTCGACGTGCCGCGCATTGGGCCCTGGAGCGGATCGGCGAGGTCAAGATGGAGGACGTGGGGGTGCCGCGTTCGCGCGTCCCGGAGCTGCTCCGGGCGATCGAGCGCATCGCGGCGAAGCACGACGTCCGGATCGGCACGTTCGGGCACGCTGGCGACGGCAACCTGCACCCCGACCTCGTCCTGGACCGCGGCGATCCACGGGCGGAGGCCATCACGAAAGCCGTCCAGGCCGACCTCTACCAGGCTGCCCTCGATCTCGGGGGCACGGTCACGGGTGAGCACGGCATCGGCGCCGCCCGGACGGCCTGGCTGGAACCGCAACGCGGCGCCGATGCGGTCCGCGTGATGCGCTCGATCAAGGCCGCGCTCGACCCGCAGGGGCTCCTCAACCCGGGTCGCGTCCTCTGACGACATCCGGCCGGTGCCGGCGTCCGTATCCCCGTCGATGATCACGTGGACGCAGCACCCTCGCGCCACGCCCGTCGCCGCGCTGGCGGCGGCGTTGCTGCTCGCGGCCTGCTCAGCCGGCTCGGGCGGCGGACCGGCGTCGCCGCCGGCGGGCAGTGCGAGCGCGACCGCATCGCCGGCCCTGGCCGGTCCAACCGTGGTCGACGACGCCGCGACGAGCGCCGCGACCGTCGACCCGTCCGTCGCGCCAGCAGCTCCGCCGACGACGCCGCCCACCCAGGCCCTGATCGAGTTCCTGATGGACCAGGTCGCGACGGATCCGTCGGACGGTGAGGCGCAACGGGACCTGGGCCTGGCCATCCTCCAGCGCATCCGCGAGACGGCTGACCCGTCCCGCTATCCCGCCGCGGAGGCTGCGCTCCAGGCTGCCCGGACGTTGCGGCCCGACGACCCGCTGGTCGGCGTCGGGCTCGGTGGACTCCAGCTCGGGCGGCACGCCTTCGCCCATGCCCTGGCGACCGGCCGCGCAGTCCTCGAGGACGAGCCGGGATATGCCCCCGCGCGCGGCATCGTCGTCGATGCGCTGATCGAGCTCGGCCGCTACGACGAGGCGTTCCGCGAGGTCGAGGCCCTCGCCGCCGATGCGCCCGACCTGGCGAGCCTCGCCCGGCTGTCGTATGCCCGTGAGCTGCGTGGCGATCTGGACGGCGCGTTGGCCGCCATGCGCCAAGCCGCTGCATCACCCGGGCTGGCACCCGAGAACACGGCCTTCGTGACCGCCCTGACCGGCCATCTCCTGCAGCTGACCGGCGACGCGGCCGGCGCGAGGGCCGCGTACGACGCGGCACTGGCGTTGGTCCCGGATCACCCGCCGTCGCTGGCCGGACTCGGTCGGCTGGCCATCGCGGATGGCGACCTCGGCGAGGCCGCTGCGCGGTTCGAGCGGGCTGCCGCCATCGTCCCGCTGCCGGAGTACGTCATCGCCCTGGGCGAGATCCTCGAGGTCTCCGGCGACGACGCCGGCGCGCGACAGCGATACGACCTGGCCCAGGCCGAGATCGCCCTGTTCCAGGCGGGCGGCGTCGTGGTCGACCAGGAGTTGGCCCTGTTCGAGGCGGACCACGGCGACCCGGACCGGGCCCTCGCGCTCGCCGAGGCGGCCTACGCCGCGAGCCCGACGATCCGATCAGCCGACGCGCTCGCCTGGGCGCTGCACCGGCTCGGACGGGATGACGATGCCGCCCCGCTCGCCGCCGAGGCCCTGCGCCTCGGCACCCTCGACCCCCTCCTCCGGTTCCACGCTGGGGCGATCGCCGCAGCACGCGGGGACGTCACGCAGGCCAGGCAGGACCTCGAGCTCGCCATGGCGGATCCGGGCTTCTCCGCGACAGGCGCCGCGGAGGCACGTCGGCTGCTGGCGTCGCTCGGTCCCTGAACCGACTCAGGCCCGGGCCGCGCTCGCCGAATCGGACTCCCGAAGCCAGGCGACATCGGGCTCCCAGCCGTCGATGACGGAGCCGAGGCCGCTCGACCGGGCGAGCGCCTCGGCGTCTCGGAACAGTGACGCCTGCGCGGTCACGTCGCCATCCGCGGCCAGCCGCGCGACGCGACCGAGGAGCTGCTCGCGATCCCAGGCCGGACCCGGGAGCGCCGCCCGCTCGAGGTCCCAGGCGAGCCACTTGTGGAACGGCCGGACCCGCCCGGCTGTCGCGAACACGAACGTAAGCAACGGCCCGATGGACTCGACCGCATCGAGGTGGGCCGCGAGCCGGAGTCCGAGCCGGCCATTGGTGCGCGACCGGTACATCGAGTTGACGTAGTCCCCGAGGGCGGCCGAGGCGATGGTCCGAGCCTCCTCCGCGTGCAGGGTCGCCTTCCGGGCAAGGGTCTTCGCCAGCGCCCCGTCGGTCTTGTCGATCACGAGCGGCACCCCGACGTAGCTGTACCGGTCCCAGGCATCAGGCGCTCCGGGCAGGGCGGCCCGTTCGAACCTCGAGCGCTCGAAGACGACGACGTCCACCGGCGAGCCATGGCCCGTCGCGTAGCGGTCATCGGCGCCCGCGAGGTCGTCGTCACCGACGATCAGCCGCACGTCCCAGTCGGAGCCCACGTGCAGGGGCGCACCCTGCCGTCCCCGCGAGCCGGTGAGGACGAGCCCTTCCACCGCCGGATCCTCGCTGGCGGCGGCGAGCAGGGCCTCATAGGCAGCGAGTGTCATCGGTCCCACCGTATCGGGTATGCTGCGCAGCGTGACGGCACATCTGTCAGATACATCTGTGCAGTGAGCGACTTCGAGCAGCTGGTCCAAGCCAGTCGCCTCTACTACGAGCTGGGCGAGACGCAGCACGCGATCGCTGAGCGGCTGGGCGTCACGCGTCCCCAGGTCAGCCGGCTGTTGAAGCGGGCGCGAGCCGAGGGCATCGTCGAGATCCGGATCATCGACCGGACATCGGTCGAATCGCCGGCCGCGGAGGCCCTCCAGCGCCGGTACGGGTTGGACCACGTCCACCTCGCCCCCACGGTCACCGGGCCCGAGGACCTCACCCGACGGATGGTCGGCCGCCTCGCGGCGCAGGTCCTACGCGGCGCGATCCGCGACGGCTCGATGGTCGGGATCGGCGATGGCGCATCCGTGTCGGCCGTGGCGGACGCGCTGGACGAGGCCGCGACGCCGGTCGCCGCGACCGTCGTCCCGCTGGCCGGGGGCTATTGGTCGCCGGGTCTCGAGCGTGAGCCGTTCCGGCGGGTCGCGGACGCGCTGGGGGCACAGGCGGTCGGGCTCATGGCACCCGGACTCGTCGACGATGCCGCGACGAAGCGCTCGCTCGAGGCGCACGCCGGGGTCAAAGCCATCCTCGATCTCTGGAAGCGGGTCGATGTGGCGCTGTTCGGCATCGGTGGACGCGGCTGGAGCGCGGCGTCCGTCGGCGACGGCGTCCAGCGCCAGCTGGGCCGTCACGGCGCGATCGGGGAGGTGCTCATCGCCCCCTTCGACCTCGATGGGCAGTTCGTCTGTCCGGACCTGCGCGACCGCGCGATCGCCTTCGATGCGCGCGGGCTCGGGCGCCTGCCCGTCGCGATCGGCGTCGCCGCGGGGGCGAGCAAGGTCCGACCGATCCTCGGCGCGCTACGAGCGGGCATCGTTCGGACGCTCGTCACCGACGTCGCGACGGCCGAAGCGGTGCTGGCACTGGATGCATCCACGCCTGCGATGAAGGCTCGCGATGACCACTGAGGCCTTCCTCGGCATCGATCTCGGCACGACCGAGGTCAAGGCCGGCCTCGTCACGACGGAGGGGCGGCTGCTGGCCATCGCCCGGGCCGGCTATGGCCTCGAGGTCGGCCACGGGCCGGGCTGGGCGGAACAGGATCCAGGGGCCTGGTGGTCCGCGGTGGTCAGCGCGGTCCGCGCCCTGCGCCCGGCCGAGACGGCTGAGATCGTCGGGATCGGCGTCGACGGCCACGGCCCGACGCTGGCCGCCATCGACGCACGCGGGGAGGCGACCCGACCGGCGATCACCTTCCTCGACACGCGCGCCGCCGCCGAAGCGGCCGATCTCGAAGCCGTGAGCGGCGTTCGGGGCTGGGCGCTTGGTCCACTCCCGGCCGCCCTCTGGCTCGAACGCCACGAGCCCCAGGTGGCGGCGGCCACTCGCTGGTACCTCACGACCTGGGAGTGGCTCGCATTCCGGTTGACCGGCGTCGCGGCCGCGCCGCTCGTGCCGGGCCAGGACGTCCCCGATCGCTCGAGGGTGGAGGCCGCGACCGGGCTGCGCGCCGACCGGCGTCCCGCGCCCACCGCGATCGGGGAGATCGTCGGGGCACTGACCGCGGCGGCGGCGGACGCGCTGGGCCTGCGGGTCGGCATCCCGGTGGCCGGCGGCACGAACGACGCCTTCGCGAGCTATCTCGGGGCCGGCCTGCTCGAGCCGGGCGATGCCTACGACCCGGGTGGCTCGGCCGGCGGCTTCGGCGTCTACTGGCACGAGCCCGTCGAGGTCGCTGGCGCGTTCGTCACGCCGGCGCCGCTCGACGGCCTGTACAGCGTCGGGGCGGCGATGGCCGCGACCGGCCGTGCGGTCGACTGGTTCCGGGAATCGATCGTCGGCGGCGGCATGACGACCGAGCGGCTGCTCGAGGAGGCGATGACCACACCGGCCGGTGCCGACGGTCTCGTCTTCCTGCCGTACCTGGCGGGCGAGCGCTCGCCGATCTGGGATCCGAGCGCGACGGGCGTCCTGGCCGGGCTGACGCTGGCCCACGGCCGGGGCCACGTCGCCCGGGCGATCGTCGAGGCGAGCGCGCTGGCGATCCGGCACGTCGCCGCCCCGATGCTCGAGGCCGGCGTGACCGTGACGGCGATGCGGGTGTGCGGCGGACCGGCGCGCAGCCGTGCCTGGAACCAGGTCAAGGCCGATGTCACCGGCTTCCCCGTCCTCGTGCCGGCCGTGCTCGAGACCGCGGTCCTTGGCTCCGCGATCCTCGGCGCGGTCGGCGTCCGGACCTGCCCGGACCTGCCGTCGGCCATCCGGTCCATGACCCGGATCGCGGACCACCTCGAGCCCCGGCTCGAGCTGGCCGACGTGTACGACCGTGCCTTCCGAGCATACGTGGGGCTCTATCCGGCCGTCGCGCCGGTGCTTCGGCCGCTGGGCGAGGGCGCCCGATGACGGCGGCCACCGGCCCGGCGGCTCCGATCAGCGAGCCATCTGCCGACGTCCCGCCGGCGGCGGAGGGCGCTGGTGCCCTGCGGATCCGCGGCGTCGATCTGGGCTTCACGACGCGCGACGGCGGGCGCCTGGCGGTCCTTGACGGGATCGACCTGGACGTCCCCGGTGGCGGGATCGTGGCCCTCATCGGGCCGAATGGGTGCGGCAAGTCGACGCTCCTGCGGGTCATCGCCGGCCTCCTCCGGCCCGACGGCGGCGTCGTCACGCTCGACGGTGGGCCGATCACCGATCCCGACCCGGCCATCGGGCTCGTCTTCCAGGAGGCGCGGCTGCTGCCGTGGCGGTCGGCCGCCGACAACATCACCTACCCGCTGGAGCTCGCCGGCTGGTCGCGCGAGCGCCGTGTCGACCGTCTCGCGACGCTCGCCGAGCTGGTCGCCCTGGACCCGGGTGTGGTGGAGAACCGGCCGGCCGAGCTGTCCGGCGGGACTCGCCAACGGGTCGCGCTCGCGCGCGCACTCGCCCTGGAGCCCCGGGTCCTGCTCCTCGACGAGCCGTTCAGCGCGCTCGATGCCCTGAGTCGCGAACGCTTCGATCTCGAACTCCTGCGGCTGTGGGAGCGTGCCGCGACCACGATCGTGCTCGTCACCCACAGCATCGCCGAGGCGATCCTCGTCGCGGATCGGGTCGTGGTCCTGTCGCCCCGGCCCGGGAGGGTCGTGGCGGACGTGCCGGTGGACCTGCCGCGGCCTCGCGACCTCGCGGACCTCGACGAGGCTGTCGTCTCGCGGACGGCGCGCGAGATCCGAGCTCACCTCGGCGACGCGGCGGCGATCGCGGCGGGGCTGGAGGTCACCGCATGAGCCGCAGCGCCATCGGGTCGGTCGTCGCGACGCTCGTCGGCTTCGTGCTCCTGTGGCAGGCGGTCGTGCTGCTGAGCGGCTTTCCCGAGTACATCCTGCCGCCGCCCGCGAGCGTCTTCGAACGCTTCGTCGAGGCCTTCCTGCAGGGCATCATCCAGCCCCACCTGTGGACGACCCTGGTCGAGATCCTGCTGGGGTTCGCGGTCGGAGCCGGTCTCGCCGTGATCGCCGGCTATGCGCTGGCGCGCAGTGCCGTCGTCGAGCGACTCCTGTCGCCCTACCTGGTCGCGCTCCAGGCGACGCCGATCCTGGCCCTGGCACCGGTCATGGCCCTCTGGTTCGGGCCCGGCCTCCTCGGCAAGGTCGTGATCTGCGCGCTCATCGTGTTCTTCCCCGTGGCCGTCGCCACGATGGTCGGGATCCGGTCGGTCGACGAGCGCCTCCTCGAGCTCGGCCGATCGCTGCGCGCGACCCGTCGCCAGGTCCTGACCACGCTCGAGATCCCGGCCGCGCTCCCGAGCATCCTCGGAGGGATGCGCGTCGGCGTCACGCTCGCGGTGGTCGGCGCGATCGTCGGTGAGTGGGCCGGCGCGGAGCGCGGCCTCGGGGTGCTCATCAACCTCGCCCGCGGTTCGCTCTTCGACATCCCACTGCTGTTCGCGACGCTGCTGACGATCGCGCTCGTCGGCATCGCCCTCTATCTCCTCGTCGTCGCCATCGAACGGCGCCTCGTCGGCGCCCGCTAGTCCCAGGAGGTCCTCGTGTCGTCCCGATCCCGCACCGTCCTCGCCTCCGTCCTCGGCTTCAGCCTGTTCGTCGCCGCGTGCTCGACGGGCGGCACGGGCGGCTCCGGCTCGCCGACGACCTCCGTCGAGCCCTCCGACGGCGCCTCGGTCGAGCCCACGGCCCTCGTGGTCGGCCTCGGCTATATCCCGAGCGTCCAGTTCGCGCCGTTCTATCGCGCCGACCAGGCCGGCTACTACGCGGAGGCCGGTCTCGACGTCGAGTTCCAGAACAAGATCGACCCGGACCTCATCACCCTCGTGGGGCAGGGCTCGATCGACGTCGGCATCGCCGACGGCACGAGCGTGATCCCGGCGGTCAGCCAGGGCATCCCGGTCCGCTACCTCGCCACCATCTATGGGAAGTTCCCGTCGATCGTCTTCAGCAAGGCCTCGGCCGGGATCGACGGCGCGGCGGACCTGGCGGGCAAGAAGCTGGGCATCCCGGGGCGCTACGGTTCGTCGTGGATCATGCTCCAGGCGCTGCTCGCCTCGGCGAACCTGACCCCGGAGGACCTCCAGATCGTCGAGTATCCCGACTTCGGCCAGGGCGCGGCGGTCGCCGCCGGGGCCGTCGATGCGGCGACCGGCTTCGCCAACAACGAGCCGGTGCAGCTCGAGCTGAGCGGCACGCCCACGAGCGTGCTCACGATCGACGACATCACGCCGCTGCCCGGACCCGGTCTGATCGCCGGGACCGAGACGATCGACGCCAAGGGCGACGCGCTGCGCGGTTTCGTCGCCGCCACGCTCCGGGCGATGGAGGAGATCTCGGCGACGCCATCGGTCGGCCTGGAGGCGGCGATCGCCGCCGTCCCGGAGCTGGCCTCGGCACGCGACACCCAGGCGGCCATCCTGGACGCCACCATCGCGTCCTGGACGGGGCCTGTCCAGGAGCGGGAGGGCCTCGGGGCGCTCGACCTCGATGGCTGGGAGTCGTCCATCGACTACCTCGGGACCCTCGACCTTGTCCCGAACCCGGTGACGGTCGAGGACGTGGTCGCGCAGGGCTACCTGCCCGGGCGCGACTGACCATGACCGGTGTCCGGCCGACCGCGGCACGGCGGGCGTGGTGGCTGCGCGAAGCGCTCGCCTCGGAGGCCGTCACGGCGCCGGAGCTCGTGGCCGCGTCCACGGCGCCGCCGTTGCGGGGCACGACCACGGCCGATGTCGTCGTCGTCGGCGGCGGCTACACCGGCCTGTGGGCCGCCTACCGGATCACCGAGCTGGAGCCCGGGGCGCGGGTCGTCCTCCTCGAAGCCGATCTCTGCGGTGGTGGACCGTCCGGCCGCAACGGCGGCTTCGTGTCGAACTGGTGGGACGAGCTGCCGACGCTCATCGAGCGCTATGGGCAGGACGGGGCGCTGGCCGTCGCCGAGGCGATGGACGCGGCCGTCGACGAGGTCGGGGCCTGGTGCGCCGCCCACGGCGTCGATGCCTGGTTCACGAAGGCGGGCTCGATCTCGGCAAGCGCGGCACCCGCCCAGGACGGTGCCTGGGACGAGGGGATCGAGGCCTGCCGGTCGGTCGGCCGGGGTGACCGGTACGTGGCCCTCACGGCGGCCGAGGTCGCCGCACGAGTCGCCTCGCCGGTGCTCCGCGGCGGCGTCTTCATGCCCGGCGCGGCGACGGTCCAGCCGGCGCTCCTCGCACGTGGCCTGCGGCGGGTCCTGCTGGAGCGTGGCGTGGTCATCCATGAGGGCACGACCGCGACGGAGATCGACGGCCAGCGACCTGGGTGGTTCGGCGCCGTCGCCGCCGGGAGTCGGCGCGCCCCGGCACGACGCCCCATCGGCGGGCTTCGCCCGGTCCGTGTGCGGACCAGCTCCGGGGCCGGCGACGGGGAGGTGCTCGCCGGCGCGGCCGTGCTGGGTCTCAATGCCTGGGCCGCTGCCTGGCCGTGGTTCGGCCGGCGGCTCGTGACCTGGTCGTCCTACATCGCCCTGACCGAGCCTATCCCGGAGCGGCTCGCCGACCTGGGCTGGACCGGCGGGGAGGGGCTGGCCGACGGCCGGTTCACCCTCCACTACCTGCGCACCACCCGTGACGGGCGGATCGCCATCGGTGGCGGTGGCGGGCGGGCCGGGTTCGGTGGCCGGATCGGCCCGGCCTTCACCGACGACGCCCGGTCGGCGGCTCGCGCGGTCGCCGGCCTGCGGCGACTCTTCCCCTCCCTCTCCGACGTCCGCATCGCCGACACGTGGGGAGGGCCCATCGACATCACTGCCGACCACCTGCCCTGGTTCGGCTCCGTCGGCGACCGGCCGATCCACGCCGGCCACGGGTACAGCGGGAACGGGGTCGGGCCATCACTCGTCGGCGGGCGCATCCTGGCGGCCCTCGCCGTGGAGCGGACCGACGATCTGGCGCTCGCCCTGCCGATCGCCGGTGGGGCGCCGCCGCGGGCGTTCCCGCCCGAGCCGGCCCGGTATGCGGGGGCGCGCATCGTCCGAGAGGCCATCGTGCGGCGAGAATCCGCCGAGGAGCGGGGCGAGCGGGTCGGCCGGCTTACGCGCGAGCTGAGCCGCCTCCCCGGGCGGCTGGGCTACCACCTGGGCCTCGACTGACGGCGGTCCTGGGGGAAATCGACTACACTACAGGTCCCCCTTACTCGCACACCCGTGCCCCAGTCGTGCAGGAGTCCCTGTGAACAGTCGCCCGCCTGTCAAGCCTGCCGTGGCCAACGAGCCCTTCAAGCACGTCATCGACGAATACAAGCACCAGGCCCAGACGATCACGTGCACGTGTGGCTGGCATGGCAGCTCGGCGACGATCGACCGCGGTGGCTCCGAATGGACCGCCCACCTCGTCGAGGTTCGCGGCAAGAAGCGCTGACAGCTGCGTCGGGCGACCGACGCACGCACGACCGACGACCCGGATGCCCGCATCCGGGTCTCGTCATGTCCGGGCTCCGCGCGGCGTGCACCCGGGTCCGTGACGCCGGGACGCCGGGACGCCGGGACGCCCTGCTAGCCTGACCGGGTGGACCTCCCGAGCACGCCGCCGTTCGCGATCCGCGCCCGGCTGCTGACCCCGCTCGAGTCGGGTGGCACGGCGCACGAGCTGGACGGCCTGCTGGTCGTCGACGCCGACGGCCGGATCGTGTTCGCGGGTGCAGCCGACGAGCGGCCCGAGGACGCCGCCGGCGCCGTCGACCTGCGGCCG
>DASPHN010000267.1:0-2366 GCA_035629655.1 Saccharimonadales bacterium (SeqCode) | reverse complement strand
TCGCCGGTGCCGCCACGGCCTTGACCTGGGGCGCCTGCCGCGGCGCCATCTCCAGGTAGCCCTCGGCGACCAGCTGGTCGTACGTGTCGGCGACGACGCCACGTGAGACCCGCAGGTCGGCGGCCAGCTGCCGTGACGACGGCAGGCGGACGCCGTCGGCCAGGCGACCGTCCTGGATCGCCTCGCGCAGGGCGCACCACAGGTTCCGCCGAAGGTGGCCACGCCGCAGCTCGAGCTCGAGCAGGACGTCGCGCCCGCCCCTGGTCGCATCGAACTGGCGCGTGACGGGAGTCTGCATGAGTCCACCACGATAGCCGCAACGGTCGGTGGTGTCCCGGGCACCCGCTCGGCGGGCGCTCATCTGAGCGCCTTGCATGACAGATGTGCACGCCGTACCATCCGTTGCGTGACCATCGAAGCCGGTCTCCCGCCATCTGCGATCGCCGCCACGCCGTCGATCGCGACCCAGGTCGCGCGACTGTTCTTCGATCGCGGCATGACCAAGGTCGAGATCGCCGCCCATCTCGGGATGTCGCGGTTCCGGGTCGCCCGACTGCTGGATGCGGCGCTCGCCGAGGGCCTCGTGCGGATCGAGTACCGCGACGTGCCGGCCGAGGACCGGGCGCTCGCGACGGCCATGGAGGAACGCTTCGAGCTCGACCTGTGCGCGGTCGCCACGGACGGCGAAGGCGCCGCGGCCCGCCTGGCTGGCGCGGTGCTCGATGGGCTGATCGAGCCGAACGCGGTGATCGGGATCGCGTGGGGGTCGACCCTGGCGAGCGTGGTGCGCGAGGTCACTCCCCGGCAGGACGGGACCATCCATGTGGTGCAACTCGCGGGCAGCTCGAGCCGGCTGGACCGGCGCCGGGATCCCGGCGAGCTCTCGCGGGCGCTGGCGGACCGCCTGGGTGCGACGTATCACGCGATCTTCGCGCCGGCATTCGTGTCGTCGGTCGAGCTCCGCGATGCCCTGCGCCACCAGCCGGAGGTCGCCGACGCGGCCGATCGATTCGAGGCCATCACGCTCGCCATCGTGGGCATCGGGGCGATGCCGTCCGGTGGGGACGGCCCGGCCTCGTCGTTGGTCCGCTCCGGCGTCCTCGATGCGGCCGAGCTCGCGCGGCTGGCCCGGGCCGGGGCGGTCGGCGACCTCGTCGTGCACGCCTTCGACCGCGACGGGCGGTTCGTCGCCCCGGATCTGGCGGCAAGGGCGATCGCGATCGACGTCGAGGCCCTGCGGTCCGTCCCGCGGGTCATCGCGGTCGCCACCGGCGCAGCCAAGACCGCCGCGATCCAAGGCGCGCTGGCCAGTGGCGTGGTCCGGATCCTGGTCACGGACGCGCCGACGGCGCAGGCCGTGCTGGAAGTCGCGTGAGCGACACCGGTCGGCTCCAGGATCGGATCGTGGTGATCACGGGCTCGACCGGCATCGCGGCGGCGGCGGCGCGGCGGGCGAGCGATGAAGGCGCGTCGGTCTTCGTCGTGTCGCGCACGTCGGACCACGCCCGTGACCTCGCGACGAGTCTCTCCGGTCCAGCGGCCTGGGCCCAGGCCGACCTGACCGAGCAGGCGGAGGTCGAGGCGGCCATCGGGGCGGCCGTTTCGCGCTTCGGGCGGATCGACGGCTGCTTCTCGGTCGCGGGCGGCAGTGGCCGGCGGTTCGGTGACGGGCCGATCCATGCCATGACCGCCGCCGGTTGGGACGGCACGCTGAACCTGAACCTCCGAAGCCAGGCGCTCGTCGCCGCGGCGGTGACGCACCAGATGCGCGCCCAGACGGCAGGTCCGGCCGGCGCTCGCGGATCCATCGTCCTCGTCTCGAGCGTGCTCGCGGCCTCGCCGGTCCCGGAGCTGTTCGCGACCCACGCGTACGCCGCGGCCAAGGGCGCCATCGTCTCGCTGGCGCGCACGATGGCCGCCACCTACGCCGGCGACGGGATCCGGGTGAACGTCGTGGCCCCGGGCCTGACCGAGACGCCGATGTCTCAGCGTGCGGCCGAGGATCCGGCCACCGTCGAGTTCGTCCATCGCAAGCAGCCACTGGTCCACGGCTTCCTCACCGCCGACGACATCGCCCACGCCGCGATCTACCTCCTCGCGAACGAGTCCCGGGCGGTGACCGGCCAGGTGCTGACCGTGGATGGCGGATGGTCGGTCACGGCCGCCGCGGCCGCCGGCGCTGCCACGTGACCATCACCGTCACGCTCCCCGCTCCGATCATCGCCGACGTCGACGTGTGCGTGATCGGCTCGGGCGCGGCCGGATCGCCCGCCGCCATCGCCGCGGCACGAGCTGGTGCGTCGGTGCTGCTCGTCGATCGGCTGCCGTTCCTCGGCGGCACCAGCACGGCCGTGCTCGACACGTTC
>DASPHN010000266.1:0-15326 GCA_035629655.1 Saccharimonadales bacterium (SeqCode) | reverse complement strand
GTCTCCGGATCGCCGATGAGCTGGCCGTGCAGCATCGCCTGGCACTCCTGCTTGCCGATGGCGATCACCTTGTCGCCCTCGCGCAGGACCGACTCGGGTCGCAACGGCGAGGCGACCCCACCCCGGATGACCGCGAACAGCGAGCAGCCGTCGGGGATGTCCAGGTCGCGCGGCGCCCGGCCGATGGCCGGCGACCCGGCCTGGAGATGCGCCTCGATGAGCTCCAGCTCGCCCTCGCCGAGGGCGGCCAGGTGGAGGAGCTCGTGGACCGGGATGTCCTGCTCGATCGAGCCCAGGATCATCCGGGTCGGGCTGATCAGCTCGTCGACGCCGAGGTGGCGGAAGAGCGCCTCGTTCTTGGGGTTGTTGACGCGGGCGATCGTGCGCGGCACGTCGAAGTGATGCTTGGCCATCTGGCAGATGACGAGGTTGTCCTCGTCGTCACCGGTCACGGCGGCCACGACGTCCGCCCGGTTGCAGCCGGCTTCGCCGAGGTACTTGCCTTCGCAGCCGTCATGGGCGATCACGATGGAGCCGATCTCGTCGGCGATCTGCCGCGCCCGACCGGGATCCTTCTCCATGAGGGCCACCTCGTGGCCGGAATCGATGAGTTCCTTGGCGAGGTAGTAGCCGACCTTGCCACCACCGACGACGAGCACGAACACGGTCAGGCCTCCACGGCCGCGCTCGGCGCGGCCTCGACATCGGATGTAGTGGGAACAGGCGCCGCGGTCCCGGCCTTCGCCGCTCCCGGCGTCCGGTGGTGGGAGCCGCCGGGATGCGTCCCGGTCGGGGCGAGCATCCCCGACAGCCCAGAGGCCGGCAGGCCGAGGTGGTCGTTGACGGCGTCGACCATCAGCCCCGTCCGGCACAGGGTCGCGATGCCCAGCTCGGCATAGGCCGCGGCCCGCAAGGGGTCGTTGATCTTGGCGATGACCTTGGGAACGGCCAGGGCCTCGACCGCGAGCTGGGCCGACATCACGTTGCGATTGTCGCCCTCGGTCACGGCCAGGAAGATGTCGGCGCCCTCGGCTCCGGCGCGGCGGAGGACGTCCTCATCGGTACCGTCGCCGCGGATGGCGACCCCGCCGAACCCCGAAGGCAAGCGCTCGAAGGCGGACGTCGAGATGTCCAGGACGATGATCTCGTGGCCGGCCGCGTCCCAGGTCTCGGCGGCGGAGGCACCGACCCGGCCGCAGCCGACGATGACGATCTTCACAGGGCTTCCTCGCTCATCGGCTCGCGCACCACCCAGACGGCGCACGGCGCGTTCTGCAGGATGTAGGGGATGGTCCGGCCGACGGCGAACTCGCCGCCGAACCGCTTGCGATAGGGGAGCCCCGCCACGAGCAGGTCCGCGCCGCGCTCCGTCGTTTCGTCCACGATCGCGGCGCCGACATCGCGGGCCTGGAGGAGCACCGGCTCCATGGTCACCTTCGACTGCTCAGCGATCGCCTCGGCCACGTCGAGGACGCGCTGGACCTCCTCCGAGTGACCGGCGATGTCGGCATCGAGGGGCAGGGTCCAGTCGATCTCGACGACGTGGACGGCGATGACCTCGGCCTTGTACCGCGCGGCCATCTCGGCCACCAGCCGCACGATCCGGGCATCGCTCGGTCCGCCGTTCAGGGCGACGACCACCCGTCGGAAGGCCGGTGCAGTGGGGTCGGACATGGGCTCCGTGGAGGATCGGTCACGGGCGGCGGACGAGCGTCCGTCGGCGCTCGGCCGAACGGCGGTCACGATACCACCGCGCTCGCATCCGACGGTCCGGGGTCCTCGCCGGACCCGGGTGTCAGTGCCCGCGGCGATACGGGACGTCGGCGACGACCGTGTGCTCCCGACCGACCAGCGCGGCCTTGAGCCGCTTGGCCGTCTGGTTGTACAGCAGCCGGTCCCACCAGTGGCGGGCCACGTACTCGGGCAGGACGACGATCGTGATCGGGGCTTCCTTGTCCGGCGGCCAGGCCTGGTCGAGCACGTCGAGGTAGGCCAGGACGGGAGAGATGAGCGCCCGGTACGGCGACTCGACGATGACGAGTGGGACGCCAGGGATCTGCCGCTCCCAGCGCGCGCGTAGCTCGTCGCCCGCCTCGGGGTCCTCGGTCACGAACACCGCCCGGATATCCGGACTCATCGTGCGGCCGAACTTCACGGCCTGGATGACCGCACGGTTGATGCCGTTGATCGGGACGACCACCCGTTGCTCGCGATGCGGTGGATCCACCACCAGGTCGTCGCGGACCTCGAGCTCGCGCTCCTGGGCGGTGTATTCGCGGCGGATGAACAGCATCATCGCGACCAGCACCGGGATGAGCACGATGACCAACCAGGCACCGTCGAAGAACTTCACGCTCGTGACCACGACGGCGACGACGGCCGTGGCGACGCAACCGACAGCGTTGATGGTCATGCGCCGGCGCCAGCCCGGATCGCGGGTGCGCAGCCAGTGCCGGATCATGCCGCCCTGGCTGATCGTGAAGTCGATGAACACGCCGACCGCGTAGAGCGGGATGAGGGCATGGGTCTTGCCGCCGGCGGCGACGACGAGGGAGGCCGAGATGAGCCCGAGCAGGATGATGCCGGTCGAGAACGCGAGCCGGTCGCCTCGGAACGAGAACTGACGCGGGAAGAAGCCGTCCTCGGCGAGGACCGCGGCGAGTCTCGGGAAGGCGGCGAACGAGGTGTTGGCGGCCAGGAACAGGAGCAGGGCCGTGAACGCCTGGAACGCGAAGAACGCGATCGAATCGCCGTAGATGATCCGGGCGACCTGGGCGATGACGGTCTGCTTCGGCACCTCCTGCGGGTAGACGGCGTAGTTCGTGGCCAGGAAGGTGATCCCGACGAACAGGATGGCCAGGATCCCGGCCATCACCATCAGGGTCGTCGCGGCGTTCTTGGGCTCCGGCGGCTTGAAGGCCGGCACGCCGGTCGCGATCGCCTCGGTGCCGGTCAGGGCGACGGCGCCGGACGCGAAGGCGCGGAGGAGCAGGACCACGCTGACGGTCTGGGCGGTGACGGTCGTCGAGGCGACGATCTCGGGCGGTGGCGGCTGGTTCCCCTCCCCGAGGACGAGGATGCGATACGCCCCGATGGCGATCATCAGCAGGGCGCTGAACAGGAAGAGGTAGGTCGGGACCGCGAAGATGTTGCCGGCCTCGCGGACGCCGCGCAGGTTCGCGATCGTGATCAGGCCGATGCCGAGCACACCGATCTCGACCCGGACCGGATCCAGGCTCGGGATCGCCGAGACGATCTGCTCGACCGCCGATGACGTCGAGACGGCCGCCGTCAGGTTGTAGTCGATGAGCAGCGCGCTCGCCGCGATGAGCGACGCCATCTTGCCGAAATTGGCCTTCGAGACCGAGTACGAGCCGCCACCCGTCGGGTAGGCGATGCACACCTGGCGGTAGCTGAACGCGACGATGACCAGGAGCGCCGCGATGGCGATCGACACCTCGAGGGCGAGGCCGATGGCGAGGGCGCCTGCGCCGGCGAGCGTGAACGCGAGGATGATCTCCTCGGTCGCGTAGGCGGACGAGCTGATCGCGTCGGAGCTGAAGATCGCGAGTGCCTTGCGCTTCGAGAGGCGCTCGCCGAGCTCCTCGTCCTGGTGCAGCGGCCGGCCGAGCACGACGCCCTTGATACGGGCCGCCAGACGCGCGCCGGGCGTCGTCGGGACGCTGGCGGCCTCCTTGGCGGTGAGCGTCCCGAGGCCGGTGTAGCGGAAGTAGGGCGCGTGTGGGCGCTCGACGCGGACGCGCTTGTCGCCCGGCTTGCGACCTTGGAGGGGCCGCCGGCCCCCGATCATCGACCGTCCCTCACGCGCCGAAGGCCAGGCGATCGGCCAGACGTGGCGGAAGACCCGCCGCCCGGATGGCCGCCTGGACGCTCGCGACGTCGTACGGGACCCGGTGCCAGGTGACCGAGGTCTCGTCCGGGTCGAACACGAGGTAGCTGGCTCGCGGGTCGCCATCACGCGGCTGGCCGACGCTGCCCGGGTTCAGCAGCACGCGCCGGCCGGCGAGGGCCAGTGTCGACTCGCTCAACGGGGCGACGACGTCCATGCGGCCATCGTCCTCGGTGAAGGCGACGGGCACATGGGTGTGGCCGTGGAGGGCATGGGGGGTGTCCAGGTGGGCGAGGTTCGCGCGGGCGACCGCGATGCTCGTGATGTACTCGCGCAGCGGGTCGCGGGGACTCCCGTGGACGAGACTGACGTCACCGATCTCGCGTTTGTCCGGGAGGGCCGCAAGCCAGGCCTGGGTCGACGGCGAGATCGTGTCGCGCGTCCACTCGACGGCGGCCCGTGCCTCGGGGTTGAACCACTCGATCTCAGGACCGCCCATGGCGGCCGCATCGTGATTCCCGCGAACGCCGACGGCACCGATCTCCGCGAGCCGGGCGACGACCGCGTCGGGCTCGGGGCCGTACCCGACCACATCGCCGAGATGCCAGACCGCATCGACCGTTCCGGCGTGCGCCAGGATCGCGTCAAGGGCCACGAGGTTGCTATGGATGTCCGACAGGACGGCGATCCGCACGGCGGTCAGGGTAGCAGTCGCTGCGATCGCTGCGAGGTCGTGGCGGTCACCACGGCCGGCGCTTGCGGACACTCGGGTCACGAGGGAAGGACGGCCCCACGGCGCCGGTCCGGCGGATGACCACGAGCACGTGTCCGGCAAGGGTCGGGAGGGAGACAGCTTCGACATCGATCGTGCCGCCGCCGAGCGCATCGATCGCCCGGCGAGCGGCCGCCAGCTCGGTCGTGAGGTCGCCGCGCTTCCAGGCGACCAGCACGCCATCCCGGGCCAGGAGCGGGAACGCCAGCTCGACGAGCTCTGCGGTCGGGGCGACGGCCCGGGCGGTCACCGCCAGCCATCGGCCGCGGTGATCGGTGCGTTGCGCCAGGGCCTCGGCTCGGACGGGTGCCACCGCCACCCGCTCTCCCAGCCCGACCGCCTCGACCGCCGTCTCCAGGAATCTCGCCTTCTTGCCGATCGGCTCGACGAGCATCGCCGTTGCCGCGGGCAATGCCACGGCAACCGGGATCCCGGGCACGCCACCACCCGAGCCCAGGTCCAGGAACCGGTCGATGCCGAGGGCGCGCAACGTGGGCACGGCGGCCAGCGCGTCGAGCACGTGGGCGGTCGCGGCGGCTCGTGGCTCACGGACCGCGGTGAGGTTGATCGCCTCCGTCCACGCGAGCAGCAACCGGATGTGGCCGTCGATGGCGGTCCGCTCGGCCGGGGCCAGGTCCAGTCCCAGCGCGTGCAGGCCCTCGTCGACGACCACGTCGTAGGCCGTCGGGAGGGGCGACGTGTCCGTGACGCGCGTCGGGAGCGGCTCGCGCTCGGTAGGGATGGCACGCCTCCTCTTGGTTCGCGTACCGTCCCGGCGCGGCGCCGCTCCCGGCGTCGGACTCGTCTCGCACCGTTGGCGCTGGTTCGGTCTTCCGCCGTCCATCCGGTTCGTGGCCGGGTCTCCCCGTGCCCCTCGTGGACCGCGTTACCCTGCCTCGCCGCAGTGCGGAAGCCGGACGGTACGGCGACGCGCGGGCGGGCGTCAACGGGGTTATCCACCAAGTCCCGGCGACCCGGTGGATTCGTGGATAACCGGGGCCTAGCGGACGGCGGCCGGCGCCGTGGGTCCCAGGCGCAGCCGACCGGCGGGCGCGCTGCCCTTCGCAGCCCGCGACCCGCCAGGCTCGCCGACGGACGGGCTGGTCGACGCGTCGGGTGCCTCGCCCGCGGCCCGCAGGATCGCCACGGTCCGCAGCCGCTCGGTCTCGGCGACGAGGGTGGCACCGAGCGCTGCCGCGATGGTCTCGCTCGTGGGCAGCACGCCGGGACCCGGCAGGACCAGCACGAAGCTGGAGCCGCCGCCGCGCAGGCTCGCGACGTCGAGATCGCCACCCATCGTCCGTGCCAGCTCCCGAGCGATCGGCAGGCCGAGACCGGTGCCCGTGACCCGTGCGTGGTCGGCCATCCGGTAGAAGCGCTCGAAGATCCTGATGCGGTCCGTCTCGTCGATGCCGTCGCCCTCGTCGCGGACCGCGACGACGGCGACGGGCCCATCGAACCAGCCCACGATCTCCACGACCCGCCCGGCGGCTCCACCGAACTTGATCGCGTTGGCTGCGAGATTGGTGAGGACCTGTTCGACCCGACGACGGTCGCCGTTGGCCGCGCCCAGTCGGGGCGGCGGAAGCGTGCGCAACTCCAGCCCGCGGTCGAGCGCGATCGGCACGAGGCCGGCGTGGACCGACGAGATCGCCTCGGCGACGGAGAACGGGCGGATCTCGAGCGCCAGCGTGCCCGACTCCAGGCGCGACATGTCCAGGAGATCGCCGACGAGGGCGGCCATCGAGCCGACGATCGACCGGCCCCGCTCCATGAACTCGCGCTCGATCTCGCGGTCCTCGACCTGCCCATCGAGGATGAGGTCGAGGTAGCCCGACAGGCCGGTCAGCGGCGTTCGCAGCTCGTGCGCGACGGTCGACACGAAGTGTTCCCGCTCGACCTCTGCGGCGCGCAGCTCCGCAAGGTTGCGCTCGGTGGTGAGCGATCCGGTCACGAGCGCCAGGGCGACGGCTGCGTGACGCGCCATGGCCGGCGGCAGCCGCGTCGCGAGCTCCTGGTCGGTGACCGGGCCATCGAAGGCGAACCCCAGCGTGACCTCGCCGGCCGATGGGATCTCGAGGCAGGCGAACGAGGGTGCGCTGCACGAGGGGGCTCCATCGGCCGACAGGGGCGGCGTGCTGGTGGATCGGCCGTCGGGCGTGGCGCGAGATCGCCTCGCGACGGAGACCGCGGCGGGTGCCGCGGCCGCGCGCTGCGCCCGACTCCGCGGAGCGGCGGCGTCGAGCCATGCGGCGAGCGCCAGCGCCTCGGCACGGTCGACCTCGTCGCTGGCGGCGACCGCGACCCGACGCTCGGTCCCGTCGGCGACGACCGCGGCGCGGCGGGCGCCGACCGTGGCAGCGAGCAGGTCCAGGAGCCCGGCCAGGCGACTCTCGGCATCTCCCGGGGCAGCCAGCACATCGAGCGAGCGCGCGAGGAGGCGCGTCTCCTCGTGGGCCAGCCGATCAGCGGCGCGGCGAGCGGCCGCCCGTCGCTCCTTGAACCTGGGCGGCGCGGCGACATCGGGGGCGGCGACCGGCAGGCGGACCGGGCGGGGATCGCTCATACCTGATCGATCGTCGCCGGTGCGTGGATGCGCCGGAACCCCCCGACGGATGCGGTCAGGACGCCGAAGGTACCGGCCGATCAGGCGGAGCGAGAACCCGAGCGGACCGGGCGGCCGAGGGTCCGTCGGACGACGTCGATGACTTCGTCGACGTACTGGTCGGCCTCGCCGCGCTCAGCAGCCGTCCGGACGCAACCACGGACGTGGTCCTCGAGCACGAGGATGGAGACGGCGTCGACCGCGGCGCGCAGGGCAGCCGTCTGCTGGAGGATGTCCACGCAGTATTCGTCTCGCTCGATCATCCGGGCGATCCCGCGGACCTGGCCCTCCATCCGCGACAGCCGTTGGGTGAGCTGGGCCTTGTCCTTCGTGTAGCTGTGCCGGAAGTGAGCGGCATCCGGGGCGCTCGCTGTCGGGCGGTTCGTCGTGGTGGCCATGCGCCGCATCATACCCCCCGGGGGTATCGACCGGCAACTTTGGCACGATGCCGGCCGACCCGCGGGCCCGTGCTCGGATAGACTGGTCGCCGATGGCTCCCAGCACCCCATTCGCCCACGCCAGCGAGGCGGAGATGGCCCGCATCCTCGATTTCTATGCGGTCCGCTGGGCGTACGAGCCGGACACCTTCCCGATCCTGTGGAACCTCGACGGTGACGTCGTCGAGAGCTTCTCCCCGGACTTCTACCTGCCGGACCTCGATCTCTACCTGGAGATGACGACCCTCCGCCAGCGGCTCGTGCGCAAGAAGAACCGCAAGCTGCGCCGGCTGCGCGAGCTCTATCCGGGCATCAACATCAAGCTGTTCTACGCGCGCGACTTCCGGGCGCTGATGCTCAAGTACGGGAAGATGGCGCTGTTCGCGGAGCTGTCCGGATCGTCCGGCCAGGTCGCCCTGCCGCACGGCGCGCCAGTGGATCCGGCCACGATCGACGCGGCCGGGCAGAGCGATGACGCCGCACCGGCGCCCGCGTCCTCCGGCACGACCCTCGCGGCCGACGCTTCGGCGCCCAGCCGCTCCGCTCGTCGTCGCCGGCGGCGGGCCGCCACCCGGCCTCGCCAGGTCGGCGCGTCGACGACCGTCGACCGCCCGGTGGCCCGATGACCCGACCGGTCGACCTCCAGGCGGACATCGGCGACATCCTGCTGACCGAGGCCGAGATCGCGGCGAAGGTCTCAAAGCTGGGTGCCCGGATCACCGCCGACTACGCGGGCCGACCGCTGACCCTCGTCTCGGTGCTCAAGGGCTCGTTGCCGTTCATGGCCGACCTGATGCGCGCCATCGACCTGCCGCTTCGGATCGACCTCATGGAGGTCAGCTCGTATGGTGGCAACGCGACCGAATCGTCCGGTCTCGTGCGGATCCTCAAGGACCTGTCGGCCACGATCGAGGGCGAGGACGTCCTGATCGTCGAGGACATCATCGACACCGGCCTGACGCTCAACTACCTCGTCCGCTACCTGCGCGGCAAGAACCCGGCCACCCTGCGGATCTGCACGCTGCTCGACAAGCCGGCCCGCCGGCTCGTCGAGATCCCGGTCGACTACATCGGCTTCTCGATCCCTGACCAGTTCGTCGTGGGCTATGGCCTGGACTACGGCGAGGTCTACCGCAACCTGCGCTTCGTCGGCGTGCTGAAGCCCGAGGTCTATGCCGCGGTCGCGGAGGGCGAGGCGCCCGAGGCATGACCATGCATCGCCGCCCCCTCGGCCGTGGCCGATCGCTGGCCGCTGTCGGCGCCGTGATCATCCTTGTCGGCTGCGTGCTGCCGTGGTGGGAGCTGACGCGCCCGGGCGGGCTGCCACCCATCGGCGGCAATGCGTTCGAGGGCAGCGGCATCCTCGTCTTCTTCGCCGGCCTGGCGACGCTCGCACTGCTTGCTCTGCCCTACGCCGTGGGCGATCGGCCGACAGGGATCGACCGCCCGCTGGCCTATGCGATCCTCGCCGGCATCGGCTGGCTGGGCTTCGCCTGGCGCGTCATCGATCTGTTGCTCGCCGGCGCCTTCCGATTCGCCGAACCTGCGCAGGCCTTCACCAACGGGCCGGGCCTGTGGATCGCCGCGCTCGGCCTCGCCGTCCTGTCACGGGCGGTGTTCCAGATGACGCGCGAGCCGGCCTACCGCTGATCCGCGCGGCCGACCGCCGCGGTCGGTATCGGCGTCGCGGCATCCACGGCCGCGCTGCGCAGGTCGAGACGGTCCGAGGCGGCCTCGATGAGTGCCGGATCGTGGGTCGTCGCGAGGATCGTGACCCGCCCCTCATCGAGCCCGGCGAGCAGCTCCGCGACCAGTCGAGCGCCATGCCGATCGAGGGCGGCCGTCGGCTCGTCGAGGACGAGGAGCTCGGGATCCGTGGCCATCGCCCGGGCGAGCGCGACGCGCAGCCGCTCGCCCGCCGAGAGGCCGTCCGGCGCGCGGTCGGCGTGGCCGCCCAGCCCGAAGCGTTCGAGCGACGCCTGCGCCCGATCGCGGCTGTCCGGTCCGTCCTGGCCACGGATGGCCAACCCGAGCTCGACATTCTCGCGTGCGGACAGGAAGGGCACGAGGTCCCGGACCTGATCGACCATGCCGATGCGCGACGCCCGGAACCGGGCGAGCCCATCGCGGTCCAGCGTCGCAAGGTCGGTGTCGAGCGTCTCCACCTGGCCCTCGGTCGGACGGTCCAGGCCGGTCACGATCCGAAGCAGGGTGGTCTTGCCCGATCCGGATGGTCCCGTGACCACGTGGAAGCCGCCGCGCCGGAAGGCTGCCGTCGTCGGTGGCAGGCCCAGCGAGCGGCCCTCGCCCTCGCCATACCGCCGGGCGATGCGCTCGAGGCGCACGGCCGCCGACCCATCGGACGTGCGGCTCGCCGCGGCGAGCGCCTCGGCCGGCGGCGGCAGCACCGGCGCCAGCCAGCCCAGCTCGTCCACGACGCGGGTCGCGGACGCGGTCGGCGGACCGAGTCGCTCCGCGACCGCCCGGCCGTCCGCGACATGGATCACCCGGTCGGCGACGCGCTCGACGAGCTCGTCGTGGGTCACGATGAGGCACGTCGTCCCCTCGGCATGCACGAGGTCGCGCAACACGAGGAGGATCTCTTCGGCCGTCGCCCCGTCGAGCTCGCCCGTCGGTTCGTCGGCGAGGAGCAGTGCCGGCCGCGCGGCGAGGGCGACGGCGAAGGCGATGCGCTGCTGCTCGCCGCCGGAGAGCTGATGTCGATAGGCGCCGCCGCGATCGGGCAGGCCGACCCGGCCGAGCAGCTCCTCGACCCGTCGGCGACGCTCGGCCTCGGGCATGCCCCGGAGGGCCAGCGGCAGGGCGATCGCCTCGGCCGCGGGCAGATACGGCGAGAGCGCCCGGCGGTAGTGCTGTTCGACCACGCCCACCCGCTCCCGACGGTGGCGATCGAGCGCTGCAGGCGATGCAGCGGTCAGGTCCACGCCCAGGACCTCGAGGCGGCCGGCCGACGCTCGGTCCAGGCCCGCGACGAGGCGCAGCAACGTGGACTTGCCGGAGCCGGACGGGCCGACGACGGCCGCGACCTCGCCCTCGGCGACGCGCAGGTCGAGACCCCGCAGGGCGGCGACCGGTCCGCCACCCGAGGGATGGATCCGGATGAGGCCCCGCCCGACGATCGCGTCAGCCATCGGCCCGATCCGCGGCGGCCGGAGCCCAGGTCCGATCCCCGTCACCCGGCCGGTGCGCGGCCCGTCGCTCGCCGAGGGTCGCCCGTCCGTACGCGCGCCGCGCCAGCCAGGCTGCCGTCCCGAGGACGACGGCCAGGACCGCCAGGACGATGACCACGATGGGTACGACCGGGATGACGATGGCAAGCGGCGGGATGGGGGTCGTGCCCTCCGCCGTGACCGACAGGGCGACGGTCACCAGCGCGGTGAGCACGAGCCCCACGGCGAGCCCGGCCAGCGACCCGCCGACCGCCAGCCAGGTGGTCCGCGCGAGGGCGTGCCAGCGCAGGGTCGATGGCGTGACGCCCTGGGCTTCGAGATCGGCGAGCTCTCCCCGTTCATCACGCAGATCGGTCACGGTCCCGAGGATCAGCCCGCCGACGGACAGGACCAGCCCGGAGAGGGCGGACACGATCAGTGTCCAGACGATCGCCTGGCTCAACGGGTCGCCGGCCCGCTCGGCGACGAGATCGGCCCGCGCCGTGACCTCGGCGAATCGGAAGGGCTCCCTGGCGAGCGCGGTCCGCACGTCGGCGAGCCTGGCCGCGTCGGACACGCCGATCCACATCTCCGTCGGGCGGCCGGCGCCGGGCACCGTGCCCGCCATCGCAACGAGGAATGGATCGAGCGGGGCGACCAGGAAGCGCGGCTTCGGTTCGACGACCGTCGGCATCCGGTCGGCGACGCCTACCACCTGGAGGGGGATCGTCCGCTCATTGGCGACCTCGAGGTCGAGCGCGCCATCGGCAGCTGCCTCGGCAGCCAGGTCCGGGCTGACGATGACGGGCAGGCGCACGCCATCGGTGACCTGTGGCGCCTGGATGATCTCGGCCGAGGTCGTGAAGATCTCGAGCTCGCGCGGGCCGTCGTCGACGAGACCGTCGAGGCCCAGGAACGACACGGTGGCCCGTCGCAGCTCGTCCTGGTGGCCGGAGCCCGCCACCAACCCCGGATTCCGGAACACGAGCGCGGTCAGCAGCCCGCCCCGAGCCAGGCCGGGCAACGGCGCCGAGATCGTCGTCATCGATTCGTCGACATCGCCCATCCGGACGATGGCGGTATCGCCCTCGTCGGTGACGACGATCGCATCGAGCCGGAGTGGCCGGCCGGTGTAGCGGAAGTCCAGCTCGAGATCGGCCGCGCTCGGGTCGAGTCGGTGACCGGCGAGCGTCCAGCCACCGGCCGGGGGTGCCATGGTCAGACGCTCGGCGAGCTCCGCGATGGGCGTGGTCGAGAAGTCGCTCCGCCAGCCCGGGAGCGTGGGCAGCGCGTCCGGCGGCAGTGCCAGGACGTCCACCCGGCCGCCCTCCTGGTTCGGCGCCGCGTCGCGGTAGACCGGGACGAGCGACACGTCACCCCCGAGGGCCGCGTAGCGATCGAGCGGGACGACCGAGCCGCCGATGGACAGGCCCGTCCCCAGCTCGGAGACGCGCAGGTCGAGACCCGACCGGTAGGCCGCCGAGTCCTCGATGCCCTGGCGCAGGCTCGCCGACCAGCCGGCCGCGAAGACGATCGCTCCGAGGCTGAAGGCGAGGAGGGTCAGGGTCGCCGCCGGGCGTGCCGGCTCGCGCGAGACCGACAGGAGCGACAGGCGGACCGGCAGCGGCGCGCGGCGGGTGCGCCGGGCCAGCGCCCGGAGGAGCGGCGGCAGGACCGCCACGAACGCAAGGGCGAGGACGAAGGCGCAGACCGGCGGCAGCAGGACGACGATCGGGCTGACAAGCGACCGAGCCAGGCCGTCGGCACCGATCGAGCCGCCCGCGGCGAGCTGCCAGCCGAGGATGACGATGGCGGTCCCGCCGATGGCCGCGGCGACCGTCGTGGCGCCGGTGAATCGCAGACCCGGGGCGGATGCCAGGACGATGGCCGCGACCGCCGCCGCGAGCACGAAGAGCATCACGATGACGGCGCCCGGGGCGAGCAGCGTCCCGGCGATCACGGCGAGGGCATCGACCCCCGACCAGGCCGCCAGGGCACCGACGACGACCCCACCCACGACCCAGCCGATCAGCCCTCCGACGGCGGCCGGGATGGCCGCCTCCAGGACGAGGAACGCGACGCGGTCACGGCGCCGCGCCCCCACCGCCGCCAGCCGCTCCAGCTCGCCCTTGACATCGTCCCGGACGACGAGGGCCAGGAAGACCGCGAAGGCGAGCAGGATGGCGACCCCGAGCGAGCCGATGAGCAGGAGGCGGCCACTGGCGCCCTCGGCGCGGGTGAGCTCTGTCCGGACGAGCGAGGCCGGGCTGGTCAGGGTGAAGCCGTTGCCGCTCTCGGCCAGCTGCGTGGCGGTGGCCTGCGTGGCCGACTGGAACGCGTCGGCGGTCCAGGGATGGATGGCCTCGAGATCCAACGGAGCGGTCCACAGGTACGTCCGTCCCGTCGTGTCGAAGGCCGGGCTGTTCGCGATGGCCGCCACGCCGTCCACGAGGATCACGGCCGGGCTGGCCCGCTCCGTCTGGTATTGGCCGCCGCCCGGCTCGTCGCCCACCGGTCCGCGCTGGTCGATCACGCCGAACGGGACGGCGGCGTCGACCTGGCCCCGGCCGACGATGGTGAAGCGAGCGCCCTCGGCCGGGACGGCGACGTCGAACGCCGGGTCGAGGGGCGTCTCCGAGAGGAGCATGGCCTCGCAGGTGAGGCCGTCGATGCATGGCGCCGGCAGGCGACCCTCGAGCACCTGGACCCACGGCTGCGGCCCATCGATCGCGGCGATGAGGTCGACGACCGGCGTCTCGAGGTCGAGCAGCTGGTGGAGGAGGACGCCGCGGACGGTGGGCTCCAGGGAGGGCGCCAGCCCGGACATCGCCGTGGTCGCGGCCGAATCGACGATGTCCGCGTTGCGGCCGGAGCTGCTGAATGCCGAGGCGCGGACGACCGGTCGATCGGCGCCGGTCGTGGCCAGCGCCCGGGCCAGCGTCGCGTCCGCGGCCACGAGACCGGTCCCGGCCACGATCGCGACCAGGGCCGTGGCCATCCCGATGGCGGCGATCGAGAGCGCCGTCGTCGCGCCGCGGCGTCGGGTGCGGGCGGCGACGAGGGAGACGACCGGGCGCAGCATGGTCCGCGGAGTGTAATGAAGGGCGGTCGTCATCGCCGCTGCCCGGCCGGCGGCCGGCCGCGGTCAGCCGCCCAGGTACGCCTTCTGCACGTCCGGGTTCACGATCAGCTTGTCGGCCGAGTCCTGGAGGACGATCTCACCCGTCTGCAGGATGTAGCCGCGGCCCGCGATGCCGAGCGCCATGAGCGCGTTCTGCTCGACGAGGAGCACGGTCGTCCCGGCCGCGTTGATGTCCCGGATGATCTGGAAGATCTGCTCGACGAGGATCGGGGCGAGTCCCATCGACGGCTCGTCCAGGAGCAGCAGCGTCGGCCTCGCCATCAACGACCGGCCGATGGCGAGCATCTGCTGCTCGCCACCCGACAGGGTCCCGCCGTTCTGGCTGAGGCGCTCCTTGAGACGCGGGAACAGCGCGTAGACGCGCTCGAAGTCGGCGGCGATCTCGGGGCCGGCCTTGCGCTGGAAGGCCCCCATCTCGAGGTTCTCCTTGACGCTCATCCGGGGGAAGATGCGCCGGCCCTCGGGGGACTGCGAGATGCCGAAGGACACGATGTCATGCGGCGTCGAGCCATCGATCCGCTTCCCGTCGAACACGATCTCGCCCTCGCGCGGGCGGAGCAATCCGCTGATCGTCTTGAGCGTCGTGGACTTGCCCGCGCCGTTGGCGCCGATGAGCGTCACGATCTCGCCCGGCTCGATCGTGAGCGAGATGCCCTTCAGCGCGTGGATGTTGCCGTAGTAGGTGTGGACGTCCTTGAGCTCGAGCAGGGGCATCGGTCAGCCCGCCCCGGCCGCGCCGCGGCCCAGGTACGCCTCGATGACGCGGTTGTCCGCCCGGACCTCGGCCGGCGAGCCCTCGGCGATCTTCTCGCCGTGGTCGAGCACGGTGACCCGGTCGCTGATGCCCATCACCACCTTCATGTCGTGCTCGATGAGCAGCACGGTCAGGCCCAGCCGGGTGCGCAGCTCGCGCACGAAGTCGGTCAGCTTGCGGGTCTCCTCGGGGTTCATGCCGGCGGTCGGCTCGTCGAGCAGCAGGAGCTTGGGCTCGGTGGCCAGCGCGCGGGCGATCTCGAGGCGCCGCTGGTCGCCGTAGGGCAGGTTGCGGGCGAGGGTCTGCGAGCGTCCCGCGAGCCCGACGAGCTCGAGCAGCCCGCCGGCCTGCTCGAGGGCTTCGGTCTCCTCGCGCTTGGTGCCCTTGTCGCGCAGGATGGCCCCGAACCAGCGGCTGCGCAGCCGGTGGTGGAGGCCGACGAGCACGTTCTCCTCGGCGGTCATGTTGCCGAACAGCCGGATGTTCTGGAAGGTGCGCGCGACCCCCAGGCGCACGACCTCGTGGGGCTTGCGCCCGGTCAGCTCCGAGCCATCGAAGGTGATGATGCCCTCGGTCGGGATGTACAGCCCGGTGAT
>DASPHN010000265.1:0-9682 GCA_035629655.1 Saccharimonadales bacterium (SeqCode) | reverse complement strand
CGCCAGCGCCGCGAGGAGGGCGGGCGGGCCGCTCGCGAACGCCTGGTCTGCCCAGGCCTCGTAGTCGCCGACGAGGTCGGTCACGGCGCCGTGGTGGCCGAGCGATCCGTCGTCCGTCGCGACGAGGTACTCGACCTCATCGGGGAGCAGGCTCGATGGATAGACCTCGCTCGAGCCGCTCGAGCCGCACAGCAACGTCACCTGGCGTCCGTCGCGGATCGCCTCATCGGCGAGCAGGCGGATCGCGGCGATCCCATCGCCGCTCGAGACGAGCAACAGGTGCTGCGTCCGGGGATCGACCTCGAACGGGCGGCCGAGCGGCCCCAGCACATCGAGCGGATCACCAGGTCGGGCCGCGAGGAGCGGGCGGGTCGCGCCGCCGCTGTCGCGCACGAGGATCGATGCGACACCGGTCGCGGCATCCGTCGAATGGAGCGGATATGGGCGACGTCGAGACAGCCTGGCATCATCCTCGGTCCGGACGTGCACGAACTGGCCGGCCCGCGCCCCGTTCGCGACGTCCGGCGCGTGGAAGGCCAGGAGCCATCGGCCGGGCAGGACCTCGCGGCGCTCGGCCAGGTCCGCCGCAGCGAGGCGCGTCGTCACGCGGTCGGGCGACCCTCGGCGTCGGTCGGGGCGTCGTCGTCGGTCTCGGCATCGTCGGCGGTCTCGGGCGGTTCACCCTCCAGTGCCGCCTCGGGAGCGTCGACGTCCTCGACCGTGGCGGCGCCGTCAGCGCCGGCCACGAACTCGGGGGCGACGGCAGGAAATGCCTCCGCGAGCGCATCGGCCAGGTCGCCGAAGACGTCGGTCGGGTCGTAGAACTCGACGAGCTCCTCGGGTCCCGAGAGGTTTCGCCACTCGCCGTCGGCTTCCTCGGGGATGACCTCGGCCCGGAACTCGCCGGTCGCCCCGAGGATCAGCCGCTCATCGTCGTCATCGACGATGACGAGTTCGCCGATGAGCGACGAGGCGCTGGCAGCCGCGACCTCGAAGTCCGCCAGCAGGCGACCCTCGCTGCGCTGGCTGCGTTCCTGGTATTCGAGCGCGAGGTCGTACAGCCGCCGCGCGGCCGCCTCATCGTCGCTCATCTCCAGCGATGGGGCTTGACCGGCCGCCCACGAATCGGCGGCGGCGGCGTACGGATCCTCACCGAGGGCGATGGTCTCCTCGGGGCTGATGCCGGCCGTCTCGAGCAGGTCCCCCTCGGCCGTCGGCTCGCCGCCGAGCCCGGCGGCCTCGCGCGCGGCATCGGCGAACGCGGCATACAGGTCGGCGGGGTTGTAGAGCTCGATGAGCTCGGCGGCGGACTCGATGACCTCGGTCTCGCTCACCCACTCGCCGCTCAGCTCGTCCTGGAATCGGCTCCGGCTGCGAAACGTCATGTCCGGCGCGATCGAGAGGTAGTCGGGCTCCTCATCGATGAGCGTCATGCCACCGAACGCGGCGATGCGCTCCTTATGGCGGTCGAGGAACTTGCGCAGCTGCTCGGTCGACTGCACGAGGAAGTCTCCGCGCTCCAGCGCGGCGTCGGACGCGATCTCACCGAGCAGGTCGTTGTGGCCCGTGTCCATGGTCGGCCTCCGTGTCGGTTCGTCGCCGGGGGGCAGTGCGTCTCGTCGGATGCTCATCTGTGGGTCAGCGCCTCTGGGGGTGGGTCACGGATGGTATTCGAGGTCGATGCCCATGCGCTCGCGCAGGAACATCGAGTGATGGCGTTCGAAGATCCACTCGCCGGCCCGATGGCCCAGGGCGCGGGTGCCCTCGTCCGCTTCGAGCTTGTCCAACGTCGCGTAGTCGGGCAACTCGAGGAGGATGACGTTGTCGAAGTCCCAGCCGTGCGCGACGTTGTACCAGCCGATGAAGCGGATCCCGAACTTCGACTCGTAGTCCTTCACCTGGCGCGGGAAGATCGTGCGCATGAAGAACTTGAAGAACGGGTCGCGGCCACGGCGGACGGAGAAGTAGGTCGCGAGCACGGGCATGTCGGCATTGTCGCACGGGGCCCGGGCCGGGCGAGGGTCCGTGGGGCCGTCGCGGCGTGGGGCGACATGGCGACATCGCGACGGTCAGGGCTCGCGTCGTTCCCCGTCGGAGGTCGGCCCGGGTGCGGGGGGCTCGGTCGGGGCGTCGGCAACGACCGGCGCCGTCTCGGCATCCTCCAACTCGCCGACGGTCGGGCTCGAGCTGCCGAGGGGGCGCCGTCGACCGCGTCGATCGGCGGCCACCAGCCGAAGCAGGAAGATGATCGTCTGTCCCGTCACGAGCAGGAGCAGGATCACCGCGAACAGCAGGCCGGCGCTGATCATCGGGGGCCAGTTCCACACGACGCTGAGCGGCGTCAGCACGATGAACAGCACCAGGATCACGAGCTGGAACCGGAAGCAGCCAAGGCCCGGGCCGCGTTCGGCGTCGAGCTCGTCGCCCTTGTACTGGATCGGGCCGGTCCCGCGCGGAGGACGCGGGGGCGTCGGGTCGGCGATCGGGTCGGCGGTCGGTTCGGCCGGTGCATCCACGCGAGATGCGGGATCCGCCTCGGGGGCGTCGTCGATGGGGGTGGTCACGGGTCGCAACGATACGAGAGTCGGCCGCCGGACGCGGTCCGGGCCCGATCGGCGTCAGTCAGCCGTCGGCGGCGCCGCGCTCGACGGCTCCGTGGCGAGTCCCTCGACGACCTCCACGCCAGGCAACGCCCGAAGGATCGCGGGCTCGGCGAGCACTTTCCAGGAGCGAGAACCGCCACCGAGCACGATGCGCTCGCGCTCCATGACCCGCGCGTCGACCCAGACCGGCAGCTCGGGCGGCAATCCGAAGACCGTCACGCCGCCGATCTCCATCCCGGTGATCTCCCGGGTCGACTGGGACGGCGCGAAGGATGCCTTCCGGGTCCCGATCCGGTCGCGCACCGCTCGATTGACGTCGAGCCGATGCGGAGCCAGGACGACACACGCCGCGTAGCGCGGGGGGTCGCTCTTGCCGATCACGAGGATCGTGTTCGCCGAGTCCTCGGGGGCGAACCCGTAGGCGGCACAGAATGCCGCGGTATCGGCCAGTGCCGGATCGCAGGCGAACAACTCGTAGTCGACCCCGAGCCCTTCGAGGGCGGTGACGAGGCGGTCGCGCCCGGCAGGATCGTGGTCGTCGGCGCGGTCATCGGTCATGGCCCCAAGCGTAACGATGCGCGCAGCATGGCGGCCGCTACCATCGACGCGCATGGCCGACCGACCGACGCTCCAGCAGCCGACCGCGCCCCCGGACCTCGACGCCTACCTCGCGCGGTTCGCCTGGCACCCCGAGCCCGAGCTGATCGGATACCGCGACGAGGGCGCGTCACGCGCGGCGATGCGCGAGCTCGGCGACCTGACCTGGAAGGCGGCGCTCGACTTCCTGTACGGTGAGGCGATGACCCGGGCGATGGGCGATCCGTCGCCGTATCGCGAGGCCCGAGCCCGCTTCTACGCCGAGGATCCGACCGGCCCGCGGACCGGCCCGGGCCCTGCGCCGCTCGAGCCTTCGCCGGCGCCGGCGGTGATCGACGAGTTCCGCGACCGCGTGGCCGGCGGGCTGATGAACGCCCAGCACCCCCGCCAGTTCGGCTACTTCACGCCACCGCCACTGCCGATGTCGATCATGGGCGAGCTCCTTGCCCAGGTCGCGAACCAGGGCGTCGACGTCTGGCATGCCGGACCGTTCGCGGCCTTCGTCGAGGAGGAGGTCGTCCGCTGGCTGTGCGACCTGGTCGGCTATGGCGAGGCGAGCTTCGGCCTGCTCACGAGCGGCGGGGTCATGGCCAACTTCATGGCGATGACGCTGGCACGCGACCTCCACCTCGGCCGGATCCGCGAGCTGCCCGGTCCGCCGCGAGGCAAGGACCTCGACGGCGCCCGGGTCTACACGAGCGACCAGACGCACTTCTCGATCGCGCGAGCGCTCGATGAGCTCGGGTTTCCCACCGATACCCTCGTCATCCTTCCGGCAGATGACGACTTCCGCCTGCGCGGCCGCCCCGTCGCGACGGCGATCGAGCGGGACCGTGCCGCCGGCCTCACCCCGTTCGCCATCGCGGCCGTGGCCGGCTCGACGAACACCGGCAGCGTCGATGCGACCGGGGAGCTCGCCGACGTCGCCGAGCGCGAGGGTCTGTGGCTGCACGTCGACGCCGCCTACGGCGGCGGGGCGCGGTTGTCCGAGCGTGACGCGGGCCGTGTCCCCGACCTGGATCGCGCCCACTCGGTCACGGTCGATCCCCACAAGTGGTTCTTCCAGGCCTACGACATCGGTGGGCTGCTCGTCCGCGACGGCGCGCATCTTGCCGCCGTATTCGGCGGCCGGGCGCCGGAGTACTACCGCGGTGGCGAAACGTCTTTCGGCGGCATCGATCCGCCCCATGACCTGGCGGAGGCGCGCGGCGGGGCGGCCGACGACCACGGCGATCAGCTGAACTTCTACAAGCTCTCGTTCGAGGGCACCCGCCGCTGGCGGGCACTGAAGCTGTGGATGACCTGGAAGCACCTCGGGACGAACGGCTTCGGTCGGCTGATCGAGGCGAACGACGACCTCGCCGCCCATCTCGCACGCCGCTGCGCCGAGGCGGACGACTACGAGGCGTTGCCGGCCCAACCCGAGCTCTCCGTGGTGTGCTTCCGGCATGTTCCGGCAACACTGCAGGGCGACGCCGATGCGCTCGATGCCCATCAGGACCACCTGCAGGCCGCCCTCGAGGCGTCGGGCGATGGCTGGTTGACGACCACGCGCCTCCGCGGCGCGACGTGGCTGCGAGCGGGGATCGTGAACTACCTCGCGACCGAGGACGACATCGACCAGCTGCTGGATACGCTCCGCCGACTGGCCTGATCGGCCGGACCAGCGCCTAGGCCGCGGGCCGCTCCGTCGTCGACTCGATCGGGAGCCAGCGATCGCCCGCCGTCGCCGCCTCGAGCGACAGCAGCACGTCCAACACGTGGAACGCGAAGGCGCCGGACGCCCTTGGTAGACGACCGGTCCGCATCGCCTCGATGAGGTCGGCCAGGCCCAACCCGCGACCCAGGCTTGCGTCGAACCGGAGCGGGATGTCCTCCCAGACGTCGGACCCCACCGGACGGTATCGGACCTCGCCATGGAACGTGTTCGGGTCGCCGAGGCTCAGCGATCCGGCCGTGCCGTGGATCTCGAGGTGTGGTGCCAGGCTCCCCGCGACGTCGAACGAGGCGGTGATCCCCGCGACGACCCCCGACTGGAAGCCCAACGTCCCCATGACCGTCGTGGGCACTTCGGCCGTGACCGTCTCACCGGCTCGTGGGCCGCTCCCGATCGTCCGGGTGGCCCCGGATCCGCGACCGGCGGCGGCGACCCGCGCCACCGGCCCCAACAGGCTGACCAGTGCCGCTACGTAGTAGGGCCCGACATCGAGGAGCGGCCCGCCGCCCGGCGCATAGAAGATCCCCGGGTTCGGGTGCCAGCGCTCGGGCCCCAGGCGCGCCACGGACGCGCTCGCGGCGAACGGTGTCCCGATCGCTCCCTCGTCGATCACCGCGCGTGCCGTGCGGAGGCCACCGCCGAGGAACGTGTCCGGCGCACCGCCGACGACGACCCCTCCGCCCGACGCGGCGGACAGGATGGCGGACGCATCGCTGCGCGTCGTGGCGAGTGGCTTCTCGGAGTACACGTGCTTGCCAGCTGCGATCGCTGCCATCGTCACGGCGGCGTGCGCGCCAGGCGGCGTGAGGACCAGGACGACCTCGATCGATGGGTCGGCGAGCAGCTCATCGATGGACACGGCCGGGAAGCCGCCGCGCGCCGCCAGGTCGGCCGCGCGCGCGGGATCCAGGTCGGTGCAGGACGCGAACTCGATGATCGGCAGACGCGCGGCCGCGGGCAGATAGAGGTCGGTCACGTTCCCACAGCCGACGATGCCGACGCGCGCCGGCCGGATCGGCCGGGTCACGCGTGACGGGAGCGCACGAGGTCCTTGGCGAGCAGGTAGTCGAGGCTGCGCCGGACGGCTTCGATCGGCGAGCCCACGACGTGATCGAACTCGACGATGGCCCACTCGAGCGCACCGCCGGCCTCGGCCGCCGCGATGGCCGGCGCGGGATCGACGACGCCATCACCAGCCGGCACATTGACGAAGGCCTCACCCCCGGCGCTGCTCGGCAGGTCGATCCCGTCCTTGACGTGCAGCGACACGACGCGCGGCCCGAGGGCCGTGATCACCGTCGCGGGATCGGCGCCGCCGACCGCGACCCAGAAGATGTCGACCTGGAAGTCGAGCGCCGGACCGAGGCGATCCGCGAGGCGTTGCAGCGTCGTCGATCCATCGAGCGGGCGGAGCTCATCGCTGTGGTTGTGGTAGCCGAGGCGAAGGCCGTGACGCTCGGCCACGCCGGCAAGGCGCGCCAGGCGATCCGCGCCACGCTCGAGCTGCTCGACCGACTCGAAGCCTCGGCCCGACACCACGACGCGGGGCGACCCGAGCTCGGCCAGCGCCGCGCACGCGCGCTCGAAGCCTTCGGCGTCGTCCTGGGCCGCCCACGTGTGCGAGCTCGCGACCGTGAGCCCGGCATCACCGAGCGCTCGGCGCGCGACGACCGGGTCGCCGCCGGGCACATCGACGGTCTCGACGCCGAGGTAGCCGGCTGCTGCGATCGCCTCGAGGGTCGGCCGATCCAGCCGGAGACCCGGGCCGCCGGATGGCTCGGGGTCGCGGAAGGTGTAGAGCTGGGCGGCGATCGGCGCGGCCATCGGACGTCAGCGGCGACCGTGCAGGAGGCCGCCGACGTGCTCGAGCAGCTTCCAGGCGACCTCGGCGTCGCCGCGGACGAAGGCGCGGAAGTCCCAGAAGGTCATGACCAGCGTCTCGAGGTCGGTCGTTGCGGTGACCGTGGCCGTCCGCACTCGATCGCTGATGAGGGCCACCTCCCCGAAGTAGCTGCCACGCGTCACCTTGTCGACTTCCTTGCCGCCGACGGTCACGACGCCCTCGCCGCTCTTCACGATGAAGAAGCCGATCCCGTGGTCGTCGCCCTCCCGGATCACCACGGAGCCGGCTGGGAACGTGCGATCGGTGAAGTCCTTGGCCAGCCGTTCCAGGTGCTTGCGATCGAGGCTTGCCAGCAACGGCACCCCAGCCAACAGATCGACGGTCTCACTCATCTCGGCTCCCTCTGGGTGGACAGACCCTTGTCCGCGGTGTTCGTGGTCACTATGGAGCGCGGCGGGACCTCGCAGCCCATCGGTCCTGCAGGCGAAACCACTCGCCGGCGAATGGCAGGAACCACGGCCGGCCCTCGTACGGCGCGGGCACGAGCGGAAACCTGAGCTTCGTCAGGGCGGGCGCCTCGCCGCCGGCGAGCCACGCCCCGACGCGCGTGCCCAGATACGTCATCAGGGCGACGCCCGTCCCGCAACAGCCCATCGCATACGCCACGCCGTCCTTCGTCCGGCCGACATGGGGCATCCGGTCGAACGTGAACCCGACGTTGCCTCCCCACGCGTAGTCGATCCGTCGACCGGCCAGCTGCGGATGGACCTCGAGCATCCCTCGATGGAGGATCGCCGCGGTCTTGTCGATCGAGGTCGGCAGGAAGGACGCTCGTCCGCCGAAGACCATCCGCCGGTCGGCCGAGACGTGCCAGTAGTACAGGAAGTTCTTCGTATCGAAGAACGAGCGGCCCTTCGGAGAGAGCTCGCGCGCGAGATCCTCGGGCAGGGGCTCGGTCGCGATGATGAACGAGCCGATGGGGATGATCCGCCGCCGGAGCGCGGGCGCCACCCCGTCCGTATAGCCGTTCGTGGCCACGAACACGTCCCGGGCAAGGACGGCCCCACGGCTCGTCTCGACGACGAACCGGCCATCGGCCTGGCGTCGGATGGCGGTCGCCCGTGCCTGTTCATGGAGGTCCGCACCGGCGCGGTCCGCCGCTGCCAGGAGACCGGCGAAGTAGCGGCCGGGATGGAGCAGTCCACTGCCCTCCACGGCCAGCGCGCCGAAGTACGCGTCGGTGCCGATCTCCTCGCGGATCCGCTCGCGTGGAACGACGGAGGCGGCGACCCCGACCGAGGCCAGGCTTTCACGGGCGTGCTCGAGCTCGGGGACATGCGAGGGGGCATAGGCGAGCTCGAGATGGCCGACCTCCCGGAAGTCGCAGTCGATCGCCTCCTCGCCGATCAGCCGCTTGACCAGCTCGTAGGAATCGAGCGTCTCGCGGTAGAGCGCTTTGCCGGTCTCGTCGCCGTAGCGCTCGATGAGCTGGCGGGCACTCCACTTGTAGCCAGCGTGGACGATCCCGCCGTTCCGCGTCGACGCCCCCCAGCCCAGCGTGTGGGCCTCGAGCAGGGTGACCGCGACACCCCGTCGGGCGAGCTCCCGCGCGGCATTGATGCCGGTGTAGCCGCCACCGATGACCACGACGTCCGCGGTGTCGGGCAGCTGACGGCCGGCGCGATCAGGCAGCGGGTCCATCGAGGCCTGCCAGTACGAGCGGCGCTCGTAGTCGGTGTTCAGCGGCGGCGATGTCGTCCCGGTGGCCATCGCCTCGGAGCGTAGCGGAGCGCACGGTGCTCAGGTCACGCGTCCCACCGGGTGCTCGCGCCACACTGCCCGGTGAACCGGGTGGCCTCGGCCGGCATCAGGTGGATAGCACGCGTCATCGGAGGGAGCCATCGCACCCGCGACCGACCGGTCGATCGTCGATCGGGCCAGCCACGGCGACCTGGGCGCGTTCGAGGAGATCGTCCGCGCCCGCATGGATGCCGTCTACCGCCTGACCTACGCGATCCTCGGCGACGACGCCGATGCGCGCGACGCCGCCCAGGAGACCTTCGTTACCGCCTGGCGGAAGATCGGCGAGCTGCGTGAGCCGGAACGCTTCGATGCATGGCTCCAGCGCGTGGCCGTCAATTCGGCCCGGATGACCCATCGTGCTCGGCGCCGGCGGGGCGTGCGCGAGATCCCGTCGAGCCGGGTCGCCGGGGCGGCCGATCTGCCGGCGACCGCGACGCCGGCCGAGGTCGATGCACGGGCGCTCGATCACGCGCTCCGCGAGCTGCCGGTCGAACAGCGGTCGATCCTCGTCCTGCACCATCTCGAGGGCCTCGCCGTTGCCGACCTCGCCGACCGGCTGGGCATCCCCAGCGGGACGGTCAAGTCACGCCTGCATACGGCCCGCCGCGCCCTCCAGGCGGCGCTGGATCGGGAGGCCGGTCGATGACCGAGCGCGACCCCTGGTCCGACGAGCGGCTGGCGGCGGCATTCGCGGCAAGAGCCGCGGCCTCGCCGTCCGCCGCGCCGCCGGGCGCGCTCGCTGCGACGATCGAGGGGCTTCGGACGGCCGATGCCCAGCCGACATCTCGCTGGGCACGCTGGCGGTGGCCGGCGGCCACGGTGGGCGCCCTCACGATCGGCGTCGTCGTGACCGGGGCGTTCACGCTCGGGCCGCGCCTGCTCGGGCGGGTCGGCGACACGGGTGCGGTGTCGTTCGTGCCCGGCCCGGCCGGCGACGTGCGGACGCTCGACGCTGACGAGTTCACCTTCGAGTACCCCGCGGACTGGGTCGGGCTCGATTCGTCGGCGTCGTCCTCCGACGGGTCGTCGATCGCGGTCCTTGGCACCGGACTTCCACAGAATGACTGCGGCACCGAGCCCATAGACATCGACTGCGTCCGCGCACTGCCGCTGGGGGAA
>DASPHN010000264.1:0-14231 GCA_035629655.1 Saccharimonadales bacterium (SeqCode) | reverse complement strand
ATCAGCGCGTAGGCCGGCCAGTAGCCCGTCTGGTCGTAGACCTGTCCGGCCAGGATGGCGCCCAGCGCGAACGAGAGGCTGGTCAGGAGGCGGATCCGCGAGTAGTCGCGCCCGCGGACCGCGTTCACGGTGATCGCGTCGGCGAGTGGCTGCCAGGACGACTCGAAGACCCAGAACACCCAGAACAGGGCCGCGACGACGATGGCCGGCCAGGGCAGCAGGAGGGCCAGGCCCACGAGCGCGGCGCCGGTCGCGCACACGATGAGGGTGCGCGGGCGACCGAGCCGGACGTCGGCCAGATGTCCCCAGGCCGGCACGGCTAGCGTGAACCCGAGGGCTCCGATCGACGCGGTGAGCCCGATCTCGCCGGGCGAGAACCCGCGCTCGGCGAGGATGACGGAGATGAAGGGGTAGAACACCCCGAGTGCGGCGCCCAGCGCGAGGACGAGGAGGCGCAGGGCGGTCACGACCCCATCGTACCGTGTTGGCATAACGCGGTAGGCCAAGGAGGATCACCGTCTGGCGGGCGCGGCACCGGTCCGATTCCGGCACACTGCGCCCGTGACCGCCCAGCCCGCCCTGCCGCACGCTCGAGCGGGCGCTGGCGCAGCCGCCGACCCGGACGGTCCCGCGCTCCGTGCGGTCGGCCTTGGTCGACGGTTCGGAGACCGATGGGCCGTCCGCGACGTGGACATCGAGGTCCGGCGCGGCGAGGTGCTGGGCCTGCTCGGCCCCAACGGCGCCGGCAAGACCACCACGGTCCGGCTGCTCACCGCGCTGATCGAGCCATCAGAGGGGACCGCGTCGGTCGATGGCTTCGATGTCCGCGAGCAAGCGGATGCGGTGCGCGCCCGGGTCGGCATCCTGACCGAGACGCCCGGCCTCTACGACAAGCTCGAGGCCACTGCCAACCTCGACTTCTTCGGCCGGCTCTATGGCCTCGATGCCGCCGTCCGTGCCGAGCGCATCGAGCGCTACCTGCGCCTGTTCGGCCTGTGGGACCGTCGTCACGACGTCGCCGGCACGTTCAGCAAGGGCATGAAGCAGAAGCTGGCCATCGCCCGGGCGCTGCTGCACGACCCGTCCGTGATCTTCCTCGACGAGCCGACCGCCGCCCTCGACCCGGAGGCCGCCTTCGTCGTCCGGGATGCGATCGAGACGCTGCGGCGCGGTGGCCGCACGATCGTCCTGGCCACGCACAACCTCGACGAGGCCGATCGCCTGTGCGACCGGATCGCCTTCGTGCGTGGCGGCCTGCTGCGGGTGGACTCCCCTGCCCGGCTGCGCGGAGCCCTCGGCGTGCGCGGCCTCACCGTGCGTCTCGCGACGCCGGCCGCCGACGCGGAGACGGCCACCATCCTGGCGCTCCCCGGGGTCGCGGCCGCGGAACGGACGGGAGCCGGCCTGCGGATCGCCACCGACGACCCCGAGGCGCTCGCTCCGGCGGTGGTCCGGGCGCTCGTCGCGGCCGGGGCGGAGATCGTCGAGGTGCGCGTCGAGCACACGTCGCTCGAGCAGATCTACTTCGACGTGATGGGCGTCCGGCCGGGCGCGGAGGTCGGTGACTGATGCGTGCCGGCATCGTCTGGACGATCCTGCGCCGCGAGTGGATCGAGACCCTCCGCAACCGACTCCTGCTCTCGACCATCGTCATCCCGCCGGTGATCCTGACCGTGGCCCCGATCATCCTCGGTGCCTTCATCGGCGAGCGGTCGCTGCCGCCCGAGCTTGAGGCAGCGGTGCTCCAGCAGCGGCCCGAGTGGGCGGCGTTCACGGCGTCCGAGCTCGCCGGTGCCTTCGCCGTGCAGCAATTCCTCGTCTTCTTCCTGCTGATGCCGGCCTACATCCCGCTGTCGATCGCCACGTTCTCGATCATCGGCGAAAAGCAGGCACGTTCCCTCGAGCCGGTCCTCGCGGCGCCGATCCGCACCGGCGAGCTGCTGGCCGGCAAGGCGGTGGCGGCCCTCGTCCCCGGCCTGCTGGCCGGCTGGGCGACCTACGTGGTCTTCGTCCTGCTCGCGTCACTCGTCTATGGGCCGAACCTGTTCGGCGTCGTGACCGACCCCTCGTGGCTGGCCGGGGTGTTCCTCCTCGGTCCGGCCGTCGGGCTGTCGTCCGTCGTGGCCGGGGTCATCGTCAGCGCCCGCGTCAACGACCCACGGGTCGCCCAGCAGATCGGGGGCGTGATCATCGTGCCGATCGTCGGCATCGTGCTCATCCAGGCCACCGGCACGGTCCTCGTGGGGGCGGCCGGATACACGCTGATGGCCATCGTGGTGACCGCCATCGCCCTGTTCGGCCTGCGCATCGGGATCCGCCTGTTCGACCGCGAGGCCATCCTCACCCGCTGGCGCTGAGGGGTTTGCGAGACGCCGCCGTCGCCCCTGTCCCGACCGATGATGTACTTGTCATAGTGCGGTAGGCCAACGCCTAGAATGCCTCGATGACCACCCGAACGAGCCGGATCGACTGGCTCATCTTCCTGAGCCTGGGCTTCATCTGGGGCTCGAGCTACCTGTTCATCAAGCTTGCTGTCGACGACTTCGGCACGTTCACGTTGGTCGCCCTGCGCCTCATCGTCGGCTCGGCCTTCCTGTGGATCGTGCTGCGCATCGCCGGCCAGGCGTTGCCCCGGGACCGCCGGCTGTACGGCCACCTCCTGGTCATGGCCATCATCAACATCACGATCCCGTTCCTGCTCATCACCTGGGCGGAGCAGTCGGTCGAGTCATCGCTGGCGGCGATCCTGACCTCGCCCGTGCCGCTCTTCGCGATCGTGCTGTCGGCGCTGTTCCTGCCGGACGAGCCGATGCGGGTCAACGGCCTCGTCGGCCTGATCGTGGGGTTCGTCGGCGTGGTCATCATCACGAGCCGCGGCCTGACCGGCGAGGGCTCGTCCGTGATCGGCGAGATCGCGCTGCTCGGCGCAGCCATCAGCTACGCCGCGGGCGCGGTGTACTCGCGACGGAATGTGCGGGGCGTGCCACCGATGATCCCGGCTGTGTTCCAGGTCAGCTTCGCGGCGCTCATCACGGGCGCGTTCGCGCTCGTGCTGGAGCATCCGTGGGACGCCCGGCCCGACACCCAGGCCGTTTTCTCGATCCTGTGGCTCGGCATCCTCGGCTCCGGTGTGGCCTACCTCTTCGTGTTCCGCCTCTTCGCCGCCTGGGGCGCGACACGGACGACCCTCGTGGCCTACCTGTTGCCGGTGGTCGGGATCGCCCTCGGCTACATCTTCCTGCAGGAGCCGATCGATGGCCGGTTGATCGTCGGCACCGTCCTCGTCATCGCCGGCATCGCCCTCGTGAACAGCCGGTTCGGTCGGCGGCGCGTGTTCGGCCGGACGCCGAGGCCCGAAGCGGCCTGACCCGGCCGGGGCTCAGCCGCCCCCCAGTGCGAGCAGCAGGGCGCCGGCGACGATCGCCACGGACGCGCCGATCCGGCGCACCGAGTCGCCGCGGCTGACCGCCTCGCCAAGGCGCACCGAACCCCAGGCCGCCGCGAAGACCGTCGCGGATTCACGCAGCGGCGCCACGCCCGACAACGGCGCGACGCTGAGCGCATACAGGATCAGCACGTACGCCCCGAGCGTCAGCCAGCCGCCGACCGCGGCCCGCCGGACCTGCTCGCGGCCGCCCGCGAAGATGTCGCCGCCGGCGACGACCGTCACCCACACGATGAGGACGATCGAGGTCGTGACCCACAGGATCGCGGCGTACGTCAGCGGCTCGATGCGCTGGGTGCCGAGCCGATCGATCGCGGTGTAGGTCGCGATCGTCACGCCCGTGGCGAGCGCGAAGGCGATCGAGGGGTCGATGCCGCGATGGCCACGGAGCACCTGCCACGGCCGCTGCAGCAGGAGGAATCCCACGAGCAGGAGCGCGACCCCGATGAAGCCGGCGACCCCCAGGCGCTCGTGGAAGAGGCCGACCCCGATGGCGACGGCCAGCAGCGGCGCCGTGCCGCGGGCGATCGGGTAGACCACCGACAGGTCGCCCCGCCGGTAGGCCGCCGAGAGCAGGATGAAGTAGCCGGCCTCGACGACACCGGACGCGATGCCGAGGACGATCCCGTCGATGGGCAGGGTCGGCTGGCCCGACAGCCGCCAGGCGAGGTAGCCCGCAGGCACGATGCCGACGGTCGCTGCCAGCATCCCGACCGTGGCCGCCCGGAGCGGGTCGCCGGCCGTCTTGAGTCGCACGTTCCAGGCGACGTGCAGGACGGCCGACAGGGCGACCAGGGCGATGATCAGGGGGTCCACCCCCGGACGTTACCTGTCCAGGTCGCGCCGCTGCAGGCCCCAGGCACCGACGGCGAGACCGCCGACGATGAGGACGAGCGAGGCCAGCACCCCGACGGGGTCGTACTGACCGGCCATCGGCTGACCGAGGTGCTTGAACAGGGACAGCTCGAGGATCGGGTCCGGCAGTTCCAGCGCCGCGCCGATGAGGTCCAGCATGAACGTCGCGATGACGAGCACGGCCGTGACGGGTGCCGCCAGCGAGGCGCGGACAAGCCCGCCGACCGCCAGGCCGACGCTCGCGAACGCGCCCGCCGCCAGCCCGAGGACGAGCGTGCCCAGGACGACATCGCGGACCTCGCCGCCGACGGCCGCCACCGAGACGCCGACGATGGCCGCGATGATCGTCGAGGTGATGGCGATCGCCGCAAGGACGCCCAGGCTCGAGCGAAGGAACCAGCCGACACGCGACTGGGGCGTCGACAGGATGACGTCGAGGCGGCCATCGGTCTCATCCGAGGCCCAGCCAGCGACCGCGGTGGCGCCGGCCAGCCCGATGAGGATCGTCCCGAAGCTGAAGAACGCCAGCTGGAGCAACCCCGACGGTTGGAGCAGGTCGATGTCCGGGTAGAGGACGCTGAGGTAGTCCTGGATCTGGGGCAGCGACAGGATGACCTCGGCGAATTGCCTGGCCGAGCCCGCGATGAGCGCCGCGTAGACGCCGATGCCGACGCCCCACGCGATCGCGACACCGACACGGTCGGAGAGCTGGCGGGTGAACGGGCCGTGCACGCCGGCCGGCAGCGATGGCAGCCGCAGCCACGCGAGCGCCGAGGACGCGCCGAGGTCACGCCGGACGAACCCGACGATGCCGAGCGCGAGGAAGCCCACCGTCACCGCGGCCAGCAGGCCCACCGACGGCCAGCCGCTCACGCCCGCGAGCGGGCGATGCCCGGCCGTCCAGTCGAAGAAGGACAGCGGACCCAGGGCGTCGAGGAGCGTCGACAGGCTCCCGAACGACGAGACGACATAGCCGCCGAACAGGACGAGCAGGCCGGCGGCGAGCGCCCGTGTCCGGCCGACGAAGGGCGCCGCCGCGAACGCGACGGAGCCGGCGGCCAGCATCTGGAGCCCGGCCAGGAACGCGAACCCGAACGCCTGGTCGAGTCCGAACGCATCGCCGGGCAGCGTGGCGAACGCCGGGCTGGCCAGCCACGTGATCAGCGTCATCAGGAGGACCGCCACGGCGAGGGCCGTGACGTGTCCGGCGACCTTCTGGAGGGCGATGGAGCGCCGGCTCACCGGCGTCGAGGCCAAGAGGTCGAGGCTGCCGCGGGCCGCCTCGCCGGCGAGGATGCCGGACAGCGCGAGCACCGACCAGAGGCCGAGCATGACCGGCAGGATGTTGCCCGCCCGGAACGAGATCCAGCCACCGAGCGTGTCGATGTTGATCGGCTCGCCGAGCAGCCCTCGGAAGACCGGCGGCAGCGCCGTCATCTGGCCGATCAGCTGGGCCCTGGACTCGGCCGTCGTGAACTCCGCGCCGTAGGGTGCCGCCGTCGCCAGCATGAGCAGGCCGCCGAGGATCCCGACGACCAGCGCCGCGCGCCGGCTGTCGCGCACGGTCTTGGCATAGATCGAACCCAGGCCCATGACCCGCGACCAGGGCATCGAGCGCGGCCCCGCCAGGGCCGTCGCGTCAGCGCGCATCGCCGGCACCGGCCACGGCCTGGCCGCCGTACTGGGCGAGGAAGACGTCCTCGAGGTTCGGCTCCCGGCTGACGACATCGAGGAGCCCGTGCGGCGCCGCGGCGGCGATCACCGCGCCGATCGGGCCGTTGACCCGCATCTCGATGGTCGAGCCCTGGGCACGGACCTCGCTGACACCGTCGAGCGACTCGAAGATGGCCGGCGCGACCGGGTCCGAGAACGAGAGTTCGACATGATGGAACGCGAGACGACGGATGGCCTCGATGCGGTCGACCTGCACGAGCCGGCCCTCGCGGATGATGGCGACGCGGTCGCACGTCCGGTCGACCTCGTCGATGACGTGCGAGCTCAGGAAGACCGTCCGGCCGTCGCTCCGTGCCTCGCGGACGAGCTCGAAGAACGTCTGCTGTACGAGCGGGTCGAGACCCGAGGTCGGTTCGTCCAGGATCAACAGGTCGGGCCGGTGCTGCAGCGCGACGACCAGGCCGACCTTCTGCTTGTTGCCCTTCGAATACTCCTTGAACCGGCGGCTCGGATCGAGGTCCAGGCGCTCGACGAGCTCGGCCGCATAGCCCCGGTCGACCCCGCCACGCAGGTTCGCGAAGTAGGCGATCGTGTCGCCACCGGTCAGCCGGTCGTACAGGTCGAACTCGCCCGGCAGGTACCCGAGCCGGCGGTGGATGGCGACCGGATCCGCGGTGGTCTCGATGCCGAAGATCTCGGCCCGCCCGGAGGTCGGGCGGATGAGGTCCAGGAGCACGCGCATCGTCGTCGTCTTGCCCGCCCCGTTGGGCCCGAGGAAGCCGAAGATCTCGCCGGGCTGCACGTCGAGGTCGAGCTCGGTGATGCCGCGATGGACGCCATAGGTCTTGGTCAGCCGATCCGTGTGGATGACCGGGGTCATGCGGGATCCTTCCTGCCGGTCGGGCCGGCGTGCTCGCGGAGGAAGCGGTCGAGACGGCCGGGGTTGCGAGGCGGCGGTCAGGTCGAGCCGAAGGCAGACCGCTCGGCGTGTTCCTTGAGGGCTCGCAGATGGGCTTCGACCCGCGTCTCGAGCGAGCGCCGGCCGAGCCGCACCAGGATGCCGGCCCATCGGTCATTCGGCTCGAAGCTCGCGGCGTGGATGACCCGGGTCCCGCCCGCGACCGGCTCGAGCCGCCACGTCCACTCGCTATCGAAGCCGGAGCCTGCGGCACGGAGGCGGAAGACCGACTCCGGACGGGCTTCGAGGCTCTCCACCCAGGCACGCTCCCGGAGGAACCCGACCCGGGCTCGCGCGGTGCGTGTCGTCGCCGCTGCCGGCCATGCCGGCTCGGCCGGCCCGAGGTGCAGCTCCGGGAGCAACGTCGCCATCGCGGCCGGGTCATGGAGGGTCGCCCAGACCTGGCGTGGCGAGGCCTGCACGAAGACGCGGCGCTCGACGAGTCGGCCGACCCGCAGGTGGTCGCCGGGCCGGCGGTAGCCGACTTCGGGATCGGGGCGCACGGCCATCGTCAGATCCCGATCGGGTGCCAGACGGTCTTCATCTCGAGGAACGCCGCGATCCACTCGGGACGCTCGGTCGCGCGGTCATCGAGCCAGTCGAAACGGGCCTCGCTGACCGTCGTCGGGCGGCGAGCGAGACGCTTGATGTCCTCGGCGACGAGCAGCTCGGTCTCGGTGCGCATCGCGTCCGACACGCCCCAGGTGTCGAGGGCATCGACGTCGCGGTGCGCGGCCAGGACCGGGACCAGCTCGCGCTTGAGGCCGGTGAGGATGTTGACGACGCCACCGGGTACGTCCGACGTCGCGAGCACCTCGCTGAGCGTGACCGCCGGCAGCGGCCGCGTCTCGGAGGTGAGCAGGACGACGGAATTGCCGCTCACGAGGGGCGGCGCCAGGCGGCTGACGAGACCCAACAGCGACGACGTCTCGGGCGCGACCACCCCGACCACCCCGGTCGGCTCCGGGATCGTGAAGTTGAAGTACGGCGCCGCGACCGGGTTGCTGCTGCCCAGGATCTGGGTGATCTTGTCGGCCCAGCCGGCATACCAGACCCAGCGGTCGATGGTGCGGTCCACGACCTCGGCGGCGCGCGCGTCGCGCAGCCCTTCGGCGGCCCGGACCTCGGCGATGAACTGGTCGCGACGGCCCTCCATGAGCTCGGCCACGCGGTACAGCACCTGGCCGCGGTTCATCGCCGTCTTCGCGGCCCAGCCCGGTCCGGCCTTGGCGGCGGCCCGGACCGCGTCGCGCACGTCCTTCCGGGACGCTCGGCTGGCGTTGGCGAGCGGCGTGCCGTCCTTCGCGCTGACGAGGTACGACCGCCCCGACTCGCTGCGTGGGAATGCGCCACCGACGTACAGCTTGTACGTCTTGCGGACCTCGATCCTCGCGTCCGCTGCCGCCGCGCGGGCGGTCGCTGCCGTGGTCGCCGCGCGCGTGGTCGCGACCGCTCGCGCCACCTAGCGATCCTCCAATCGGACGTAGGCGTGCAGACCGTGCATCCCACCCTCGCGCCCGAACCCGGACTCCTTGTACCCGCCGAACGGCGATGTCGGGTCGAAGCGGTTGAAGGTGTTGGCCCAGACGACGCCGGCCTTGAGCTTCGACACCATGTCGAGGATGCGCGAGCCCTTGTCGGTCCAGACCCCGGCGGACAGGCCGTAGGGCGTGTTGTTCGCCTTCTCGATCGCCTCGTCGGGCGTCCGGAAGGTCAGGACCGAGAGCACCGGGCCGAAGATCTCCTCCCGAGCGATGCGGTGGCTCTGGGCGACGTTGGTGAACAGGGTCGGTCGAAAGAAGTAGCCCCGCTCGGGCAGGTCGCAGGCAGGCTGGTAGAGCTCCGCGCCCTCGTCGACGCCGCTCTGGACGAGCTCGGTGATCTTCTCGAGTTGCTGCTTCGAGTTGATCGCGCCGACGTCGGTGTTCTTGTCGAGCGGGTCGCCGACGCGGATCGTCGCGAGACGGTCCTTGAGCTTGTCGATGAGCGCCGGCGCGATCGACTCCTGGACGAGCAGCCGCGACCCGGCGCAGCAGACCTCGCCCTGGTTGAAGTAGATGCCGTTCACGATGCCCTCGACCGCCTGGTCGAGCGGTGCGTCGTCGAAGACGATGTTCGCGGCCTTGCCGCCGAGCTCCAGGGTCAGACCCTTGTCGGTCCCGGCGACGCCCTGGTAGATCTTGCGGCCGATCTCGGTGGAGCCGGTGAACGCGACCTTGTCGACGCCCGGATGGGTGACGAGGTCCATGCCGATCGTGCCGGGACCGGGCACGATGTTGACGGTGCCCGGGGGCAGGTCAGCCTGGACGCACACATCGGCGAAGAGCAGCGCCGAGAGCGGGGTCGTCGAGGCCGGCTTGAGGACGACCGTGTTGCCGGCGGCGAGGGCCGGGGCGATCTTCCAGGAGAGCATCAGCAGGGGGAAGTTCCACGGGATGATCTGCGCGGCCACGCCGAGCGGCTTCGCGACGCGGCCCGGGAAGGCATAGTCGAGCTTGTCCGCCCATCCGGCGTAGTACCAGAAGTGACTCGCCGCGAGCGGGACGTCGACGTCGCGGCTCTCCTTGATCGGCTTGCCCGAGTCCATCGATTCGAGGACCGCGAACTCGCGGCTCCGTTCCTGGAGGATGCGCGCGATCCGGAACAGGTACTTCGCCCGCTCCTTGCCGGCCAGCTGGCCCCACGACCGCCGCTGCGCCTTGCGTGCCGCCCGGACCGCCTTGTCGATGTCGGCGCTGGTCGCCTTGGCGACCGTCGCGAGCGGCTGCTCCGTGGCCGGGTCCACCGACGTGAACGTCTCACCCCCGGTCGCCGGCACCTCGCGGCCGTTGATGAACAGCCCGTAGCGCTCCTTGAGCGTGACGATGTCGCGCGCTTCGGGGGCGGGCGCGTACTCCCACGGGACGGCCTGGCCGTCACCAAGACCCCAGCTGTTGACGCCGTTCTCGGCCGACGGGACGACGCTCGACGAGGTGCGGGTGGCCATGCCGGCCATTATGGCACCGAGCGCCCGATGCTCAGCAGTCGTAGGTCTTGAGCGGGTGGGTCAGCTCACAGTAGCGAACGTGCACGTGGTCATCGTGACCCGTGTACCACGTGGTCAGGCCCTCGTCGATGAGGACCGGATCGTTGAAGTAGATGACCTTGATGTGGCCCGGAGCGGTCGCCCGGATCGCCTTGACGAGGTCGCGCGTCGCTGCGCGGTCGTACGAGGTGTACCGCCAGTTCGTGCCCCAGGTGCACTGGTTCTCGGCGTCGCGCATCGGGCGGATATCGACGTCCAGGCCCTGCTCGTGGGTCTGGTGGCCCGGGATGTCCCCGCCGTGCTGGTACGAGATGTCGCCGAGTGAGACCTTGCCGTGGCCGAGCTTGACGATGCGGGCCGCGGCGGCCTCGAGCTGGCCGATGGCCGCGCCCGTGCCCCAATTCGCTGTCCCATTGCCGACGCTGTAGTCGCACAGCCGGTCGGACCAGACCGGGTACTCGAAATGGGCGATCAGCCGCCGCCACGTGACCGGACCGACGCTCCCCCACACGGTCATCCCGTAGTGCCGCTGGAAGGATTCGACCGCCGCTCGGGTACCGGTGCCGAAGCCACCGGTCAGCTCGAGCTTGGCTCCCCGCTTCTCGTTCAGCAGTCGCTGGAGGGCGAGCACACCCTCGCCGGTGGCGCCGGTCTTGAGCGGGACGACGAGGGCGTTCCAGGTCGCCGCCTTCACGACCCCGTCGACCGTGAGGCCGTGACGCTGCTGGAACGACTTGACGGCATCCTTCGTGCCGGTCGCGAAGATCCCGTCGACCTTGATCGCCGAGCCGTGCGCTCGGAGCAGGCCCTGGATCGCCCGCACGTTCGAGCCCCGGTTGCCGAGACTCTGCGTGGGGAAGGTGTCGGACAGCGTGCTCGCCTGGACGACGCCGACGTTGGCGAGGATCGCCAGCGCGGCGATGGGCAGGAGCAGGGAGCGGCGGATGGTCGTGGTCATCGACGGGAAGGGTACCGGAGGCCCGGGTGGGACCGGCAATGGCCCGGTCGTCCTGCGGTAGCCTGAGGCGATGGAGCGCCTGACCGGTGTGGCGGAGCTGCTCGACGGCCCACTCGACGACCGTGCGGCGCTCGAGGGCAACCTGCGCGACCTGCGACGCGCGAATCGATGGCTGGGCGGTGCGAGCGGATCGATCCGTGCCATCGAAGCGCTCCTCCCGCGGCCGGGAGCGAACGGTGAGGCGCTCGCGCGGCCGCGTACGATCCTCGACGTAGGCACCGGGGGTGCGGATCTCCCGCTCGCGATGCTCGAGCATGCCGCGCGGACCGGGCGGAGCTGGCGAGTCACCGGCCTGGACAGTCGGCCGGAGGTGCTTGCCGCGGCGGCCGTCGCCGATCGGCGCGTGACCGGGACGGCCGGCCTCGACCTGCATGTCGGCGACGGCCGATCACTCCCCTTCCCGGACGGCGCGTTCGACGTGGTCCACGCCTCGCTCGTCGTCCACCACCTGGACCCGACCGACGCGGCGGGCCTCATCGCCGAGATGGTCCGCGTCGCGCGGCTGGGCATCGTGGTGAACGACCTGGTCCGCGGTCGGCTGGCCTACGTCGGGGCCTGGCTCCTTGCCCACCTCCTGACGACGAACCGGCTGACCCGCCACGACGCCCCGCTCTCGGTCCGCCGCGCGTACACGCGGACCGAGCTCGAGCGCCTCCTGGAGGACGCCGGCCAGCGGATCGTGACCAGCGTCCGCGGCCCGTTCGGGCACCGCTGGGCGATCGCGGCGGCGCGACGTCCGTGAGGCAGCTGCGCTCGCCGCGGGTGGACGTCGCGATCGTCGGCGCGGGGCCGGCCGGTGCGGCCCTTGCGGCGCGCCTGGCCCGGGCCGGGATCCAGGTCGCCCTGCTCGAGCGGTCCCCGAGCTGGCGCTGGCGCGCGGGTGGCGTCTTCGCCTCGCCGGCCGCCGTCGAGGCGCTGCGCCGGACGGGTCTCGATACGCCGACCCTCGCACGGGTCGCTCGGCCCATCCCGGCGATGCGCGTCGAGACGGCGCGCGGCACGCACTTCGACCTGACCTACGGCGCGGACCGCGGCGGGCCACCGGCGGTCGGGTTCGACCGGTCGGCCCTCGATCCGGCCCTGGTCGACCTCGCGATGGCCGCCGGCGCCGAGCTGCAGGCGGGGGTGACGGTCACGAGCGTCTCATCGGGCCGCGCCGGCGACGAGGCCAGCGGCACGGAGCTGGGCCTGGCCGGCGTCGACGGCCCGTCCGGGCTGGCTGCGCGTCTCGTGGTCGGGGCGGACGGTCCGCGCTCGATCGTCGCCGCGACCGCTGGGGTCGTCCGCGAGGTGCGCCTGTCGCCGCGGGTCGGTTTGACCTACCACCTCGCCGATCCGCGTCCCGACGACGCGCCGGTCCGCGCACGGCTGCGGCTCCTCGATGACGGCTATGTCGGGATCGCGCCGGTCCCCGGTGGGCGCGTGAACATCGGGATCGTGCTGGGGCCGTCCTGGCGTGCGCGGCTGGCCGAGCGTGGGGCGGCGGCGGTCGCCGCGGCAGTCATCGACGCGGTGCCCGCGACCCTCGAGGACCCGACGCCGTGGCGCGGCGGTCCGCCGTGCGATGCCATCGCCGGTGCCTCGCCGCTCGGGGTGCGGGTCGCCCGGCGTGCCGGCCCGGGCTGGTTCCTCGTCGGCGATGCAGCCGGCTTCCTCGACCCGTTCACCGGCGAGGGCCTGCACCGTGCCCTCGTTTCCGCGGAGCTCGCGGCGGCGGCGATCCGCTCGATCCTCGATGGTCGGGCGGGTCCGGCCCAGGCCGCCGAGGCGTACGAGCGAGCGATGCGCCGGCGATTCGCGAGCAAGGACCTGCTGTCATGGCTCGTCCAGGCCTTCCTGGCGCGGCCGACGGCCTTCGACTACGCCGCCCGGCGGCTTGCCGCCCGCCCAGACGTCCGTGCGACCATGGGCCTCGTGATGGGCGACCTCGTCCCCGCGTCCCGCGGCCTCGATCCCAGGTTCCTTGCCGCGCTCCTCGCCCCATGACCGGCGAGTCGAGCGTCGCCGCGCATGACGGGCCCGGGGTCGAGCGGACGCGCGTCGCGGCCTACGCCGTCGCCCTCGATGCCGACGGCCGGATCCTGCTGTGCCACATCGCCCCCTCGGTCGGTGCCGGCGATGTCTGGACCCTGCCCGGTGGCGGCCTCGAATTCGGCGAGGCCCCCGAAGCCGCCGTCCTGCGCGAGCTGACCGAGGAGACCGGATACACCGGCGAGCTCGACGGCCTGCTCGACGTGCGCGATCGCGTCTTCGATGGCGTCGACGGCACCGAACGGATGCACGCGATCCGCATCCTGTACCGCGTCCGGATCACCGGCGGCGAGCTTCGCGACGAGCCCGACGGCTCGACCGACACGTGCCGCTGGTTCCATCGGGATGCCGCCCGGCGGCTGCGGCTCGGCGAGCTCGCCCGACATGCGGTCGACGACCTGCGGTCTCCGGCCGAGGCCTGATGCACAGCCAGATCGACATCCGGATCGCCGCCTCGCCGGACGTCGTCTATCGCCTGGCCCGTGACGTCGAGCGCTGGGCCGATCTGCTGCCCCATTACGTCCGATCGACCGCCGTCGAACGTCGCGCCGACGGGAGCCTCGTCGCCGACTTCGTCGCCCGTCGGCCCCTCGTGCCGGTCCTGGGACTCGGGCTGCCCGTGACCTGGCGGTCGCGCACATGGCACGAGCCCGCCACCCGGCGCCTCCGGTTCGTCCACGTGGCGGGCGTCACCAAGGGCATGGACGTGACCTGGCGCATCGAACTCGATGGCGATGGCACGCACGTCGTCATCGAACACGACTTCGCGCCCCGCCTGCCCGGTCTCGCACGCCTCGTCGATCGCTGGTTCACCCGCCCCATCGCGGGCCGGACGCTGCGGACCTTCCGCGCCATCGCCGAAGCGGTCCAGTCCGAGGCGGCGTCCACGACGAACCAGCCGGCATGAGCGAGCGACGGCGGGTCTGGATCACCGGGATCGGGATCGTGACCGCGATCGGGACCGGCGTCGACGCCTTCCGGGCCGGGCTGCGCGCCGCGGCGTCCCCGGTGCGCCGGATCGACCGCTTCGACCCGTCCCCCTTCCGCTCGCAGGTGGCGGCACAGGTCGATGACTTCGATCCCCTCGCCTGGATGCCCCCGAAGACGGCCCGCCAGCTCGACCGGTTCAGCCAGTTCGGGATGGTCGCGGGCCGACTGGCGCTCGATGACGCGCGGCTGACGCCGGGTGCGAACGGAGCCGCCGACCCGGAGCGGATCGGGATCT
>DASPHN010000263.1:0-10065 GCA_035629655.1 Saccharimonadales bacterium (SeqCode) | reverse complement strand
GCGATGGGATGGCGCTTGGCCACCCCCGGGCGGACCAGCTCGCCGGTCAGCGGGGCGGGGACAGGCGGCGGGGTCGGCGTCGGCGTGGGCGTGGGGGTCGGGGTGGGGACGGGGGTCGGCGTGGGCACCGGCGTCGGACTCGGGCTGGGCGTCGGGCTCGGAGTCGGAGCTGGGCTCCCAGACGGCACGACGGCGAGGGGCGACGGAGACGCCTGCGACCCGCCCGGTCCGGCCAGGGACGCCGCCGCCACGCCGAGCACGAGGCTGCCGGCGGCCACCAGCCCGGTCAATCCAACCATCGTCGAACGCTTCACGCGCTTTCCTCGAGTGCGATCGCCAGCCATGACGGCTGGGGGTGACGGTCCCGTGACGCGAGCGCTCGCGCAGGATAGCCGACAGCCGTCGGCGCGGCGCGACGTGGACGGCCCCTCGCGCGATGTCCGGTCGCGCAGTAGGCTACGACGATGGCCGATCCCACCTCGCCGGACGACGCGCCGGAGCCCACCGCCACGCCCAAGCCGAAGGTCACCCGCGCCCGGGCGACGACCGTCGGGAAGGCCGCACCCCGGCCGGCGGCCAAGGCAGCGCCGAAGCCGACGGCAAGCCGCGGTCTGCTGCCCAAGGTCCGGGGCGCCAAGCGGCCCGCTGCCTCGTCGGAGAGCACGGCGCCGACGTCGGCCTCGGTGGCGGCGCCCAAGGCGGTCGGGCCAGGCGCCGCCAGCGCGGCCGTGGGCGAGCCACTGTCGGGCGCGTCCGAGGAGCGGGTCCTCGTCCAGCAAGGCCTGGACGACGTGACGACGGGCACGTTGCGCATCACCCAGGGCGGCGTCAACACCGCAAAGGCGACCCACATCGACATCCAGCAGGGCGGGATCGGCCGCGCCGAGGCGTCCGACATCGCCGTCAGCCAGGGCGGCATCGGTATCGCCCAGGGCGACCGGATCTCGGTCGAGATGGGTGGGATGGCCCTTGCGCTGGCCCGCGATGCCCGGATCACCCAGGGAGGCGTCCAGAACGTCTTCGCCCGGGACGTGCAGATCGAGCAGTCGGCGGTCTGGTCGATGGCCGCGGGCTCGGTCACCTTCCGGCGCGGTGGCGCGATCGGCATCCTCCTGGCCCGGGAGGTCAAGGGCGACGTCCGCGTCCTGCTCGATTGGCGCGGGGCCCTCGCCGCCGGCGCCGTCATCGGCGTGCTCCTGGGGCTGCTCCGCCGCCGCTGACGGACGTCAGGACCGCGCGTCAGCGCGCGGGCGCCACTCGGTGATCCACTCCTGCGGCCTCGGCGGCGGCGATCTTGCGCGCCCGGGCCTCCTCCATGTGCTGCTGGTGGACGGCCACGACCTCGGCCGGATCGCCCTCCATGATCACGCGGCCCTTTTCGATGAGCAGCGCCCGGTTGCAGTACTCGGTGACCCAGCTCATGTCGTGGGTCACGAGGACGACCGCCTTGGCGGCCTTGACGATCTCGATGACGCGAGCCTTCGACTTGGCACGGAATGCGGCGTCGCCCGTGGCCAGCACTTCATCGAGGAGCAGGATGTCCGGGTTGACCGACGTCGCGATGGCGAACCCGAGACGTGCGCGCATCCCCGACGAATAGGTCTTGAGCGGCTGATCGATGAAGTCGCCGAGCTCGGCGTACTCGATGATCGAGGGCAGCATCGCTCGCGTGACGACGTCATCGAGGCCGAGGAAGGCGCCGCCGAGCAGGATGTTGTCGCGGCCACTCAGCTCACGGTCGAAGCCGGCGCCGAGGGTGAGGAGGCCGGACACATGCCCATGCACGTCGACGACGCCCTCGGACGGCCGGATGATGCCGGCCAGCACCTGGAGGAGCGTGCTCTTGCCGGCGCCGTTGGGGCCGATGACGGCCAGTGACTCGCCGTGCAGCACGCGCAGCGAGACGTGGCGCAACGCCCAGAACCGTTCAGGGGTGTTGCGGCCGATCAGCTGGCCGAGCGAGCGCCGGATCGTCGTCTTCTTCGTGAAGCGCAGGTCGTACTGGACCCCAAGGTCATCGACCTTGATGGCCTGATCCGGGTCGGTCCGTGGGACCGGTGGCAGCACTGCGAGGTCGCTCACAGGACCTTCGCGAAGTTGGGCTCGAGGCGCTTGAAGAGGACCGTCGTGACCCCCAGGAAGATCAGGCTGCCGACCAGCAGCAGCGCCAGGGCGGTCCAGTCCGGGAACGTCCCGCCGTAGATGACGGCCCGATATGACTCGAACAGGATCGCGAACGGATTCAGGGCCGCGAGGGTCTTCAGCCACGGGTTGTCCTGGACGAAGGCAAGCTCATCGAGGACGGCCAGGCTGTAGAGGCCGGGCGACAGGTACCACCACAGCCGGAGGACGTGCCGCGAGACGTTGCCGAGGTCGCGGAAGAAGACGTTCCCTGCCGACAGGAGGAACGCCACGGCGAGGGTGAAGACGTACTGCACGGCCGCGATGATCGGGATGAGCAGCAGGTATCCCGAGATCCGGTCCTGGTAGAAGAGCATGAGCAGCCCGAGGGGGATGAGCCCGAAGGCGAACCCGACCACGCCGGCCGTCGTGGCCGCGACGGGCAGCACGAGCTTGGGGAACTGGATCTGCTTGATCAGCCGGTCCTGGCTGGTGACCGACGTGGTGCCATCCGTGACCGACGCCGTGAACCACTTCCAGGGCAGGATCGCGGCGAAGATGAAGAGCGGGTAGTCGGGCAGGTCGCGGCGCACGATGATCGAGACGAAGACCCAGTAGACGACCATCTGGAGGAGCGGATCGAGCACCCACCAGAAGTTGCCGAGCACGGTGTCCGCGCCGCGCTTGCGCATGTCCGCCTGGACCAGGTAGCGGACCAGCCGGCGGCGCGACAGGATGTCCGAGACGCCCTCCCGGATCAGCCGCAGCGCACCCGGGTCGCCGGCTGCGTTGCGGAACGCAGCCGGTGCTTCACTCGTGACGGACATCGCGCGGAAGGGTACCACTGTTCCCTTCGCCGACCGCCTCCTCGTCGAGGAATCTGGTCACGAACCGCTCGCTCGCGCGACCGTCCGCGGCGCCCAGGTGGCGATCGATGAAGTCCTCGTAGGCGGCGAGGTCGAAGTCCCCCTCCGCGATGACCCGGAGGACCCCGGCCGTGTCGGTCACCTGGGTGCCGATCATCTCCGTCCGGAAGTCCAGGTACATCCCCGGATCCGCCTCATACGTGGCGAGATCAGGCACGAGCAGGACGAGCGGTCGGCGGAGCAGCGCGTACTCGAAGATCGAGGACGAGTAGTCGGTGATGAGGATGTCCGTCACCGTCAGCAGGTCGTTGAGCTCGGTGGCTGGGTCGATGACGAGGTCGAAGCCGGTCGTGTCGGTCAGCGCCGGGTCGAGGTTGGGGTGCGTCTTGAGGACCAGCAGGTCCTCGGGCGCCAGACCTGCGCGCAGTCGGGCCGCGTCCAGATCGCCCGCGGCTCGCTTGGCGACACCGCGCCCCCGAAAGGTCGGGGCATACAGGATCACCCGCCGACCGGCCATCAGCGGGTAGGCAGCCCGGACTCGAGCCGCCGTCGCGTCCAGCGCTGCCTGGTCCGCGAACAGGTCCGTCCGTGGCGTGCCCAGCGGCAGCACGCGCTCGATCGGGGTGCGGAGCGCCGTGGACCACGGGCCGCGTGACCGCTCCGCCGTGCACACGACGTAGTCGTAGTGGCGGTGCAGGAAGGCGTCCTCCACCTCGTCCAGCCCGCCGAGCGTGTCGGCCCCGAACCGCTTGAGGGCGGCGACGGCATGCCACACCTGGACCACCGTGGTGCCCGGTCGATGAGGGGCGACATGGATGGGCAGATAGGCGTTGTCGACGATGAACAGGCCCGACGTGCGCAGGTGGTACATGCCCCGGGCCAGCCGGAGCAGGTACCGCAGCTTGCCGCGCAGGCCGTAGTCGTACGGCTCGAGCAGGAGCACGTACTCGCGCTCCGGGTGGCGGGCGACCATCGCCGCGTGCAGGAAGGCCAGGTTGCCCTCGAGCGTGGCCACCCGGGCTGTGGCCAGGACCACCCGCTGGGGCTTGATCGGCATGAGCCCGCTGAGTGCCCCGATGACGCGCAGGAGGACGCTGGCCAGCCGGTATTCGAGCCGGCTCACGGGCCCTCAGACCTGCTGGCGGACGATGATGTTCTGTCCGTCCAGCGTTCGTTCCTCGTCGCGCATGAGGGTGGCGATCACCTCGGCCACGGCGCTCGGCTGCATGATCTTGCTCGGGTCCTCGTCGGGCGCGAGGATGCGTCGCAGCTCCGTGGCCGTCCGGCCCGGGGAGATGCTGTAGACCTTGATCCCGGTCCCGGCCAGCTCGTCGGCGAGGGTCTGCGAGAGCGAGACGACGGCCGCCTTGGACGCGGCGTACGCCACCCAGCCGGGCCGCGAGGTGATGCCGGCGGTCGATGCCACGTTCAGGACCTTGGCCGGCCGGCCCTGCATATAGCGCACGACCTCACGGGTCAGCAGCAGCATCGCGAAGACGTTGATCGTGAACGTGGTGACGAGGTTGGTCGACGTGGTGTCGAGCAGGGACTTCGGCTCCGCGTAACCCGCGATGTTGAGCAGGATGTCGATGCTGCCGAACTCCTCGTGGACGTCCCGCACGAGGTCCGGGATCCCGTCGAGCTCGCCGAGGTCGTACGGGATCAGCTTCACGGTCTTGCCGCCCGCCTCCATCTGAGCGTGCGTCTCATCGAGCCCGGTCGCGTTGCGGGCGACCAGGACGATGGTGTCGACGTCGGGTTCGTGGCACATCCGGATGGCCGCCGCCCGGCCGATGCCCTGGCTCGCGCCGGTGATGACACAGGTCTTGCCCATCGGGTCAGGACCTGCGCCCGAGGGACTCGGCGTAGATCGCCTCGGCGGTCACCGTGTCGGTCGGCACGGTGATCTTGATGTTCTCGTCCGAGCCCGGGAGGATCCGGACCGGGTCCCCGATGTAGTGATGGAACAGCCCGGCATCCTCGGTGAAGTGAGCGGCTTCCGCCCTCGCCGCCTCATGGGCCTGGAGCAGCTTCGCTCGGTCGAACTTCTGGGGCAGCTGCACGTTGACCAGCTCGTCGCGCTCCAGCAGGCCCTCGACGTAGTCATGGCCCTTGAGCACCGTGAACGAGATGGGGATGCCGTACATCGCATTCTCGTCTGGCGCGGCGATCAGGTCGCGGAAGGCGTCGGCGGTGACGAGCGGCCGGACCGCCTCGTGGATGATCACCGAGTCGTGGCCATCCACTGCCAGAAGCCCGCGGTAGACGGACTCCTGGCGCGAACCGCCGCCGACGATGCACTCGAACTTCTCGCCAAGCCGGTGGTTCGCGATGAGCTCGCGTGTCTGCTCGAGATGGTGTTCCGGGCACGTGATGACCACGCGCTCGATCTCCGGCAGGGCGCGCGCCTTCTCGAGGACGTGGATGATCAGCGGCTTGCCGCCCAGCAGCAGGAACTGCTTGGGGAATGGCCGCCCGATCCGTTTCCCGATCCCGCCGGCGAGCACGATCATGCCGGTCGTCATGGAGCCCTCCCGTGGCTGTCGCATCGTCGTTCGTCGCCACGATGATGCCAGTGCTGAGGAGCGAGCGTGTCGACCTCGATCGCCCGCCGGTCAGCCCGGGTCGTGGCGGCGCACGTCGAGGACCTGGCCCGTGAGGTCCGAGGCGATGAGCCGAAGGGTCGCGGCGGCGACCTCGGGCGTCGCAAGCAGGCCCGTGCGGTCCTCGTCCGGGAACGCGCGACGGCGCATCGGGGTGTCGGTCCGCTCCGGGCTGACCGCGTTGACCCGGATCCCATCGCCGCCCCACTCCTCGGCCAGGCCCTGGACGAGGTTGACGACGGCCGCCTTGCTCGCCGAATAGGCGACGTACAGTGGCCGGCCGACGGTGAAGGAGCTCGAGGCGAAGGCCGTGAACGAGCCTCGGCTCGACCGCAGGTGCGGATAGGCGGCGCGGGCCACGTTGAGCGTCCCGGTCACGTTCACGTCGATCACCTCGGCCAGGTCGGCGGCGGCCCCGGCGGCGACGGCGCCGATGCGCAGGACCCCGGCCGTGCACACGACATGGTCGAGGCCACCAAGCCGGGCCGAGGCCTCGTCGACGTGGCGGGCGACGGCGGCGGCGTCGCGAACGTCGAGCCCTGCCGAGCGGCCATCGACCGCGACCTGTGCGCCCGCCTCGCGAGCTGCCGCCGCGATCGCCGCACCGATGCCGTTCGTGCCACCGATCACGAGCAGCCGTGCGTCGACCAGCGACCGACCCGGTGCGCTCACCTCGGTCGTCGAGTCGAAGGTGCGCATCTGGAGCATGCGGTCGGCCATGACGATGTCGATCCGGGTCGTGATCTTGAGGTTCACCTCGTCGCCCGCCACGGCCGCGATCCGGGCCTCGGGCACGTAGCGCAGCACGAGACTGCAGTCGTCGGTCGCGCGGAGGTCGCCGGCAGCGGCGGCCGCCGCATAGGCCCGCGCCAGCACGCCCACACGGAACGTCTGCGGCGTCTGCCCGCGACGGAAGCGCGCTCGATCGGGGATCTCCACCACGAGGTCGCCCTCGACGACGACCAGGGTGTCGGCGCTCGGGATGACCGTGTCGGTGCCCTCGGCTGAACGGGCCACGATGGGCTCGATCGAACGACGCACGACCTCCGGTGGGAGGAGCGGCCGGACCGCGTCATGGACGAGGACGATGTCGTCGTCGTCGGCATCGAGGGCGGCCAGGCCGTTGCGCGTGCTCTCGTTGCGGGTCGACCCGCCGCCGACGACGGTCGTCGGGATGGTCAGTCCGGCATCCGCCAGCGCGGCCTCCGTCTCGGCCAGCCAGGTGGGATGGGCCACGACGACGAGGCGATCGATCCCCGCGTCCGCGAGCGCCAGGGCACGGGCGCTGCGAACGAGGATCGGCTCGCCGGCCAGCCGCACGAACTGCTTGGGGATGTCGGCGCCGAAGCGGTTGCCATCCCCGCCGGCGAGGAGGAGCGCGTGGATCCGCATCGGACCTCGGGGTGCATGAGCTGGTGCCGGCGCCGTCCGGACCGGTCCCCGGACCGACCGTCGGCGCTTGGCCACGGGAAGCAAGGATACGCGGAGGCGGGCCTCGGCCGGGGCCTCGGTCCCGGCCAGACCATATGATGCGCGCTTGACGCAGACCGCCCGCCCCGCCATCGCCACCGGACCATCACCGCTGCGCATCACGGAGCTGCGCTGGGAGCGCGTCCAGCTCGTGATCCGGGTGGCGACGGCCGGTGGATCGGTCCCGGATGGGCTCCGGCTGCGTCGTCGCGGCGGCCACGACGACGAGTGGATGACCCCGACCAGCGTGCGTCCGGCGGGCGACGGGCCCGAGCAGCTCGTCCGATTCAACGTCATGCAGGGCCCGGGCCTCATGCCCCTCGAGCCCGGCGAATGGGTGCTCGAGACGGGGGACCTGTCGGGATCCCGTGGGATCCCGACGCAGGTCGTCATCGACGACCCATCGCTCCGCCCGGTGGACGTCGTCGGCCGGTTCGAGCTCACCCGCGGCGTGTACACCGCCACCCCAATGGTCGACCCGGGCGACGGCCGCTTCGCGCTGATGGTCAGCCTTGGACCACCCGTCCTGCGCCCCGGTCAGGAGCTTTCGCCGCCGGTCCCGTGGACCCTCACCCGCGTCCGCAATCGGATCATCCGTCGGCTCCGGCGACCGATGTTCCAGGTGCTCTTCCGACTGGCCCGGCTCGTTGCCCGCCGCAACGGCCGCCGCGTCCTCTTCAGCTCCGATTCGCGAGCGGACCTCGGTGGCAACCTCCTCGAGGTCTATGACCGCATGGTCGCCCGTGGCCTCGACCGCGACTACGAGCTTCTGCGGATCTTCAAGCCGAGCATCGCCGAGCGCCGCCCGATGAGCGATCGATTCCGGCTGCCGTGGCTGCTCGCCCGGGCCGACGTCGTCCTCATCGATGACTACCAGCCGGTCATCTACCGGATCGACGACCCCGCGATGCGGATCGTGCAGCTCTGGCATGCCTCCGGCGCCTTCAAGACCGTGGGCTACAGCCGAGTCGGCAAGCCCGGCGGCCCCAGCCCGTACTCGCGCGTGCACAAGAACTACACGCACGCGATCGTCAGCTCGGATCATGACGTCCCGTTCTACGCCGAGGCCTTCGGCATCCCGGAGGCGCGCGTCGTGCCGACCGGCATCCCACGCATGGACCGCTTCTTCGACGCCGAGAAGCAGGCGGCGGCACGCGAGGCGGCATACGAACGCTTCCCGGCGGCCCGTGGACGGCGGACGATCCTCTTCGCGCCGACGTTCCGTGGTCCGCCACGACTCGCGACCTATGGCACCGAGCACCTGGACTTTGCGGCGCTGCACGGCCTCGCGGTCGAGCAGGACGCGGTCGTCATCTTCAAGATGCACCCCTTCGTTCGCGAGCCACTCGAGATCCCGCAGGCGTACACCGACCGACTGGTCGACGCGACGACGACGGACATCGACGTCAACGACCTGCTGTTCGTGGTCGACCTGCTGGTCACCGACTACTCGTCGATCGTCTTCGAGTTTTCGACGCTCGGGCGACCGATGCTCTTCTTCGCCTACGACCTCGACGAGTACGTCGCCGAGCGCGACTTCTACGTCCCGTTCGAGGAGTTCGTGCCGGGCCGGATCGTGCGGACGTTTCCGGAGCTCCTGGACGCCATCCGCCGGGACGACGTCCAGCTCGACAAGGTCGACGTCTTCGCCCGTCGTCACTTCGCCCACCTCGATGGCTCCTCGACGGACCGCGTCATCGACGAGCTCGTCATCGGCCGGTGAACAGCCTCCTGCTCACCATCCGGATCATGTCGATCCGGGCGGTCCACGCGTTCGCCCGCCGGCTGCCGCTGCGCCGGCGCGTCGTCCTGGCCACGGCGCACGCCGGTCGTCTGGGCGGAAACCTCGCCATCCTCCGCGATGAGCTGGCCGGCCGGACCCCGCCGATCCCCGTCGTCGTCCTGACCCATCGCCCGACCGGCGGCTGGCGGGGGCGGATGGCCTCACTCTGGCACGGCGTCGTGGCCGCCTACCATCTCGCGACGTCCCGGGTCTTCATCGTCGATGACTACTTCTTCCCGATCTACGTGGTCCGTCGTCGCCCGGCCACGCTCGTCGTCCAGACCTGGCACGCCTGTGGCGCGTTCAAGCGCTTCGGATACAGCGTGCTGGACAAGTCCTTCGGGGCGGACGCCGCGCTTGCGAAGCGCGTCCGCATCCACGGCAACTACGACGTCTGCCTCGTCGGGTCGCCGACCGCCGCGAAGCACTATGCCGAGGCATTCCGCCAGCCGCTCGAGCGGTTCGTGACGCATCTCGGAGTCCCGCGCACGGACGTGCTGTTCGGCGAGGACCGCCTGGCCCGGTCCGCCGCGGCGATCCGGGCGCGCTATGGCATCCCGACCGACAAGCGGGTCATCCTGTACGCCCCGACGTTCCGCGGGGACAAGGTCACGACCGCGCGCTTCAGCGACACCCTCGACCTCGCCCGCCTGCACGAGGTGCTCGGCGCCGACCACGTGATCCTCGTCCGGCTGCATCCGTTCATCCGGGCTGCGGCGCCGATCGACCCCGCCCTCGCCGCATTCGCGATCGATGTCTCTGACCACCCCGACATCAACGAGCTGCTGCCCCTCAGCGACCTGCTCGTGACCGACTACTCGAGCGTGATCTTCGAGTACTCCCTGCTCGGCAAGCCGATGGCCTTCTTCGCGCCGGACGTGGCCGACTACGAGGACGAACGGGGCTTCTACTTCGACTACCGGACCGGCGTGCCGGGACCGGTCTTCGAGGACACGGAGGGTCTGGCCGAGCATCTTCGGGCCGGCGTCTTCGACCTCGAGCGGGTGGCCGCGTTCCGGGCGACGTCGTTCGAGGTCGCCGACGGCCACGCGACCGAGCGCGTCGTCGATCGGATCGTCCTGCCGGCGTTGACCGGCTGACGGTCGCCCACGCGTCCTCGGTGTATCATGCCGCCCGCCCCATCAGCGACCCCGGCGAGCCCAGCCGGCCTCATCCCGACTCGCCACAGGAACCACATCACCGATGACCTTTCGAGCCAAAC
>DASPHN010000262.1:0-2366 GCA_035629655.1 Saccharimonadales bacterium (SeqCode) | reverse complement strand
TGCAGGCTCTGGTCGATCAGCCCGTGCACGGGCTGGAACAGCAGCTCCTCGACGATCACGGGCTGTCCCGACCACGCCATCCAGCGACACATCACGTGCTCCTCAGTCGTTGGCCACTCAACCGCGAGTCTCCCTGCGTCGTCCGGTCGTCCCAAGGGCGCGCTCACCCACGTTCGCGTGGTGCAGACACTCCACCGCCGTGCGGTCCGGGCGCGACCACCCCCGCGATCGAGGTGCGCGCCACCTTGGTGCCGGGTCGCGGTTGCCGGATGATCGGCGCATGACCGGCTTTCAAGAGGGGCAGCCGATTTGGGTCGAGCAGCCCGACGGCTCCCGGCGGCCCGGCAGCTTCGTGGGCGACGCCCAGACCCAGTCCTGGTTCGGAGGCCAGAGCGGCGCGTATGTCGTCTACGCGGACACGCACGCGGGCGAGGAGGTCTCATTGATCCGCATCACGCCGCGCGAGGATGACGAGGAGCCCGATGCGACTCGACCTGGGTAGTCCCGTCCGCTGCACCGACGACGCCGTCGGTGAGCTGGCCGATGTGGTGATCGATCCGCAGACTCGGCGCGTGACGCATCTGGTCGTCCAGCCGCACCACCGCGACGAGGAGGCGCGGCTCGTGCCCATCGACCGAGCCCAAGCCGGAGAGGCCTCGGACGCGACGATCTCGTTGAACTGCACGGTCGCGCAGATGAGCGAGTTCGAGCTCGTCCGCGAGGCGGCGTACCTCCGCCTGGGCGAGGTCCCGGCCGAGGATCCCGATTGGGATGTCGGGATCGAGGAGCCGCTCGGGCTGCCTCCCTCACCGGGGATGGACGCCTACGGCGTCGGCGGCGTCGACATCGACCCGCACGTGATGCTGACCTACGACCGGGTCCCGATGGGCGAGGTCGAGATCCGTCGTGCGAGCAGCGTGACATCGGCGGACGGGCATCACCTCGGCCATGTCGACGGGTTCGTCCTCGACAGCGAGCAGCAGATCGCCCACCTCGTGCTCGAGCACGGCCATCTCTGGGGGCGGCGGGAGGTCGTCATCCCAGCGAGCGCGGTCGCCCGTGTGGAGACCGACGAGGTCACGCTGACCCTGTCCAAGGAAGAGGTCGGGGCGCTCCCCTCGGCTCGCGTGCACCGCCGGGACTAGCGGAGCCTGACCACCTTCGTCTGGCTGCGGGAGCCCTGCACGATCCGCAGGGTGAGCCGAGCGCCCTTGAGCCGGCGGACGCGCTTGCGGCCGACGGCGGTGAGGCGCAGCCGGATCGTCAGGGTGCCGGCGGCGCGCGCGACGCGCCTGCCGGTCACCACGACGACCGGCTTGCCGCGGCGCCCGAGGCGCCGAGCCGGGACCGTGCCCTTGATGGAGACCTTCCCGGCGCGGCCGACCTTGACCTTGACCGCGACGCCGCGCGCGGCGGCCAGCGCCTTCGCGGTCAGCCTCGCGGGAAGCGTGACCCGCGGGGCGAGGGACGACGTCGCGCCCGGCGCCCCCGGGCCAGGGCCGGCGGGCGGCGTCGCCGGCGGCAGCGCGGGCAGGAACGCGGCCACGTCAGCGCCTCCGATCGACGGGTTTGTACCGGTCGGCGAGAGCACGACCGGCGCGCTTCCCATCACGCAGGGATCGGCGGGGCCCGTGGGGCTGCCGGCGACCTTCACGCCGCCGTCGTCCTTCCACGCGATCGATCCTGCGTCTGGCGCGAGCGATGCGTCCCGTGCGACGCCGGCCGCGGGCACGGAGCAGTCGACGGCAAACGTAGGCGGCTGATCCACCCCGTCGATCGCGATGACCCCGATCGCGCCGATCGTCTGCGTCCCGCCGTTCCACTCCTCGAACCCGAGTGCCAGCAGGCGCCCGTTGGCCGCGACGTCGACCCCTTCGAGGTCGAGGCCGACGCCCGAGGTGTCGAGCCACGGGGTGAAGTCGTTCGTGTAGGGGTTGCCGGGGCCCGCATCCTGGACGTTGACGATCTCCGGGGAGGAGGAGTCCTCGAGCGAGACGATCCGCGAGCCGAAGAGCGAGGGTTTCGTCTGGCTGCCGGTGTCGATCGGATTGAGCGAGCTGTTTGTCGCCGGCCGGACATACGTCCCCGAAGCGAACGGGGTCGGGCAGCAGCTGCCCGAGTTCGAGTACCCGTACACGAGGTGCGACCCGTTCGCCGTGATGTCGAAGCCGAGCGGATAGGTGTACGAGGTGAAACCACTGGGCGCATTGAGCGGTCCCTCGACCGTGGAGGTCCCGTTGGGCTCCCAGATCTTGAACCACGAGAAGTTCGAGATCCGGCCCGGCTTGTTGCGCACCGCCACGATCCGCCCGCCGTCGGACTGCGCGACGTCGAGCCACTTCTCCGTGTCGCCGTCGCCGTTGACC
>DASPHN010000261.1:0-2841 GCA_035629655.1 Saccharimonadales bacterium (SeqCode) | reverse complement strand
CGATACGTCGGTGCGGTCGGCTCGCGCAAGACCCAGGCCGACCGTCGCGCCAGGCTGCTCGAGGCGGGCGTCACCGAGGCGGAGTTGGCTGGCTTGCGCGGACCAGTCGGGCTGGACCTCGGCGGTCGCAACCCGTCCGAGACCGCGCTGGCGATCCTTGCCGAGGTCGTGGCCGAGCGCTATGGCGGCTCCGGCCGGCCGATGCGCGAACGCGCGCTCGCCACGGCCGGCGCCGCCTGATCGACGGCTAGACCGCTCCGTCGTCGTCCGGTGGCAGCGGGCCGGCTGGAGGCTGCGCATTCTCGGCGGGGGCCGTCACGGTCGGCAAGCCGGCAAGCACCGCGCCCACGCCGAGCAACACGATCCCCACGAACGTCAGCAGCATCGCGCCGATGTCGATGACGCTCAGCTCGATCTCGTTGCCCTGGCTCATGAGGCTGCCCCACAGGCCGAAGCCGATGAGCAGGGCGAGGGCGGCCACGGCGGCACCGAGCCATGCCAGGCTGGGATGGATGCGTGGGGCGACCAGCACCAGCCCGAGCGCCAGCGACACGAGGGCCAGCGTCACCACGCCCGGGTCGAGGTTCCAGTAGCCGAGCGAGACGTTCACGGCCCAGCCGACGAGGACCAACGCGAAGCCACCAACGGCCAGCATCGTCGCGCGTTCCCGTGTCGTGGCAGCCGCGCGGGTGGCGGGATCGCGTCGCGTCGTCCCGATCAGGAACGCGACAGCCGCGGCCGCGGTCGCGACGACGATCACGGCGCCGAGGAAGTCGCCGATGCCGTCGAGCTGGTCCAGGTCGAAGAGGAGCTCGATGAGCGCGACCACGCTCAGCACGGCGGCGATCAGGGCAGCGATGCTCTCGATCGCCGGCAGCGGGATCGGCTGATCGCGCAGCGCCGGCGATCCGCCGAACCAGGCGAGGCCGGCGCCGATCAGGCCCGTGACGAGCAGCAGGATCGTGAACGCGGTCGAGCTCCAGGCACCGAGGATGGCGCCGATCAGGGCCAGCGCGACGACGGCGATGCCGGCCCCGGCGACCATCCGGGCCGAGGCGTCGAGGCTCGACCAGGGAGGGATCGGCATGCTGGAGCGCGCGCCGGGGTTCGTGGGCGTGATCGACGGATCCGGAGTCTCGGTCATGAGGGCCATCTCCCACTCGGCACGGGGGCGCCGGACTGGGGCGGCGTCCCGGAGCGTGCGCCCGCACGGTACTCCGCGCGATATCCGACGGGAAGGCTCGGGGACGTGATGGGCTAGCCTTCGCGTCGATGGAGACGGATCGGGTCGGGGCGGTCGTCCTTGCCGCCGGCGATGCCACGCGGTTCGGTGGCCGCAAGCTCCTGGCCATGGTCGAGGGGAGGCCGATCCTGCAGCACGTGCTGGATCGGATCGCGGAGGCCGGGCTGGGCGACGTCGTGGTCGTCGTGGGTCGCGACGCGGCCGAGCTCGAGGCCGAGATCGAGTGGCGTGCCGAGCGCCGTATCGAGAATCCCGATCCGAGGATGGGGCTGTCGAGCTCGCTGCGCATCGGCGTCGCAGCCCTGGGCTCCTCGGTGGACGCGGCCCTCGTGGTCCTCGGCGACCAGCCGCGGGTCTCGCCACAGGTCATCGCGGCGCTGCTCACGGCGGGGGTCGACGCCGACCGGCCGATCGCCGCGCCCGTCTACCGGGCCGATGCCGGCCGCAACCCGGTGCTCATCGGCCGCCCGGCGTTCGACCTCGTCGCCCAGGCGACGGGAGACCGAGGTCTCGGCCCATTGATCGCTGCACGCCCAGACCTGGTCCGTGACGTCTCGATCGGCGACGTGGACGCCAACCCTGACCTGGACACCCGGGCCGATCACGTCGCGCTGCTGGAATCGGCATGGGCGTCGCGGGTCCGCGAGAACGCCGCCCAGGTCGACCGCTATCGAGAGGTCCCCGACGGCACCGACTTCTACGCCCCGGTGACCGGCCTGTTCCGGGCCGATCCGACACGGACCGACGAGCCGGCACTGGCCGCCCTGCTGGCGCTGGTTCGAAGGGGCGAGCGCTGGCTGGACATCGGCGCAGGGGCCGGTCGCTACGCGCTCCCGCTCGCCCTCGCGCTCGCCCCGTCCGGCGGGTCGGTGCTCGCGGTGGACGCCTCGGCGGGCATGCTGGCCGCGCTCGGCGAACTGGCCGCGGAGCACGGCATCCGGAACGTCTCGGTCATTCGCGATCGCTGGCCGCCCGCTGACCTCGCCCCGTTCGCCGCGCACGTCGCGCTGATCGCGCACGTCGGCTACGACATCGAGGCCATCGGTCCGTTCGTGGCGTCGATGGAGGCCGCCGCCGAGCGGCTCTGCGTGGCCGTGCTGATGGAGCGCCAGCCGTCCTCCATCGCCGACGTCTGCTGGCCGCCGGTCCACGGCGAGGCACGAGTCTCGCTGCCTGCCCTGCCCGAGTTCGTGGAATTCCTTCGGGCGCTCGGACGAGACCCGTCGATCGAGTGGCTCGAGCGTGCACCCCGCCGGTTCGAGTCGCGTGACGAGGTGACGGGCTTCCTGCGGCGGCAGCTCTGGGTCCAGGAGGGCAGCGAGGCCGACGCCCGGTTCCTGGCCGCGCTCGATGATGCGATCGAGGTCGATGCCGACGGGCTGGTGGGTCTCGTCGGCCAGCGGCCGCTGCCGATCGGGATCGTCACATGGGTGCCGGGCGCCGAGCCGTGAACGACATGGCGGCGGTGGAGAGGGGCGCGTGATGGCCAGCCGACGATGCGGGGTGATGCTCGCCGTCGCCATGGCCGTCGTTGCCTGTTCTCCGGCGACGCCCACGCCGACCACCGATGCGTCCGCGACGGCCGCCGATCGGTGGGG
>DASPHN010000260.1:0-22486 GCA_035629655.1 Saccharimonadales bacterium (SeqCode) | reverse complement strand
CCGTGGGCGCCGCGGTGGGCTTCGGGGTCGGCATCGGGCTCGCTGTCGGCCGGGGGGTGGGCCTGGGGGTGGCCGTCGGCCTGGCCGTGGGCTTCGGAGTCGCCGTCGGCGTGGCCGTCGGCTTCGGAGTCGGCTTGGGTGTCGCCGTCGGCTCGGGGGTCGGCGTGGGTGCCACGGCGACGGTGACCGACCCCGCGGCCAGGCTGAAGTCGAACCGATCGCGGCTCATGGCCATGAAGACCACCGCGTGGGTGCCGGCCGGTAGCTTGCCGCTCCACTTGAAGGTGACCAGCCGCTTCCAGTCTTCGCCGCCGCTGCGCGTCATCGAGTGGGTCTCCCCGGCGACCTTGACTCGGACCCAGTCGGCGGGCGATCCCTCGCGGTTGCGGTATTGCACGACGAAGTCGATCGTCGTGGTGGTCTTGGCGCTGCGCGGCGACACGCTCGCGTCCGACAGGCGGGTGGGGCCCGACCCGGCCAGCGCCGGAGTCACGAGCGCGAGCAGCAGGGCCAGCGCGGTCAGGGCCGCGGCCAGGGCAGCGCCCGGTCGGCCGGACGCACGGCGATCCGGCCGGGAGTCGCCTCGAACGATCCGCGATACCCCCCGGGGAGTGGTGTTCGGCACGGTCCTGCTGCCTCCGCCGGGACGTGGGCCCGGCTCCTCCGAGGGAGGATGCGGTGGGGCAGCGGCCGCGGCCATGGTACGGGGGTCCCTCCCGGCCCCGCCGACCGGCGTCGGGCGCACCGTGCGGCGCTGGTGCCGTGTGGCACCGGCCCTGAGCGGTCCGGTGGGGTCCGGGGAGGGCCGTGGTCCCACCGGTCGGCGTCGTTACCCCGGTTCGGCCATGGGCATGTCGCGCAGGAGCCACGAGGATGCCTGCATGGAGTCGATCGCGCCGTCGCGCGCCACCCGCCGCCCCGACGTCGCTCCGCTCGTCACCGGGACGGTGGTCGGCACCCTCCTCGTCGTGGGTGGGATCGTCCTCGCCTTCCTCGCCTTCGGGACGCCGCTCCTGACCCGGTTCATGCCGGGTGGCCGGCCGGGGCCAGAGCAGATGGCCGCCGGGATGGCGCTGTGGGCCCTGGCACTCGTCGCCCCGGCTGCCTGCATCCTCCTGGGCGCCAACCGGCTGGCCGCGATGTTCGCCCGCGTCCGGGGTCACGCCCCGCGCCAGTCGACGCTGATGCGGGCGATGGGGGCCATGCCCGAGGACGTCGTGATGGCCAGTGGCCTCACCCTGGCCGACGGCCGGACGGTCTCCGACCTCGTGATGGGCCCGTTCGGCGCAGCCGTCATCCGGGAGCTCCCCCCCGCGGCCGTGACGCGTGTCCGCGATGGCAGCTGGGAGCTGCGCACGTCGCGGGGCTGGATCCCGCTCGAGAATCCGCTGGATCGTGCCGTCCGCGACGCCGAGCGGGTTCGTCGCTGGCTGGCCCACGACGACGCCGACTTCGTCGTGAAGGTCTACGCCGCGGTCGTCGGTCCGGCGCCGACCGTCGCGCGCACCACGGCCTGTGCGGTCCTCACCCCTGAGCAGCTTCCGGCGTGGGTCAAGGGGCTCCCCGCCCAGCGGAGCCTGACGCCCGGTCGGCGCGACCAGATGGTCGATCGGGCACGCGAGGCCGCCGCCTCGTCCTGATCCTCCGCGGCGCCGGCCTGCGCGGACCGCGAGCGTCAGCCCGCGAGGACCGTCCCGCCGTTGGGCGACAGCACCTGGCCGACATACGGCTCGGCATCCGGCCCGCACAGGAAGGCGATCGTGCCGGCCACCTCGTCTGGTGCCAGGAACCGGCGGATCGGCACGGTCCGTCGTTCCGCTTCCATCTCGTCGGGATCGCCGTCCAGGAGCATCGCCGTCTCGACCGGTCCGGGAGCCACCGCGTTCACTCGCACACCCGCCGCTGCCACCTCCTGGGCGAGCGACCGCGTGAAGCCGAGCAGCGCACCCTTGGCCGACGTGTAGGGAACGCTCGTGCGGCCATGCCACAGACCGTCGGTGAGCACGGTCACGATCCGGCCCCGTCCGGCCTCGAGCATCGCCGGCAGCACGGCCCGCGTCGCGTGGCGTGCTCCGTCGACGTGGACCGCGACGACCGCCGCCCAGGCCGCATCCGTGACGGTCAGGAACGGGCCGGTCCCGGCGATCCCGGCGTTGTTGACGAGGATCGTGACCTGGCCATGCCGGTGCACGAGGGCGGCGACCAGCGAGATCACCGCGGCCGGATCCGTCACGTCGCCCTCGAGCGCCATGACGCGCTCCGCGAGCCCCGCCTGGACGGCTGCCTGCTCCAGCGCCACGAGCCGGTCCCCATCGCGATCGAGACCGCCGACGATCGCCCCGTCGCGCGCCAGGCGCAGGGTCGTCGCCCGACCGATCCCTCCCGCGGCGCCCGTGACGAGCGCGACCTGGCCGGCGAGCGGGAGGGCCGGGCGGGCGGCAGATCCGGACGCGGCGCGCTGATCCTCGGCGGTCACGCCTCGTGGTCCGCGACGGGGATGACCAGGACATAGCGCCCATCCATGCCCGGGTAGCGGCCGGTGGGCCGGCGCCACTTGAGGTAGTCCTCGGCCAGCTGCTTCGGGGTGATCCGCTGGTCGGGCTTGCGCGAACGTCCCCAGATCGAGCTGTCCCGCGGATACCAGGGATCGCTGACCCACAGGCCAGTCACACGGTAGTCCTCGGTCAGGGCCGGATCGGCGGTCGCCGTGAAGCCATGGAGCACCCAGGAGTGGGCGCCGCGCCACACGAGCAGCCCGACCGGCCGACCCATCGCGCGGACCGCTTCGACCGCACGTCGGATCGCCGCGCCACGCGTCTTCTCATCGGTGACCTCGTACGCTCCCGCGCCACGCTCCTCGAGGCCACGCGCCCAGCCGAGCGGCTCCGTGCCGCCGTCGTGGTGGTCGGAGAGGCGCAGCGCAAGCCGAGCGAGCTTGGCCTGGGTCCCCTTCGATCGGTCGTTCTTGGGCCCGACGATGTTGAGCATGATCTGCATCGCGGCCGAGACGCACTGGTCCTTCGTCGCCTGGCTGACGAAGTCGCCCTTGCCATAGAGGTTCATCTCGTACGGTCCGGTCGGGACCGGCGACGGCGTGGGTGTCGGTACGGGGGTCGGGGTGGGGACCGGCGTGGCCGTGGGGATCGGGCGCGGTGGAGCCGTCGGCGTGGCACGCGCGGTGGGGGTCGTCCGGGCCTCGGGGAGGCTGGCAGCCGGGGTCCCGACCGCCCCGGCGACCGCGCCCGGCCCGGTCCCTGAGCATCCGGTGAGTCCCCCAGCAGCGATGACCATGACGAGCCCGAGCACGGGCAGTGCCGCATGCCGCCGCGCGGATCGTGGCTCGCTGGACGGGTGTGTCATGTCGGGATGGGACGCCTGGACCGAGCGTGGTGGGACGGGTCGAGGTGGTAGGGGAGCCAGGACTCGAACCTGGAACCAGCGGGATATAAGCCCGCCGCTCTCACCATTGAGCTACTCCCCCAGAGGCCCGGATGCTACACCGCGATCCCCCATCCGGCGACGACCGGGGCGGTGTGCACCTCGTCGAGCGCGCCAGTGTCCATTGCTCAGACCCGGCATCGGAGCCAAGCATGGCGCCGCGCCAGGGAGGTGTGCGCGCCACGCTCCGTCGCCACGTCGGTGGATCGACGCCGTCCGCCGTCTCCGGGTCCTGACGGCTGGCGGATCCGATCTTCCGGATGGCTCCGCGGCTCGTGACGCCTGCATTCGGCGCGAGCGTCAACGAACAGCGGAGGACACACATGACCAGACATCGATGGCTGGCGCCGGTAGCGGTGCTCAGCCTCGTGGTCGCGGCCTGCGGCGGTACGACCGCCAGCCTGGCCCCGACCGGATCGTCGGACGGCGCCGCGCCGTCAGTCGGCCCATCATCGAGCGCGACAGGCGAGCAGCAGATCACGTACGTGATCGACAGCGACCTGTCCGGCGGCCTCACGAACGCCGCCGACAACGTCCCCACGGCCGAGGCCGCGCAGTTCCTGTTCGATGGGATCTACGAGTTCGACGAGAGCCTGACCCCCGTCCCGGACCTGGCGACGGACCTCGCCACGATCAGCGAGGACGGCCTGACGTGGACGGTCAAGCTGCGGGAAGGGGTCAAGTTCCACGACGGCACCGACCTGACCGCTGACGACGTCGTCCAGACGTACGAGCTCGCGCGCAGCCCCAACTGCACGTACAGCCCGGCCATCTGCCTCGCCGCCTTCCTCGAGAAGGTCGAGAAGGTCGACGACCTGACGGTCGCGTTCACCCTGAAGCAGAAGCTCTCGACCTTCGCCACGATCTACCTGCCGGTCATCGGCATCGAGAGCAAGGACGCGATCGACGCGTCGTACGCCAAGTACCTCGAGGGCCGCGAAGCGGTCACGGCCGCCGAGACCAAGGCGCTCCTTGACCTCGTCGCCGCCGAAGAGGCGGCTCCGACCGGACCGGCCGGCGATGACGGCGCCGCCACCGTCGACTACGTGAAGTTCACCGCCGACGGCGAGGCGCTCCTGACCAAGGCCGGCCAGTCCCTGCCGGACAAGGGCCCGTTCACCGTCGAGGGCGTCGTCGACGAGGGGCTTTACGCGCAGGAGGTCATCGCCCGCGTCCGCGCGATCGATACGACCTTCACCGCGGGTGCGATCGACGCCCTCGCGGCCGCGTACAAGTACCTCGACTTCCAGTTCGAGCCGGTCGGGACCGGTCCGTTCTCGTTCGTCTCGTACAAGACGGGTGAGGCGATCGAGTTCACGGCCAACGAGGAGTACTTCGCTGGCGCACCGAACGTCAAGAAGATGTTCCTGCCGATCATCAAGGAAGACCTCGCCGGTGGCCAGGCGCTCGCGGCCGGCCAGGCCGACTGGAAGTACTCGCTGACCGGTCCGACGTACAACGAGATCAAGGACAACCCCGATCTCAAGTTCGTCGAGTACCCGGACTTCGGGTTCTACTCGCTGTACTTCAACCAGCGCGAGGGCTCGCTCTTCGCGGACAAGGCGCTCCGTCAGGCGGTCTCGTACTGCTTCGACAAGGAGGCCACCGTCAACGCCGCCACCGGCGGCCAGGGCGTGCCGATCTACAGCGAGATCCCGCCCGCCTCGTGGGCCTTCCCGACCGAGGGCCTCAACACGTACCCGATGGACCCCGCCAAGTCGAAGTCCCTCATCGAGGGCGCCGGCTGGACCCTGGGCTCGGACGGCATCTACGAGAAGGCCGGTCAGAAGCTGTCCACGATGGTCGCCGTGCGCGCCGGTCGACCCGACCGCAGCCAGTGGCTGCAGCTCATGTCCGACCAGGTCAAGGCCTGCGGCATCGACATCCAGTTCAAGGAGACCGACTTCACGGCCCTCCTGAACATGCTGACGACATACCCGCACATCAACGCGGCCGCGCCCGAGACGGGCAAGCCGTTCGACGCCTACTTCGGTGGGTTCAACACGGGCTTCGACCCGGATCCCTTCAGCCTCTATCACTCGTCGGAGTGCTCGACCCCCGAGCGGCCCGACACGAACAACTACATCTGCTACCAGAACGCCGAGGTCGACCAGCTCATCGAGGACGGCCTCGTGGAGTTCGACCAGGCCAAGCGCGCCGAGATCTACAAGCAGTACGCGGTCGTGCAGTCGAATGACCTGCCCGTCCTGTACGCCTGGGCCGATATCGCGCGTGAAGGACTCCGGACGTCGGTCGACACCTCGGCCGGCTTCCAGAACGACACCCCGACCTGGTTCCGCCAGATCGAGAAGCTGACCAACCAGTAAGCCACGCTTCCACCGGACCCGCCCGACGGCGCCCTTCGGGGCGCCGTCGGCACGTCCGCCGCCAACGAACGTGCGCGCGGGAACCGGTGACGAACGAGGGGCGTCATCTCCGCAACGCTCCGTAGCACCTGGATCCGATGTCGCCCAGCCTGCCCATCGACCTCGACCGGAGTTCGGCCCAACCGCTCTATCGTCAGATCGAGCGCTGGATCCGACACGCCATCGACGGCGGCCGCCTGCCGCCGGGCACCCGCCTGCCGGGGGTTCGCACCCTCGCGCGGGATCTCGGCGTCTCGGTCGTGCCGGTCATCACCGCCTATGAGCAACTCGGCGCCGACGGCTACCTCGTGAGCCAGGTCGGGCTCGGCACCATGGTCGCGCCCGATCCGCCTCGCCCCGTCCAGCGACCGGGTGTGGCCGCCACCGCAGAGGCGCACGCCCGATCGCGCGGTGCCGGACTGCCCGCGACGAACCGCTGGGTGCCGGACGGGCCCCCGCGCTCGAAGGGGTCCCGCGAGCCACCGACCGACGGCGACCTTGCCCGCCGCCTGGCCCGCTCCTGGTCGCGCCACCTGCACCGCGCCCGGCTCCTGACCGAGGCCATCGGGCCCGAGGCCGCCCACCAGGCTGACGATCTCGGCCTCGTCTGGCTGCGCACGATGCTCGCCGTCCGCGCCGGGCTGCACCGCGCGGACGCCCCGGGCGCCGACCAGTGCATCGTCACCGCCGGCGTCCAGGCGGCGATCGCCGCCGTGGCCCGAACGTGGCTCGGCCCTGACCGGACCTGCGCCGTCGCGAGCGGCTATCCGACCGCCGCTCGACGGGCGTTCGAGGCGACCGGGGCGCGGCTCTTCGACCTCGACACGGCCGCCGGTCCACGCGCCCTGGGCCCACCGGTCGAACGAGCGGATCTCGTCGTGGTCGCGCCGGCGCTGGCCGGACTCGCCGCCACGCCACTGGACCTCGCCGGTCGTCGAAGGCTGATGGACTGGGCCGCCCGGGTGGGGGCGATCGTCGTCGAGGACGACCGCGAGCGGGACGTCGCCGCGGATCGGCTGCCGACCCTCGGTAGCCTGGATCTCGATGGCCGGGTGATCGGTGTCGGCGGCATCCCGGCAGAGATCGCGCCCGGGGCCGCGCTGGGCTATCTCGTCGTCCCCAGCGAACTTCACGGGCCCGTGGCCGCCATGGTCCTGGCGGGCGGCCAGGCACCCGGCCTCGTCGAACAGGAGGCTCTGGCGTCCATGCTCGAGTCTGGCGACTTCGAACGGGATCTCCGGCGGCTACGCGAGGCGCGCGGCCAGCGGCTCGTCGTGGAGCGCACCACGGCGGAGCAGGGCGACGGAGCGGTCCGGGTCCGCTCGGGGACGAGCAGCTGCTGGGGCTCGGGCCAGGGACTCCGACTGCGCAACCGACCCTGAGACGCGGCTACGCGTCGGGCGCATCCGGCGCGCGGCTGGGCCATCTTGGATCGGCGCTGGACCAAGGGAGGCGCCCTTGGAACGTGACGTGTGACGAACGCTGCCCGAACATGCCGCCCGGGCCGGGAGCGTCACCTGCGAGGTTCCACCGGACGGAGCAAGCGCCGATCCTGCTCCGTCCAGGGGGAGTTCGTACCACGGCATGTTCCATGCGCGGACGACGGCACACGGCGGTCGGCGACCGGGCGGCGTCAGGTCACGGTGACGTCAGTCACGACCCCTGTCGGGCGTCGGTGACATCGGAGACCACGGCGTACATCGTCAGGCGCATCGAGAACTGACCTCGACGCGCGGCGTCGTGGATGGTCGAGACGAACCGCCGCCGGTCGGCGAGGGCCAGCCGATCGGTGGAGACGAGGTCGTCGGCAAGGCTCTCCATCGAAAAGCAACCAAGCGGGGCAGGCGACTGATCGGGGTCCCACCTCGTCCAGGTCTGCGTCGCCTCCGTACTCGCGAGCGGCACGCAACCAGCCGCGTGGGCAAGGTCGTGCAGTCGCCGGCCGATGTTCGATGGGCGATGGCGCTCCGTTCGCATCCCGTCGCGAACCACGGCAGCAAGCTCGTCGTCACCGACATCGATCTCGAACGTCGACCAGTCGGTGTCGATCAGTGAGATGCGGCCTCCGGGGCGCACCACCCGTACCATCTCCGCGACCGCGGCCGCAGGGTCGGCGAGCCACTGGAGCGTGCGTTCGGCTCGCACGGCGTCGAAGGCATCGTCGGGCTCGTCGAGGAAGCACGCATCGCCCACGGTGAAGCGCACGCGACAACGCGCGAAACGGGCGTTCATCCGAGCGCCGCGCAGCATCTCCTCCGACGCGTCGATGCCGACGACAGCGCCGCTGTCACCCAGGTCCTCGGCGAGCGCGAGCGCAGCTTCCCCGAGGCCGCAGCCGACATCGAGGAGGCGTTCGCCACCGGTCAGGCCGAGCTGGTCTCGCTCCCAGGACCGCAGCCGGCGCGTCGCGTCCCACCGGGCGGTTCCCTCCATCGTGGCGAGGAGCACCGCGACGTTCGGATCGTCATCGACTCGCCGGTAGCCCAGCCCGTGCGTGTCCTCCCTCCCCATGCGGCAAGGGTACGACGAGCACCACCGCGACGGTCCTCAGCGCCCGGCCGCTGGCCTTGACCGTCGGCCTCGGAAGATGTGTGGCGGTGGACACGCGAGCTGCGACTCGGGTTCCCCTGAGCGGTGCGGGAGACGCCGTCCGCTCGCCGAGCTCGAGAAGTCGCGTGCGAAGTGGGAGGGCGCGCGATCTTCCCGGAGGACGTGACGATGCAGACCGTCACGCTCGAGAAGGATGGGAACCATGTGCCCACCGCCACGGTCGATGCTGGCGCCTCACCCGGGTGGGGACAATGCACACGTCACCGGTTCGGCACCTGCACACCGGCAGGCAGCGGTGGCGGATCGGGACGGTCAGTCGCCGAGGAGCTTGCCCGCGATGCCGCGCAGGCTGAAGGGCCTGGGAGTCAGGTCGTTCGGGCCGTCGTGGCCGTTGGTCCGTCCATGCGCCTCTCGGACGATGGCGCCACCCGGTGCCCAGGCGCGTGCGGGCAGGCTGGACGCGAACTCGCGCTCATCCTCGGTCTGGAACGCCTCGATCGGCAGGTCGTCCGGGTCGAACGGCCGGGGAACGGTCGCGACCGGTGCGGCGGGGCGCGCATACGCCGGAGCCCCGTAGAGCTTCGGCAGCGCGACGTGCTGCTCGTCGATGGACACGAGATGACCTCGGGAGATGATGTCGGTGCGGTCCGGATACCCGGCCTGCTTCGCGATGATACCCAGCGGAATGTACCTTGGAATGGTACGGATGGACCAGCGAACCCTCGCAGGCGCATGGCAGAAGTGGTGCCTGCGCGCCACGTTCAGCCGAGGATGGGACGAATGACCTGGGTCGTGACGACCAGCACGAGGTAGGCGATCGGGACCGCGGCGAAGAACCCCAGGGCCGCGCTCCAGGCGCTCCGCCGGCGCACCGTGCCCGCTCCGCTCGGTTGGGGCACCACGAGGTAGGTCACGATGCTGCCGATGACCAGGACCGCGACCACGTAGATCGCCAGGAACAGCAGGCGCAGGTCGCCGCCGGGCAGCTCGGCGCCGCGTGCCAGCGCGACGTCGTAGGCGAGATAGGCGATCGAGAGCACGATCGCGACGACCAGACTGGCGAGCACGGCGCGGACGACCGGCCGCGGCGCGTGGCGGAATTGTCGCCAGCGGACCTCCGCCCACGACCGCTGGCGGACGGGGCCGCCCATCAAGCGTCGGCCAGGAGGGTGAGTGACCGCCGCGGCGGCAGGCGGTCGGGCGTATGGGCCGCCAGCAGCTCCACCGCTTCGGCGAAGCGTTGGAGCTCGTCCTCCGAGTTGAAGGCACCCACACTGATCCGCACGGCATCAAGGAACGGGATCGTCCGCGCGACCGCGAAGACCCGGGCGCCCAGCTCGTCGAGCGCGGCCTGCGCCTCCCAGCCCGCGATCCGGAACGTGATCAGGCCGGCCATGGCGTCGCGCGGCGTGACGACCTCGACGCCGGGGATGCCGGCCAGGCGATCGGCCGTCCAGCGAGCGAGGGCGGCGCCGCGACCGTAGACCCAGTCGAGACCCACGAACATGCCGAGCCAGCCGATCGAGCGGGCCATGCCCACCACCGACGGTCGATGGAAGTTGGAGTGCTCGAACCGGCGCGCCGCCGTCCACTGGCGGGCGGACCCAGCCGGATCCACCGCCTCGAAGCCGAAGTGCCCACCGAACGCCGGCTGGAGTCGGTCGCGGACCGCGCGCGCCACGGCGATGGCACCCATCCCCTCGGGGCCCAGCAGCCATTTCTGGGCGGGGATGGCGTACACGTCCGCGCCGGTCGCGTTGACGTCGACCGGCATCGCCCCGGCGCTCTGGGCCCCGTCGACCACGACGATCGCGCCACGGGCGTGGGCCAGCTCGGCGATCTCGGCGACGGGCAGCACGGCGCCCGTCGCCCACAGCACATGGGAGAGCGCCACGACGCGCGTCCGGTGGTCGATGGCCGCGTCGAAGGCGTCGATGACCACCCCCCGATCGCCGCCGATGCCGACGTCGACGAAGTCGACCTCGATCCCGAGCCGGTTCCGCAGGTGGTGCAGCGCCCCCGTGCCGCCCGGATGCTCGAGGCGCGTCGTGACCGCCCGATCGCCGGGCCGCCAATCGACCGACCAGATCCCGATGTTCATGCCATCGCTCGTGGCATGGGTCAGGGCGATGTCGTCGGCATCGGCCACGAGGATCGCGGCGACCGCGGCCCGCGCCTCCGCCATGCGCTGGACCAGCTCGAGGAAGTAGTCGGGATGGCTGCGGCCGGTCGTGAGCTCATAGCGCTCGAGCTCCGTCATCGCCGCCGCGGTCTCGGCCGGCATGGGCCCCACCGAGCCGGTGTTCAGGTAGATGCCCGCTGCCAGGGCCGGGAGCGCCGCCCGCACCGCGGCCAGCCGGTCGGTGCCGGGGATCTCGGGGGCGACCACGGCCGTATGATACCGACGATGTCCGGCCTCGCCCGTCCCGAGCACCTGGCCACGACCGAGTGGCTCGAGGAGCAGCTGGGGCGTCAGGGGATCCGAGTCCTCGATGCCCGCTGGCGCCCGGACGGGAGCGCCGCCGAAGCCTATGCGGCGGGCCACATCCCCAGCGCCGTGCTGGTCGATTGGCGAGCCGAGCTCGTCGAGTCGGGCGAGGATGGCGAGACGCTCCGATTGACGAGTCCGGACGGCATCGCCGCGCTCGCCAAGCGCGCGGGCTTCGGGGATGGCGGCACGGTCGTCGTCTACGACGATACCCAGGGTCTCTACGCCGCGCGGGTGTGGTGGAGCCTGCGAGCCTATGGCCTCGAGTCCGTCCGCATCCTCGACGGCGGCTACAGCACGTGGGCAGCCGAGGGTCGTCCGCTCGCGCACACCTCGGTGGACGCGGCCGCCGCGACGGCCGGGAACACGACCCTGTTCACGCCCCGCGGCCCGAACCGGATGCAGCTCTCGACCTCGGACGTGCGCGGCCTCCTCGGCTCACCGGACGTCCAGCTGCTCGATGCGCGCGCCCCGGCCGAATACCGCGGCTTCGAGGGCAACACCCGCCGACTCGGGCACATCCCGGGCGCGATCAACGTCCCCATCGGCGGCATGCACCAGCCGGGCACCCAGCGCCTCCGGGACGGCGACGAGCTGCGCGACCGACTCCACGCCGCGAACGTGAGTCGCGGTCGGCGGATGGTGGCCTACGACGGCTCGGGTGTCGCGGCGGCCAAGCTCGCCTTCGTGCTGACCCTCCTCGGGCACGAGGATGTCGCGGTCTACGACGGTGGCTGGGCCGAGTGGGGGAACCGACTGGATCTGCCGGTCGATCGCTGAACGGCTACCAGCCGCCGTCGGTCTTGGGCGGCGTCGTCGTGCCCAGGCCCCAGGGGTCCGGGACACCGGTCGCCGGGTCGACGGCCGCCGCCTCCGTCGTCGCCGAGCGATCCAGCCCGGCCCACGGGTCGACGACCTGGTGCGGGGCCAGGATCTGGGCACGGCCGTGGTTGACGGCGACGATCGTCGCGGTCTGCCGCGCCTCCCCGAGCGTGTCTGACCAGTAGGTCGCGTCCGTCACGGGCAGGAACCGTCCGGTCAGCTCACCAAGGGCCTGGCGGAGGTCGCCGATCGGCAGCAGGTGGATATGGCCGATGACCTTGAACGGCGGGATGGACACGAGGGCGGGTTCGGGTGTCTTGGGCGTCCGCAACTCCGGGACCGCCTCGACGACCGTATCCGCGACGGCGAACAGCACGGAGGCGAGATTGACCTGGGCGAAGTCGGCCCGGACGGTCTCGCCACGGGCGCCGAACTCGTCCGTGGTCACGGCGGACAGCACGAGGAACGGCTGATCCGCGTCGTTGAGGATGTCGGTGACGCGGCGCTGACGCGTCTCGATCGAGCCGCGCACGACGAACGCATCCGTGTACAGGGTGAGGGCGACCGTCTGTGGAGCGCCCCCGACGCCGCTGAGCATGGGCCGAAGGATACGCGGCACCACCCGCTCGTGGAAGGCCGCGCCACGCCTGGCGTGGACCGCGGGCACCAGGCGGTCGTCCTGGGTCGTCGTCTAGACGGCTCCGTCGGGGGCGCGAGCCCCCGCAGTCACGAGGAGCTCGGCGCCCTGCTGGAGCCCCTCGAACAGGGCCGTCACCGTCTCGACCGTGTCGATCTCGTCGGGTGTCTTGTCCGGCCGCAGCCGGACGATCCGTGGAAAGCGCAGGCTGAACCCCGATTGATGACGTCGCGAACGAACGATGACGTCGAACGCGATCTCCACGACGACCGTCGGCTCCACCTGCCGGTACCGCCCGAACCGGGCGATCGTGTGGTCCTCGAACCAGCGCGTCATCTCCGCGATCTCGGCGTCGGTCAGGCCGCTGTACGCCTTGCCGATGTTCACCAGCTTGTCGCGCTCGGTATCGCGCACGGCGAACGTATAGTCGCTGAGGACCCCGTGGCGCTTGCCGTGGCCGACCTCGACGCCGACGACGACGCAGTCGATGGTCGCGAGGGCCTTCTTCATCTTCAGCCAGCCCAGTCCGCGGCGACCGGGGGAATAGCCACTCTGGGGGTCCTTGACCATCAGCCCCTCGTTGCGCCGCGCTCGAGCGTCGGCGAAGGCCGCCTCGAGACCGTCCACCGTGTCCGTCGCCACGAGGTGCGATCGGGCGAACCGGCCGCCGTCACCTGCGAGCGGCAGGTCCAGGGCGTCGAGCCGGGCCCGTCTCGTCTCGAGCGGCACGCGCAGGAGCGGCTCGACCGTGGCATCCCCCGCCTCGTCGTCGCCGGGGCCAAGAGCGAGCACGTCGAAGGCCACGAAGATGACCGGCACGTCGGCCTGGATCTGGGCCGATGGCGATTTGCGCCCGAGACGGGTCTGCAGGCTGATGAACGGCAGCACGTGGCCGTCCTTCCAGCCGAGGATCTCGCCATCGAGCACGCCGTCCCAGGCGAGGGGCCGCGCGGCATCGACCACTTCGGGGAACTGGCCGCTCACGTCGTGCAGGTCGCGCGAGTAGAGGCGGACGTCGCCGCCACGCTTGTGGAGCTGCGCGCGGATCCCGTCGTATTTGTCCTCGACCCAGACCGTGGGGCCGAGGCGGGTCATGATCTGGTCCGCGTCCTCGGCCGGCGAGGCGAGCATGAACTTGAGCGGATGGAAGAGCGCCAGCTCGGCGTCGGCCAGCTTGCCGTCGCGTGCCAGACCGGCGAGCCGCCCGACGTCGCCGGTCAGCATCCCGGCCCACTTGACCTCGTCGAGGGGGCGGTCGAAGGCCTTCGCGATGGCCGCTTCCACCAGACCTTCCCGCAGGCCGATGCGCAGCTCGCCGCCGAGGACCTTGACGATCGCCTTCGCGGTACGCGGCTCGGCGCGGGCCAGCAGCTCGCGCAGGATCGTCGCCTTCGCCGCCGGACCCGAGGCGAGCTCGATCGCCTCGAACGCGGCGGCCACCTCCGGGAGGGTCGGGGAGGCCTCGGGCGGCGGCGCATGCTCCACTCCCTCGAGCACGTCCTGGACCGCAAGGCTCAGGTCCGAGTGGCGGTCGTAGGCCTGCGCGATGGCGTCGCGGTCCACCCCCGCGACGTGCGCGACGGCCGCCGAGATCGCCGACCAGCCGATCCCCGAGGCACGCTGGTCAGCCTCCGGGAACGGTCGTCCGGTGAGGAAGACGACCGCGATCGGCAGCTCCTGGGGCGTGAGGGTGGCGAGGTAGTCGGCCAGCAGCGCGGTCTTCTCGGACGTCCTTGTGGTCGCCGCCACGCGCTCGGCCAGCTCGCTCCAGCGGCGCATGGACGGGATGGTATACCGTGCGGCCGATGGCGCCGAAGACGTGGTTCCCCGAGGTGCTGGCAGGGTCGTCGGTGATCCTGCGTCGTCACGTCGCGGCCAACCTTGCCGCCTTCCGGCGGTGGTACGCCGACCCGGAGATCGCCCGCCTGGCGCGCTACCAGGAAGCCCCGATGCGCGCCGACGAGATCGAGCGCTTCTTCGCGGCCCGGGTCGTGGGCACCGAAGCCCTCGCGATGGCCATCCATGAGGCCTCGACGGGCCGACTGATCGGCTCGTGCGCCTTCAGCCAGCTCGACGCGGACAACGGCTCCGCGCTCTACCACATCACGATCGGCGAGAAGGATGCTTGGGGCCAGGGCTACGGCACCGAGGCCACCCGCCTGATGCTGGACCATGCTTTCGGGACGCTTGGCCTGCACCGCATCGCCCTCTTCGTGTTCGAATTCAACGAGCGCGCGATCCGCGCGTATCGGCGCTGCGGCTTCGTCATCGAGGGTCGCTCGCGCGAGTCCATCTGGCGCGACGGGCGGTGGTGGGACGAGCTGGCGATGAGCGTCCTCGAGTCGGACTGGAAGCGGCGGCGGCCGGTCGAGACCGAGGGCGAGATGCCGCAGGGGCACGATGGCCTCGTCGACGCCGTGGCGGCGGAGGCGGTCGGTCGGGCCGTCGAGGACGGGTCGGTGCCGGCGGACCCGACGACGGCCGGCGGATCGGCCTCGACCGGGATCCTGCAACGGACCATGCGGCGGTGGCGATGACATCGACGGGCGCCGCCGCGGAGGCGGCCCGCGCCGAGGTGCGCGAGCTGATCACGGCCAAGGGTCACACCGTCGACAACGCCCGTGCCGCCATCGAGCGCCTCGATCGGGCGTTCGACGACGGCTCCCTCGTGCGGACGCCGGCGCTGGACACGTATCTCGACGATCTCGGGCGCGCGCTCGAGCAGGACGAGGGCGAGAAGCTCGGCGGGAAGTCGGCCGAGGCAGCTCGATTCATCCTGCGCGCGATCGACCGCGGGCTCGATTCCGCCTAGCGCCCGCCGCGTCATGGGCGTCCGCGGCGACCACGGCAAGCGCGGCGCCGTCGCCGTTCTCGCGGCCTCGAGGTTGGGGGCTTGACTCTCGGGTAGCCCGAGGGTCCACGATGCCCGCCATGGACCCGAAGGACCCGGATCTGTTCGTCATCGGCCGCTTCGCCCGGCTGGTCGGGCTGAGCGTCGGTGCGTTGCGTCACTACGACGAGCTCGACCTCCTGCGGCCGGCCGTCGTCGACCGCGAGACGGGCTATCGATCGTACCGACGGGACCAGCTCGAGGCGGCGCGGACCATCGTCCGGCTGCGCGACCTCGAGGTGCCCCTGGAGACCATCCGCGCCTACCTCGGGACGGACGATCCCGCGGAACGGCGTCGGGTGCTGCTCGAGCACCGAGGGCGCATCGAGGCCCGCGTGTTCCGCCTCCAGGGCGTCCTCCACGTCGTCGGCCAGCTGGCCGGCGCCACCGATCCACAGGAGACCCTTCCCATGACCGCTCCGACCCTCGATACCCTGACCGACCTCGACGGCGCGATGCATCGCCGACTCGGCGTCGCACTCTTCAACCACACGTGGACCCTGCTCGAGCAGCCCGATCGCAGCGCGGCGGAGACCGACGAGATGATCCACAGCGCGCACGCCTCGCGCTTCCACTGGAGCCGGGCCGAAGGGCAGACGCCGGCGAACCTCGCCCGCGGGGAGTGGCAATGCTCGCGGGTCTACGCGGTGCTCGGCCGTGGCGAGCCCGCGTTGTGGCACGCCCGGCGCTGCGTCGAGCTACTCGAGGCGGTCGGCGCGGCCGACTGGGACATCGCGTCCGCGTACGAGGCGATGGCTCGCGCCTCGGCGATCGCCGGCGACCGTCGCGGTGCCGTCGAATGGAAGGCCCGCGCGGTCGCGGCCCTCGACGGCATCGCCGACCAGGACGACCGCGACATCATCGAGAACGACATCGCGACGCTGCCGATCTAGCGCTGCGCCGGGGTCGGGTCCGATGCGCGTGCGCTATGCGGCCCGCGCCTGTGTCTCGCCTGACAGCAGCCGTGCTGCTGCTACCGACCCGATGGCGGCTCTTCCTGGAGTACGAAGGCCCGGATCTGGCAGGCTCGAACACGGACGACTCCCGCGGAGCCGGGCCCGTGTGGCCGTGAACCACACTGGATCGACGTAGCAGCAGTCACGCTGCTGCCTGGCAGGCCGCGCGGGCCAAGCGGCGGATGGAAGACCAGAGCATCGACGGGCTGCGGGATCGCGGACGGCCTGGCGTCGCTCGGATCCTTGCGAGCGGCTCCGCTTCGTGGCTCACCTGCATCCGAGTGTCGTCGGAGATTCTCCCGGCGTAGAATCGGTCACGTGCCGCGGCGCCGGCCCTCGGACCGTCCGCGCGCTCGACTGCCGGAGGCGCCGTCCTGCCATGACCGAGATCAAGACCGGGATCCTGCTGTGGAGCCAGGCCGCCTCGTGGGCGGAGATGAGCGATGCCGCGGTCCGGGTGGATCGACTCGGCTACGACCACCTCTGGACCTGGGACCACCTCTACGCGATCTTCGGTGACCCGTACCAGGACATCTTCGAGGGCTATGCCGCGCTCGCCGGCTGGGCTCCCCAGACCGAGCGGACGCGCCTCGGCCTGCTCGTCGGAGCCAACACGTTTCGGAACCCGGGGCTCGTGGCCAAGGCCGTCACGACCATCGATCACATCTCGGGCGGACGGGCGATCCTGGGCATCGGCGGCGCCTGGATGGAGCCCGAGCACACCGCCCACGGGATCGACTTCGGGACCGGCTTCGGGCAGCGGCTCGACTGGCTCGACGAGTCGGTCGGGGCGATCCGGGACCTCCTCGACGGCAAGACCGTGACGTCACAGCCGGGTGGCCGCTACGCCTTCGACGGGCTGGTCCACCACCCGACGCCCGTGCAGACCGACCTCCCGATCATGATCGGCGGCAGCGGCGAGAAGAAGACGCTCCGGACGGTCGCCAAGTACGCCTCGATGTGGAATGCGATGGGCCCGCTCGACGTCATGGCGCACAAGGTCGACGTCCTCAAGGAGCACTGTGCGGCGGTCGGCCGCGACATCGACGAGATCGAGTTCACGTTGGGCGTCAAGTTCACGATCCGCGACTCGAAGGCCGAGGCGGACCGGGTCTGGCGCGAGGCGATGGCCAACAACAAGACCCCGATGGCCGACGTCGAGGACGACAGCACGTTCTGGAACGGCTCGTCGAAGGAGCTGGCCGACCGGCTGCGCCCGTATGTCGAGCTCGGGTTCCGGACCATCATCTCGGAGCAGCCGGCGCCCTACGACGTCGAGAGCCTCGAGCGATTCGTCGGCGAGATCAAGCCACTGCTCGAACAGGACTGAGTCCGCATCCGGACGAACCGCGGTCAACCGAAGGCGGACTCCAGGACGGCCCGGACCTCGTCACGGCTCGGGATCCTCGGCGAGTTCCGGATCGCCGGGTCGGCCATCGCGTCGTCGGCGACGAGGTCCAGCCTCGCGTCGTCGAAGCCGAGCGAGCGCAGCGTCGGCCGCTGGCCGACCTCGGCGCACAGCCGCCTGACGGCACCGACCGCGGCGATCGCCCCGGTCTCATCAGACTCGGTCGGGGATGCCGCGCCCAGGGCGATCCCGACGAGTTTGAGCTCGCGGTCGCGGACGCCGAGGTACGTGCCGAGGACCTCTGGGAGGATCACCGCCAACGCGGTCCCGTGCGCCAGGCGCCCGCGCGTCCCGATCGCATGCCCGAGGGCATGGACCAGCCCGACGCCCGTCCCACTCGCCTGGCCGACACCCGCCAGGTGCGAGGCCATGAGCATCTGTGAGCGGGCCTCGAGATCGCGGCCGTCGGCGACCGCCCGGGGGAGCCACGCCCCGACGATGCGGATCACCGCGACGGCCAGAGCCTCGGCGAACGGGTTCGGGTTCGCCGACAGCAGGGACTCGAGCGAGTGAGTCATGGCGTCGATGCCGGTCGCGGCGGTCACGGCCCGAGGCAGCCCAACGGTCAGGGCCGGATCGAGGATCGTGGCCACCGGCAGCAGCGACGGATGGCCCACGTACGCCTTGCGCCCGGCGTCCTCGTCGGTGATGACCCCGTAGCTGTTCGTCTCCGCGCCGGTCCCAGCGGTCGTCGGGATGGCGATCACCGGACGTCCCGGGGTCAGGGCCGGATCGTCGTAGCCGAGCCCCCAGACCGGGGCCTCGTTCGTGGCCCGCAGCGAAAGCGCCTTGGCCGTGTCCATCGCCGACCCCCCACCGACGGCGACGACGACGGTCCCGTCCAGGCCGAACTCCCGCAGGGCGGCGGCACCGCGCTCGACGACGCTCGCGCCCGGGTTGGCCGCGACCTCGGCGAAGACCATCGAGGTCAGGCCGGATCGATCCAGCACGCCGACGACCTCATCCACGACGCCCGATGCCTGGACGCCGGGGTCGGTGACGACGAAGGCCCGCTCACCGGCCTCCCGGACGAGCTCACCGAGCGTCGCGATCGACCCGACGCCGAACCGCACCCGATCCCGGAACCGCAGCTCGAGGGCCCGCCCCGCGAGGTCCGTCATGGCAGCACCTCCACGACGCGGTCGACGCTCGTGTCCCGCCGGATCGTCAGCCAGCGTCGACACCCGAAGGCGTGGAACCAGCGTTCGGTCGTCGGGCCATCCGGATTCTCGAAGTTCCAGACCTCATCGAAGTCGCGCGCGCCGGCATCCTCGATGCGTGACGGCGTCGTCCGCCGTTCGCCGCCGAAGACGAACTCGTCGAGCGGCCGCCGCCCGCAGCGCGGGCACTCGAGCGTCGGCATCAGCGTGTCCCCGCGGAGCCGGCGTCGGCCAGAACGTGGTCCCGCCGGAATCGATCGAGCGTGAAGGGCGCGATCAGCGCCGGCGGGCGGCCCGTGGCGATCAGCTCGGCCATGCCCTCGCCCCCAGCTGGGATCGCCTTGAAGCCCCACGTGCCCCAGCCCGTGGTGACGAAGAAGCCTCGCACCTCCGTGCCGCTCATGATCGGGCTGAAGTCGACCGAGATGTCGCAGATGCCGGCCCACTGGCGAAGGATCCGCATCTCGCGCAGGAACGGCAGCAGCCGGGTGATCTTGTACGAGTACGAGCGGAGCGCCGCGAACGAGGACTGGCGCGAGTAGGACGGCTGCGCATCGAACTCGGCGCCGATGAGCATCTGACCACGCTCCGTCTGGGAGACGTAGCAGGCGAGCTCGGTGGAGGCCAGGATGATGGGGAAGCCCTGCGCATAGTCGTTGGTCACGAACGCGTGCAGTGGGTGTGTCCGGACCGGCAGGCGCACGCCCGCCATCCCGGCGACCTGGGTCACACGACCGCCCGCAGCGCTCAGGACGGCGCCGGCGGCGATCGGGCCGCGCGGGGTCTCGACGCCGACCACGCGATCGCCATCGCGCACGATCGCCGTGACCGGCGTGTGCTGGAAGAGGTCGACGCCTCGCTGGGACGCGACGCTGGCCAAGGCCCACGCGACGCGGTCGTGCCGCGCCGTGGCGCCCTCGACGTGATGCGACCCACCGAGCACCGGGTATCGGCCGCCACCGGTCAGGTCGAGCTGTGGCACGAGCTCCTTCAGCTCGGCCGGTGTGCGCATGAAGGTCTGGGCGCCGCAGGCCTGGTTCATCGCCACGCGGGCCCGTTCCGTGCGCATCGCCATCTCGGTGTGGGCCAGCCACACGATGCCCTTGGTCTGATGCAGGATCTCGGCTCCGGTCTCCTCCTCCAGCGTCTGGTAGCGCTCCAGGGAGTGCTGATAGAACCGGATCGCCTCGGGGATGCCGTAGTTCGCGCGGATGATCGTCGTGTTCCGGCCGGTGTTGCCGCTGGCGAGGTAGTCGGCTTCGAGGACGGCGACGTTCGTGATGCCGTGGCGAGTCGCCAGGTGGTAGGCCGTGGACAGGCCGTGGCCGCCGCCGCCGATGATCACGACGTCGTAGGCGGGCCTGGGCTCGTCGGCCCAGCGGATCGGCGCGAGGGTCCGGGTGTACTCGCTCATCGCAGGCGGTCCATCAGCTCGTCGGCGTAGGCGGCGTGGGTCACGATCCAGGCGCGACCGTCCGGCAGCCACGCGAGCTTCGCCGGCACACCCGCGATCGCGCCCTGGGCGACGCCGTCCGCCGGAGGGAGCGCCCACTCCGTATGGCGTTGGACGACCGCTCGCTCGACCGTGATCGCCACGAACGCGGCCTCGGGTTCGACGATCGCGTGCGGATCATCGGGGTGGATCGTCGCCACGCCAAGGACCAGGACCTCGTCGGGGGCGAACCGAAGCGTCGTCGCACCGGCCGGGAGGGCCGCGACCAGGGCGTCGATGACGGCCGGCTCCGCGACGACGCGGTGTCCGCTTAGCGGCTCAGGCGCGAGCACGGTGGCCCTCCGGGTCGTAGAAGGGCGTCGGCGTCACGACCGCCGCTCGGCCGTCGATCGTCACCCGGTCCCGGTGGGGCGGCCGGCGCTGCCAGCCGAGCATCAGCGTCTTCTCCAGGAGCGGTGAGTACCAGCTCCCCGTCACGTTGCCGATGACCTGCTCGCCGGCCTCGTCGAAGATCGGCGTGCCTTCGACCGGCGCCGGTCCCTCCATCGAGAAGCCGACCCATCGGCGCTCATCCTCGATCGTCGACGTGCGCTCGAGCGCGGCGCGGCCGATGAACCACGGCTTGTCCATCCGAGCCGCCCAATCCATCCCGATGCGGCGGGGCGTCGTGTCGAGCTCGGTGTCCATGCCCACGATCACGTGGCCCTTCTCGAGGCGCAGCCCGAACAGCGCCTGCAGACCGTGCGGCCGGATCCCGAGGTCAGCGCCGGCGTCCATGAGCGCCCGCCACAGCTCGACCGAGCGATCGACCGGGTGATGGAGCTCCCAGGCCGCCTCGCCCGTGAACGAGAGGCGCATGACGTGGCACGGCACGCCCGCGACCTCTTCGTGAGCGTGTCGCAGGAACCGGGGCGGCTCCGCCAGTCCCAGGCGCTGCAGCAGCTCTCCGGCGAGCGGCCCCGTGACGTTGATCGCGGCGAGCGACATCGTGCGATCCATGACGTGGACACGAAGGCCCCAGGTGTCGATCCAGTCGCGCAGCCACATCTCGGCATTGGCGGCGCCACCGCTCGTGAACGAGAGCACGAACCGCGTCTGCGAGTCGCGCAGGATCATCCCGTCGTCCATGACGTGGCCGCGTTCGTTGAGGAGCAGTGCGTAGCGCGAGCGACCGGGCTGGATGTCCGCGATGTGGCAGGGATAGATGCGCTCCAGTGCCTCGACGGAGTCCGGGCCGCTGACGACGAGCTTGCCCAGGGTCGAGACGTCGCCGATCGACACCCCCTTCCGGACCGCCCAGTACTCGGCGACGGCGTCTCCGTAGTGCCACGGCCGCCACCAGCCACCGAAGCGATCCATCCGGGCCCCGAGCGCGAGGTGCTCGTCGTGGAGCGGCGTGCGTCGGAAGGCGTCGACGCTGACATCGGCGGCAGCTTCGCTCAGGGTGAGCTGGCGGGCCCCCGGTCGGGCCGTGAAGGGATCGGGGACCTCGCCCGTGCGCGCCGCGACCCACGACCGCACGTGGGGGAGGCACGCGCCGCCCTGGCACGTCCCGATGCCGGCCAGCGTCGCGCGCTTGAGGAGCTCCAGTTCGGTGTAGCCCCGCGACCACGCGTCGTCGAGGTCGCCGACGGTCACGGCCATGCAGCGGCACACGACGGCCGACGGATCGGTCGGCGCGGGCGGCAACGGGACGTCGTCGACGGCGGGGCCGACGACGGACACGCGCGTGTCGCCTCCGGCCATCCGCGCCAGCAGATCGCGCGGTGCGCGGCCGAGGTCGACGATGACGGTGCGAGCGGCGACCGACCGCTCCACGCCGTCGGATCCACGCGTCACGACGGCCGCGACACGCCCGCCGTCGTCGCCCTCCAGCCGCACGAGGTCCGCCCCGACGGTGACGACCGGCTCAGGCAGCGTCACGCCGGCCGCCCGGAGCGTCTGAGCCGCACGCGGCGTCAACAGGCCATCGAGATCGTTGCCTCGGACGACGGGCTGCAGCTCGGCCGCGCCCGTGGCCACGACGACCTCACCCGCGTCGAGATGCATCACCCTGCCTGGCGACTCTGGCGACCGGACGACGACGACGATCGCGGGGTAGACACCGACGACCTCGTTCCCGTCGGTCGCGTCCAAGACGAGACCCGCGTCACCGGCCGCCGCACGGCCGCTGACGCCACCGCCGATGACGACCTGACCGGGCGCCCAGCGCGAGACCTCGATCTCGCGCGGCGCTGTCTCTTCGGGGAGCGGTGGATTCCCGTCGACCGGGTGTCGCTCGACGACCGTCCCCGGCCGCGCCGGCACCTGGCACGTCC
>DASPHN010000259.1:0-2072 GCA_035629655.1 Saccharimonadales bacterium (SeqCode) | reverse complement strand
CATCGTGTCGGCGGCGGTGCCCACCCCCAGCGCCACGTCGACCTCCTCGCTCATCCATGCCCGTGGCCTGACCAAGAAGTTCGGCGATTTCGTCGCCGTGGACGGCATCGACTTCGACGTCGCGCCGGGCGAATCGTTCGGCTTCCTCGGGCCGAACGGGGCCGGCAAGACCTCCACGATGCGCATGATCGGGGCGGTGTCGCCGCTGTCCGGCGGCACGCTGACGATCCTCGGCCTCGACCCGACGACCCACGGCCCGCAGATCCGGGCCCGCCTCGGGGTCGTGCCCCAGCAGGACACGCTCGACACGGAGCTGTCCGTCCGCGAGAACCTGCTCATCTACGGCCGCTACTTCGGCCTGAGTCGCGCGGAGTGCGCCAAGCGGGCCGACGAGCTGCTCGACTTCGCCCAGCTGACCGAGCGCGCTGACGACCAGGTCGAGCACATGTCGGGCGGCATGAAGCGACGGCTGACCATCGCTCGCTCGCTCATCAACGAGCCCGACGTCCTGCTCCTCGATGAGCCCACGACCGGGCTCGATCCACAGGCTCGCCACCTGCTCTGGGACCGGCTGTACCGACTCAAGCAGCGCGGCGTGACGCTGGTCCTGACGACCCACTACATGGACGAGGCCGAGCAGCTGTGCGACCGCCTGGTCGTCATGGACAAGGCGAAGATCGTGGCGGAGGGCTCGCCGCGATCGCTCATCGAGCAGTACTCGACCCGCGAGGTGACCGAGCTGCGCTTCCCGGTCGGGGTCCAGGAGACCCTCGATGGCCAGCTCGATGGTCTCGCCGAACGCATCGAACGGCTGCCCGATCGCGTGCTGCTCTACGCCGACGACGGCGAGGCGACGGTCGCGGCCGCGCACGCGCGCGGGCTGCAGCCCGAGCAGGTCCTCGTCCGGCGCTCGTCGCTGGAGGACGTCTTCCTGCGCCTGACCGGCCGCTCGCTCGTCGAGTGACGAGGGTCCGATGACGTCGCTCGCGCATCCCCGCTCGTCCGTCGGGCGGGTCTTCGAGCATCGCTACCTGCAGTACCGGCGCACGTACCGAGCGACGATCTTCAGCTCGTTCCTGACGCCGATCCTCTTCCTCGGGGCCATGGGCCTCGGCCTCGGCACGTACGTCGACGACGGCTCGGGTCAGGCGGCGCTGGGCGGCGTCCCGTACCTGCAGTTCCTCGCGCCGGGCCTCCTCGTGGCCACCTGCATGCAGGCGGCGGCCTTCGAGTCGGCGTTCCCGATGATGGCGGGCCTGCGATGGTCGAGGATCTTCCACGCCATGTACGCGGCGCCGATCAGTGGCCCGGACGTGGCTCTCGGCAACCTCGCCTGGATCGGCGCCCGGATGCTCCTTGTCGCGAGCGTCTTCACGATCGTCATCGTCGCCTTCGGGGCGGCCGCGTCACCGCTCATCGTGCTGGCCATCCCGGTCGGGGCCCTGACCGGCCTCGCCTTCGCCGCGCCGATCATGGCGTTCTGCGCGACGCAGAAGACCCCGGAGCGGTTCAACGCCGTCTTCCGGTTCGGCATCACGCCGCTCTTCCTCTTCTCCGGCACCTTCTACCCGGTCGAGTCCCTGCCGACGCTCCTCCAGCCCCTCGCCTGGATCACCCCGTTGTGGCATGGCGTCGCGCTCGCGCGCGGGTTGTCCCTCGGGACGATCGGGGAGGAGCCGTTGCTGGCGGTCGCCCACCTGGCGATCCTCCTCGCGTTCGTCGTGGTCGGCACGTGGCTGGCGATCCGGACCGTCACCAACGCGCTGGTCAAGGGATGAGCGCCTTCCCGCTGACGAGCGGCCTGCTCATCGGCAGCCGCCGCTCGTTGCGCCTGATCGAGCGCAACCTGTATGTCTACAAGCACGGCTGGCTGGTCATCCTGTCGGGCTTCTTCGAGCCCCTGTTCTACCTCCTGGGGATCGGGTTCGGGTTGGGGGCATTGGTCGGGACCATCCCGGGACCTGGCGGCGTCGAGATCAGCTACCAGCTGTTCCTCGCCCCGGCGCTCCTGGCGAGCTCCGCGATGAACGGGGCAGTCATGGAGAGCACGTTCAACTTCTTCTTCAAGCTCA